>NZ_JAMYLU010000004.1:0-388099 GCF_040318135.1 Mesorhizobium sp. M1295
AGGATTTCCGAAACCGGCCTCGCCGCACTCGATCTGAAGAGCCATCATTCAATCCGCGTCCGTATCGGCGTCAAGGACGACGCCAGGCGCCCCGGCGGGATCAACATTTTCGGCAAGGGCTTTGGAAATTACGATCAGGACATCCTGCTCAGGATCAAAACCGGTTGATATCATCGATCCCGGTTTGAAAAATAGTGAACCCAATTTCAGCTGCTTCCTTTCATCTAGCCAACTCGCATCCAATGGTCAGACTTGCGGCTATCTTGTCACCGGCGCTGAGAAACCGATTGGCACGACTGGTCTCACCGAGGAGTTCGAAGAGAGAATTTAAATGTATTATCTGACGACCAGCTTACCTTGATCCATTTTATACTCTCAACCTGCCTCGTCGCAGGCTTCGCCGACTGCCTACGTCATCCGCCTGGGACATCTAGCCCATCCGTTATCGCTTGACGACCATTGATCCGAAACGGCGACTGGCAGCACCATTGTGATGAGCAAGCTTAATCTGTGCCTTTCTTGGGTTTTGTCGGCGTCCGTCGGCAATGCGACCTGGACGAGGTGGGTAGCCCAGCGGCTACGATTGGATCACGTTCTCTAGGCTACTCTGGAAAGTATGTGCCGATCCAAGTCGCACTTGGCCAAGCCATATCGCCAGCGGTGGTTCGTCGTCTCGCGTCTGCTCTGGTAGAACAAAGTCAATTGCCGGCCTTCGATCATTACGGTCGAATGGCCATTCTCGCCGGGCTCACCAGGGTCGAGAACGGGGCCAACGGAAACGTAGGGACCCTTGACGTCATCGGCGATGGCGAAGAAGACGCGCTGCCGGCTGCCGCGCGGACCTTCGGGGAGGAAGCAGGTGGCGTTAAGAAGCACACGACCGTCCGGGAGCTCGACGAGCTGCGCGCCTTCGATCCCCCATTCGTAATCCGGGTGTTCGCGCGCATTGTGATGCGGCACGTCGAGATGATCGAGTATTTTGCCGAGACGTTTCCATGGCCCGAACCAGGAATCGGATTGGCTGCGCGCCAGATAGACATCAGGCTGGGGCACCCTGGTGAATTTTGGCATGCCTGAATAGACGATATAGCGCTTGCCTCCGATGATTGCGGGGTGGGGATCGTAGATGCCGTCCTCATCGGTGTCGGGCAGCGACAATATCGCCGGATTGAGCACGACCCAATGAAAGCCGTCATTGGACACCACGTGCTCGCAACGTCCGCCGGACTTCATGAATTCGGTCTGGATAAACATGTGGAAGACGCCGCACTCATGAATGACGCCGGGCGCCGCAATGCCCGATCCGGTTACCGGCAAAACGATCGCCTCGTGCTCTGTCCAGGGTCCATAAAGATCCGGCGCTGTGGCGTGGAGGATTTTCCAGCTCTCGGTTGTGACGGTGCCGCTGGAGCCGAAGACGTGCCAGAGCGTGCCATCGAACACCGGACAAGGGTCCTTCAGATCATCCACCGCCTGCGGGTGAAACAGTGGAAAGACGTTGGTTTCAAAGTCGATCTTCATTCGCAAGCATTCCCGCGATTGTTTCGCGGACCCCTTTCATTTGGACCGTCTGCGTGACTCAGCCGAATCGATTCGCAGCCCTCATTTATAACTCCGCCCATGAACGGTTGTTGAACGATTGAACGATTTCAACCGTTCTGTGGCAATGCGCCACATTTTGGGTGAGGTCACGCACGGCGCGGGGCTTCAGCTTCTGGAGCGGCCATCATGTCAGCCGGATGCAGGGTCGTTCGGCTTGACCTTCTCTGTTGAGCCATGGCCGGAATGGAGCGGACCGCTGGCCTCGCCCGAGACAGTTTGGAACTATGGAACAACTTACTGGGATGAAAGTTATATAGATGGCTGCGAATTTCATTCGAAGCTGCCTCGATTAACGTATGTTAGCCGAGGCAATTTCTAATTGTAACGAAGGATTTCTATATGGAAATGGCGGTGGGCACCTCCCTAAAACCAAACACCACCGTACAGTCGTCAATTTTACTTTGCTTTTCCCACCTCCGATGGAATTTTGTATTCCAAAGACCGCAACAGATTCTGACGCTCGCCTCAAAACAGCAGCAGCTAATTTATTTCGAGGAGCCGATCTTCGACGAAAGGCGCCACGCTTCGACGCGGGTGAACGATGTTTCACCTACGATCAGAATTGTGACGCCGCTGATCCCAGTTGGTACTTCCGCGACCAGGGCGAACGCGATCCAGCGCAGGTTCGTCGATCAGATCCTCGCCTCCACGCCGCATGACCGATTGACGACCTGGTATTACACGCCCATGGCGCTACGCTTCAGCGATCATCTCGCCTGTGACGTCTGCGTCTACGACTGCATGGATGAACTCTCCGCGTTCAAAGACGCTCCCGCAGAGTTGACGCAGTTGGAAAAGGCGCTGTTGCAACGTGCCGATGTCGTCTTCACGGGCGGGCAGAGCCTTTACGAGGCCAAGCGAAGCCTGCATCGTTCGATCTTTGCTTTTCCAAGCAGCATCGACGTTGCACATTTCCATCAGGCGAGAGAGCCGGGTGAGGACCCACTCGACCAGGCCAACATACCTCACCCGAGAGTGGGGTATTTCGGGGTCATTGACGAGCGGCTCGACGTCGAATTGGTAGCGGAGACGGCTGCAGCAATGCCGGACGTGCAATTCGTCATGCTCGGCCCTGTGGTCAAGATCGATCCGGCGAGGCTGCCCACGGCAAGCAACCTGCATTGGCTGGGCGGCAAGTCCTATGCCGACCTGCCACGCTACCTCCGGCATTGGAGTGCCGGCTGGATGCCTTTCAAGCTCAACGAGGCGACACGCTACATCAGTCCGACAAAGACTCCTGAATTCCTGGCGGCAGGACTGCCGGTGGTTTCGACAGCGATCGTCGACGTCGTGCGCACCTACGGCGCCGAAGGCCTTGTCGACATTGTCGACGCCGAGGATGTCGAAGCCAAGCTTCGATCCATCCTGGCGCGTCCTCGCGATTTCCTGGTGGAGAAAGCCGACGCCTACCTCGCCGATATGTCCTGGGAGAAGACCTGGAATGCGATGGCGGCCCACATCCAGCGCGCCCACGCGATGAAGAGCGTCGTGCCGTTGCTGAGGGGAGCGTGAGCATGTTCGACTGGCTGATCGTCGGCGCCGGCTTCGCCGGCAGCGTGCTGGCGGAACGCATCGCATCGCAGCGACAAGAAAGCGTCCTGATCGTCGACAGACGAAATCACATCGGCGGCAATGCGTATGACTGTTATGACGAGGCAGGGATCCTGATCCACCGCTATGGGCCGCACATATTCCACACCAACGCCCAATCGATCGTCGACTACCTGTCGCAGTTCACCGAATGGCGGTCTTACGAACACCGCGTGCTGTCGCTGGTCGACGGAAAGCTGCTGCCGATACCGATCAACCTAGACACCATAAATCGCCTTTACGGCCTTAAGCTGACATCCGAGCAGCTGCAGGAGTTCTTCGCTTCCCGGCGAGAGACGGTGGAAGAAGTCCGCACAGCCGAAGACGTCGTCGTGAGCACCGTGGGCAGGGAGCTCTACGAGAAATTCTTCCGCGGCTACACGAGGAAGCAGTGGGGTGTTGACCCTTCCCAGCTGAGCAAGTCGGTGACGGCGCGAGTCCCAACCCGGACCGATCGGGATGATCGCTACTTTGGCGACACTTTCCAGAAAATGCCGGCAGGCGGGTATACGCGCATGTTCCAGCGCATGCTGGATAATCCCAAGATCAAGATCATGCTGCAGACCGACTACCGCGAAATTCGCGACAAGATCCCCTTCCAGCGGATGATCTATACCGGTCCGATCGACGAGTATTTCGACTGGAAGCTTGGTCGCTTGCCCTACCGTTCGCTGCGCTTTGAGCACACGACGCTTGATTGCGAGGAGTTTCAGCCGGTCGCCGTCGTCAACTATCCGCAGACGGAAAACTACACCCGCATCACCGAGTACAAGCATCTGACCGGACAGAAGAGTCCGAAGACCAGCCTGACCTACGAATACCCCTCGGACATCGGAGATCCCTATTACCCGGTGCCGCGGCCCGAAAACGAGGCGTTGTACAAGAGCTACGAAGCGTTGGCAGCGGCGTGCCCACAGGTCTGGTTCGTCGGACGTCTGGCGACATATCGCTATTACAATATGGATCAGGTCGTCGGGCAGGCTTTGGCGACGTTCGCGCGCCTTCAAAAGAGCATGCCGGTAAACGGCATCGGGCAGATGCCGAGGCAGCGCGAGGCGGCGGAGTGAACGATGCGCCGGGATTAAGCTGCATTCGCGGTGACCATTAACATTTGAGATGGCGCAAAGATCAGCCGAAGCTAATATGCCGTTGGAGGGGTCGTGCGTACGAGACGTTTCACAAAGCCGATAGTCGTTCAACCGGCCGGATCGATCGCGACAGGGTTGTTGTCTCGGTAACGGACGCGGCCGAGGTTCTGCTGAAGGATTGGCCGGAGCCGGCTTGCAAGCGTCGAGACTCGCAACAATCGAGGCGTGCCTTGCCGTCATGCGCGGTGAAAAGTCGCCAAGAGTCGCACGCGAGGCGATCATCGCTGCGGCCAAGGACCCCAGGATCTTTCTCGGTGGACAGATTTAGGCTTACCGCGTTGCCGATGCAGTTAAAGCGCGGCGCACTATCGGCGGGGCTATACCGCGCCTGCTGGCTCGTTGTCGAAGGCCTCGAACAATCGGCGTTGGCGCTCCAACTCGTCGGCAAGCGGCTTGTGAAGAGTGCGCGAGCCGTTCGCATGAATGGTGGAGAACAAGCCTACTTCGGCGTGGCGCGAATTGTCCCAACCGGGGTAGGCCGTCACCGGGTACAGGCATATGCCCTGAATAGGTGCGCCGAGGCTCATCGCATCGCGCACTTCGTCGCAAACATAATGGAGCCAAGCCGGCCGTCCCGACCCCTCGGCGCCGGTCTCGGCAATAATCATCGGCTTCTTGTAGCGCTCGTCGACCTCGACCAGCATTTCCGAAAGCGCCCGGTATTCGTGGTGTCCCATCGGTATCGTTGGCCCATTCAAGTACCATTGGTTGTGCGGATAGAAGTTGAGGCCTATGACGTCGACAAGGTCCTCGCTGCCACCCAACTCCGGCTCAGCGCGCCCGACCAGCATGTCGTAAGCCTCGAACTGGCCCTGACGAGCATTTTCGGCGCGCCGCCGCTCGGCGCGACTGCGGTCACGAGGAGCAATATGGATGAGCGGTTCAGCCCAGATGAACCTGCAACTGGGTTCGGCCTCCCGCATTGCTCTGGTCCCGGCGATCGCTGCCCTGACAAGGTGGCGTTTGAACCATCCGCGCTTATTCTGCCCGGCGCGCGGGAAATAGCCGACCTCCACCGCCCACGCAAAGAAAGAAATTTCGTTGATCGGACACACCAGGGGAGCCACTCCGGTGGCTAAGCGATGAACCCGAACAGCTTCCGCGGCGAAACGGACATAGGCCTCGACAAAGCCGGGGCCACCTTGGTCGACGTGGTCTGGCGAACCATAGTGGAAGATATCCCAGATGACCTGCACCCCGGCCGCCTGGGCTGCTTCGATCACCAACATCCAGCTCGACCAGTCAAAGACTCCCGGCGCTGTTTCGATCAAGTGCCAGCGCAAGCCGTCGCGGATCGTGTGAAGCCCAAGCTCGGCACAGTGGCGATAGTCGCCGGATGCATGGGTGTCATGTGAGGTCGCACGGATCAGATCAAGGCGCACCCCGTCGGCACGTCGATGCGAGGAACACTCGAAACCAGCCATGAAAAAGCTCTCGATGCCAGAAGGATCTGCCGCGGGCCGACGAGCCGGTTCCTCGTTCATACCGGCATCCTGTCGGCCAGGGATGGCGCAAGTACTTGCGTTCGGCGACCGCCCTTTGCCAGGTTCGGTCGCCTCTTCGATTTCGATGAGGCTGCCGTCACGTCGAGGTGTTGGCCTTGCCTGGCGTTCACAGCCATGATTTCCTCGCGCAACACGGAGACGAGATCGGGCTGGTTGCGGTTGCGGCGCTCGTAAGCCAACAGCAGTTGCAAGCGCTCGCGCGCCACGGACGCGCTGCCGCGGCGCTTGAATATATCGAGCAGGTTCATGCTGCCCTCCTTCCCAACAGCCGGTCGAGGAGGCCCCTCCGCTCGAAAGGCAGAATGACCGGCAGGTCCTCGCCCTCGAGTCTTCTTGCTGCGTCGATACAGGCGCGTGCGGCGGGGTTGGTGTTTTTGCATAACCGGCGCGCCCACATTGGTGCGCGTAGTAGTACAATGCGGTTAGAGCCAAAACACGTGTGCTCGACGGGCAAGCGACAGAGGAAATGGCCAAATCCGAATTCGCCCATTGCGCTGCTCACGAAGATGCAAATTTCGGATTGGCCACCCCAGCAATGCGCGACCTCACGCGGCCTGCTGCATTGCCCGTTCGTTGACGCCAGTTTCGCCGAGTTGGGTGAGCGCCTCATCGGTGGCTTTTTCTTCTTCGAGAGTCTGTTCCAGAAGTGGGACTGCGTCTCGTAGGCCGAGCAAGCCCGCCCACGTCACAAGAGTGCCGTAGCGCGCGATTTCATAATGCTCGACCGCCTGGGCTGCAGCCACGAGCCCTGCGTCCAATGCTGGAGCGTCTCCGAATTCTTCCAAAATCTCCTGCCCCTCCTCGATCATGCCATCGATCGCTGGGCACGTCTTACCCTGAGCCCTCTTGCCAAACGCGTCGAAAACCTGCTGCAGGCGCTCGATTTGACCTTCTGTCTCGTCTCGATGCTTTTCGAACGCGGCCTTCAGCTCTTCGGACTCTGCGCCCTTTGCCATTTTCTTTAAGGCGGTCAGAATCTTCCGTTCGACGTAGTAGATGTCCTTCAGACCATCGTAGAAAAGGTCTTCCAAGCCCTTGGAACTGCCCTGTGATCTTCGCGTCGTCGCCATTCTCATCTCCTGTTGAAAGCTATCGATGGATGTACGGCTCTAACGAGGCCAGTGCCTTGTTGTTCCTTCACGATGGCCCCACTGACGCCGACTCATGGTGGCGAGCGGCGTCGCTTGCAGGTCATCAAGATGCGTGGGGCATAAATACGCGGCGGCTATCACGACTTCGTCATCCAGCCGGACGTCGTTACCGTCTTTGCGCGGCTGGTAGCCGCCGAGCACCCTAAAGCCGAACACGGCTCGCCGGCCTTAAGCGGAAATTCCGTGGACACTCTGATCGGCGGCCGCCTCGATCGGGGCACAAGCTCGCTCTTGATCGGCCCTCTCAGGTGTCGGGAAGTCCACCATCGCTTGCTGCTACTCTCACGCGGCGCTCTCAAGGCCGCCTCAAGGTGCGATGGTGGATCCGCGGTTCCGCGGCTGAGCAGGTTGTTTACCTCGACCGGCAGGAGCGAAACGGCCCCGCCGTGGAGCCCCTGAAGCGGCGAGGCTTTGGAACGACATTGCTGGGAAAGGTAGTTGCCGTGCATTGCAATGCAAAGATCGAATTACACTACAACCCCGAGGGACAATCCCGAGGGCCTGCATTTCACCATGGCGTTGCCATTGCGCGAGCCAGGCTCGTGCCAGCATACTCCTGAGCGCCGGGTCGAACGCAACGTGGGAAGCATGCAGCTATGCCCCAGCAACCAATACTTGGTAACCAAATTGGCGGTTCGGCGTTTCCTTTCAACGTGGTCCACGGTGCACTCACGGTGCGGTTTTGCAGTGTCAGGATTTCTGAATGGTCGACAGAGACAAAGCGCGCCGCGATCGGATGTTTGACTCCCTGGTTGTGGGCGGCGGGCCAGCAGGCCTCGTGGCCGCGACCTACCTTGGACGTTTTCGGCGTCGGGTAGTTGTCGTCGATGCAGGTCAAAGCCGGGCAAACTGGATTCCCTTGACGCGCAACTGCCCGGGCTTCCCGCGCGGAATCACCGGCCCTGACCTGCTTCACCGCCTCAAACTGCAGGCCACCCGGCACGGCGCAGATTGGGTGTGCGATACGGTCGTGGGCATTCGCATCGCGGAGAATGGATTTTTAGCGCAGGCTTCATCTCCCATTCATGCCCGCTCACTGCTTATTGCCACTGGTGTCGTCGACAGCCTCCCCGACGTTCCGGGCACCGCCGACATGATTAAAGCCGGAGCCTTGCGATTGTGCCCTATCTGCGACGGCTATGAGGTCATTGACAAACGGGTGGCCGTCATCGGACCGGCCGAACACGCAATGAAAAAGGCGCTGTTCATGCGGACCTTCACTCGAGACGTAACTTTGCTGATTGCTGATGCAGCCCAGCCCAGCCCGGATGACGTTCTTAGGCTAAAAAGGGCTGGAATCGAGTTCGGCGCATGCGCCCGAGACGCAATTTCAGCTGAGGGCCGTCGGGCAGTTGTCGAACTCGTCGACGGCAGGACGCTCTCGTTTGACACCATCTACCCTGCGATGGGGTCGATCATCCGCTCGAGGCTAGCGACCGACCTTGGTGCAGAATGTGACCGAGCCGGCAATCTTGTCGTGGATTCGCACCAGCGCACCGCCGTGCCGGGACTCTATGCAGCTGGAGATGTCGTCGACGAGATCAACCAGCTTGCCGTCGCGTTCGGGCACGCAGCGGTCGCGGCAAGTGACATGCATAACTATCTTGCGAAGGGCGAAGGGGAGCACTGATTGCAGGCTGAAAACACCGCGTAGTGACAGTCCTACGCGAACGGCGTGCCCGGCGCTGACGTTAAGATACCGACAATCACAAACCATTGGGCTGCTGCCATATGTGTCTCTTTCCGATCCTGCTGCCTCGCGCGAACAATTCCGGCAGACCGTTCCCCAAGCAGGAATTCGACCCGACAAGGCCGAGCTGGCTAGCCGTTCGCCGGCGTCATGGCTTTTCTGCAGTCACTGGCCGAAGGGGTGTGGCGGCAAGGCGGCCATTCCAACATTGACGACCTCGTCATGTTGGAGATGATGACGGACGAGATCGACTTGCCGCGCGGAACTCGAGCGGCGATTTCGCCAGGACGAAAATGACCATCCGTTCCCTATCGATCTGCGTCGTGTAGCGCACGCAGCGCTTCGGTTCGACCACGCGTGCTTGCCGTTCCGGCTCCTCTTCGGTGTCGGTTGCACAGGGGTGCCCCCTTGCAGCCTCCAAGCGCACTCCCCGATCCGAGCGGTCTTTGCATCTCGTGCTGCGCGCTCAGCCTCGATCAGTGCTCGTACAGCATCGATGTTCGGTTCTCTCTCACTTGTCTCTTTTCTCAGCCGCGCTCCCCGCCTAGTTAACCGAACCATCGTCGCAAACGGGTGTTCCACCACGACAACAAAAAGCCCGCCGGCCGGAACCGGCGGGCTAAGTGACCCAACAGCGGAACACAATTGCTAGGGGTCGGTGGAGTACGAGATTCCAACCGACGAATGCGCAGAAGGTTCCGCAACTGCTAATGTAACGTAGGAGGAGTTGGGGGAACTGGAATTCCGGTCGTAGACCTGTTCGTATCCGAGCTGCTACACCCGGCCAACGAAGCCCGTCAATGAACGATGGCGGAGCGTGCTGCCCTGCTCCGGCGCACGGCGGCAACAATCAAGACTATCAGCCTGACCGACTATTCCGGATCTCAGCCAATGACAGCGCCTCAGGCGTGTAGCTTTCGACTTTGAGTCGATGGCGGTTGTAGTGGCGATTTTCCGGCCACCAACACGCGAGCTGGAGGGTGGTGAGTGCATCAAGGCCGGCAGAGCGCTGTTGGGCCGAAAGCTGAAACTCCGCCGCCGGCTCAGTACGGCCCACCGCCGAGAGGTATTTATAGCCGCCGGTGGTCGTCTAGCGAGCGCGTGCGAGATGCACTTCCCAAACACGAACGCCCGCTCGGAAACGACGGCTGGATGCTCTGCATAGCCAACGAGATCACAATCTGCGGGCTTCGGGAGCGGGGCTAGTCTCCATGACGTCAGGGCACGCCGCCGCTTCCGGTCTGTCAGCTTGGTGCATGTGTCAACAGTTCGGAGCCGAAGCAGTGCGCCGCCCTCCCAGCCAAAGAAAGTTGGCTCGCCCGACTGGCAGAAGAAGGCCCCGATGCTTCGCGCCTTCGCGGGGCCGTCAGCCAGACCATCGTCGGTGAGCCGCCGAAGGAACATGGCATCGTTGCCGCGCTGCGCCGATCCCGGCTGCCGGAGCCGATCTCCAGGTCAAGATCTGATGCGACATCTGCTCGATACAAACCGACTCGGAGCCCCTGCTCTAAAGGACAGCCGAACGAAACGACCATAACCTTTTCATCTCCTCCCTCACAGTCGCCGAATTCGTCGCGGTGTACTTGAGAAGCTGTCGGGCAAGCGGCGTGACGAACTCGAAAAATGGTTCGCGGCGTCGGACGGTGCGCAGATGCTTTTTGCCGGTCGGGTCCTGTTGTTCGACGAGAAGGATGGTCCGGCGAGGCAAAGAGCCGGGCCCAAGGAGAGCCTGCTCAGCCTCAATCGCATCGGCCAGCGGTTCTTTGAATTCGCCGTGATCCACATTCATGCAACCACTGCCCTTGTCTTCGCGTTTAGCCGCGTTCAATCGTGGGGAGCGACAAGAATGCGGGCCTTCAGTCCAATTACAATTTGCCTCAATCGCAACCTGACGGTGGTCGCGTCCATAGCCGACGCAATGAAGGTGCTTCAGCAGCCATGGCCTAGAATGGGAAAGCCGGGGCGGCTCAAGGCGATCCGAATGGTCGAGGAATCGCTCGCCGGGCATTGCAGCCAGCAAGCTGCGTTCGAGGCCTTCAAGGCGGCCGCGGCTGAACAGGGACTCCTTAGAACAAGAGGGACCAGCACAGGTCTGGGGAAATGTGCGCGGATGGTTGAAGACCTGATGTGAGGTCATGCCGGCCTCGCTAACACTGAAGAGCCACCCACCTGAAGCCCGAAATACTGCCTTCTCCCGCGAGAGCCGAAACGCCTCAAAACGGGCTATTAGCCCGGACGCGAGAAGGCCCTGGCTTCGCGTCCGGGACAGCCACTTATCCGACGGTGAATTCTGCGCTGGCCAAGCAGTGCGCTGCACCCCATTTGCGATCGCGTTTGGGATCCACATTGAGGTTACTCTGACGGTCTGCCCCATCTTGTCAGAAGAAGACATTTCGCTTGACCTTGCGACTAAAGGAAAGCAATCAGCCTTGACAAAAATCGCGATCAGAATTGCGCGAAGAGCCGGGCTTGACGAGCAGGTGGTTCTCCGTAGTCTCTTCGACCGCGAGGATTTCGGCTCGACGGGCATCGGTCGTGGTGTCGCGATCCCTCACGCTCTACTGGGTATGATCTCTTCGCCTGTCGCGTCTTTGACACGCTTGGCCCAGCCTATCGATTTCGACGGCCCCGACGACGACCCAGTCGATCTCATTTACACTGTACTCTGGCCGCGCTCTGCTACTTCCGCCTTCCTCCCTGCCCTTTCGCAAATATGCCGGGTGCTTCGGACATCTCAAGTTCGGGAGCGACTCCGACAGGCACAGTCATCCGATGAGGCCTTGGCGATTCTCGAAACTGAGCCGCTTCCGAGAATTTCACCAAATTTGCATACTTGCCGCGTCGGCGGGGGCTCGCTACCAGCCGATGAGGCGGTCTTCGCGGGGGATTGACGCATCTTCGGGTTCCTTTTCTGCGCGGTAACCCAAACAGAATGTCTGCGTCGTCATTACTCCGAGGCCGCGCCGCGCTCCGGCAACGCGCGGTCTGGTCCCCGCGGGTACTGCGATCGATCAGCCCCGCATCGTTGAGCGTAGGATGGCCTGCATGTGCTCTTTCAAGTCGAGTTCGCCTCGTGCCTCAACAGTCAACAGGTACTCGGCCTTGACCCGGCGGTCGCCTCGGCTGGTCGCAGGATAGGAACAGATGGCCAGCAAGGCTTGCTCTTCAATTCGGTCTGCCGTCTTGCGGTCGTGCCAGTTGCTGCCCGCTCGATGAACAACCCTGTGGAGCGCGGCATAGGCGGTTTCATGCCTTGCGATCAGCGCCTGCAGTTCGCGCGAGATACCTTCGCCTTCAGCAAACGTCGGTTCAATGACAGACGCAACGGCGGTGAACGCAAGAAGTGTACGGCGGGTGACTGCGGGCATGCCTCATATCCTTGCCGTCTGATGAGTGCGGGCACACCATAGCACCGGCGCAGCGTTCGGAGAGATGCTTTGCAACATGACCCTATTTTCTGCTGACAAAACGTTTCCGATCCCGCGGCTGCTCCTCCTGCAATGGCTGGCAGCTTCAGTCTCCTGAAGGTCCCAGGTGGACGCTAGTATGCCATTGAACGCCACCCACAACTCAGATGCTGTGTGAGCGCCTGCCCCCAGCCGGCACATTTGCCTGTGTCTTATTCCAGACTGTTCCCGCGTGCACAGTGCCCCTGTGCGATCGGGAATCGACGCTGGCCTTTTAAAGGCCGCTTCCAGATCTCGCCTCCCGAAGTCAGTTTCGGCGAGCGTTGAGAGCACGTGCGAGGAGCCGGGTGTCAGTTAGCTGGATCACGCACGTCTCGAACGCTTTGGTCGGGCCGCGCCAGCGCAGCTCTTCGACGTCATCGAACAGCCGAGCGTCCGTGCGAAGCGTCGCGAGATTTTTGAATAAAAGCGCGAGCTCTCTACGCTTGCCGAGGGCTTCAGGCGGAAAGCTTTCAAGAGGGCCGTAGCGGCCAAGCAGCCGGGCGGCCGAGACCAGGCCGATGCCTTCGAGACCCGGATAGCCATCGGCGGCATCACCGACGAGCGCGAGGAAATCTGGAATGAGGGCCGGCTCAACTCCGAACTTCTCGCGTACACCCGCGGCATCGCGAATTTTCTGGGTCCTGCGGTCTACCTGGACCACATGGTCACCGCGCACACACTGCGCGAGATCCTTGTCCGGCGTCCAGATGCACACCTTCTGCACGCGCCCATCGGCAGCCGCGCTGTGCGCCGCGGAGGCCAGCGCGTCGTCGGCTTCCAGCTCGATCATCGGCCAGACCGCCACTCCCATCGCCGCCAAGGCTTTCTCGAGGGGGTGAAACTGCGCGAGCAATGCCGGCTCGATGCCATCCCCGGTCTTGTAGCCCGGCCAGAGCTGATTTCTGAACGATTCTACTACATGATCGGTAGCCACCCCAATGTGTGTGGCGCCATTCTCGATCATCTCCAGCACTGTGTTCAGCACGCCGACGACGGCGCCAAACGGCTTGTCTTGGCCGTTGTTGAACCGGCGTTGGCCGTAGAAGTGGCGAAACAGTTCGTATGTGCCGTCTACTAAATGTACGATCATCGCAATCCTCGAGAAACAGCATCCGGCCCCGTCTGCAAAGCTAGACCGACAGTTGGCCTTCTCCAAACCTTCAAGTAGGTGCGCTCGGCCGTGCCCGTACGCCCACCGCAAGCCATGCCTCTCACCGGCACTTAGCAACAGCTTACCTTCAAGGGCAGGCGATATTTCTCGCCCCGCCGCCTCGCTTTTGCGCCAGGCGGCCATTTGGTTCGCGAGAGTATCCCTTCTTCCAAACGCAGCGAAAAACGACTTGGCGATGCTGTCGCGACTAGCGCCGGCCGCGCAGGAGGCAGCCTGGGCCGATATTGCGACCAGCTTGCGATGTGGGGAAGCCCGGACGGGTGGGTTGGCCCGAACACACTGCTCCTGACGACAGAATGGAAATGACGACGTTCAGACGCTCCGATCTGCGGCGGCAGTTCCGTCATGACGATGATATGGAATGCATGCCCCCGGTTTGGGGTTCTCATTCCTGTGACGGCCGGCGAGGCGCACCCCGCCTCTTGAAACCTTCAAACATTTTGCAGTTGTTAGGACTCACCTCGTTGACGCACTTCGACACAAAACCCGATGTCGGTAAATTGCGCAGCTTCGGAGGTGGCACAGGCGCAGCCTCTAGCACCTGGTCTGTGATCGGTCGGGTCCCAAGCCAATTTCCGCCTGCCGCGCTTCACGCTATTGCAAGACGTTCAAATTTCAAATTTGAGCTTCCGCACTCATGCTTTGTCGAGAGTATCTCTTAAAGTCACTTAAACCTTTTGCGCAGTAAGTTTTAGCCGTTCTGAATCGCCGTCGGCGACGATGACGATGAAATAGGAGGACGCAATGGCTCGCAGTCACGTTGAACGTCTTGGTGAGTTCAGGGAAATCCTGGTCGCGACTCGACGCGAAGGAGTCCGTAACGTGCACCATACTCGCGACGCAATGCGGGCAAGTGGCTTTCAGATCGGGGACAGCGACGGCTCCAGCTACGGAGCCGAGATGAAGGTGCTTCAAGAGGAAATTGAGGCAGTCGATCGCGCCATCGAAGACGAGAAGCGGCTGGCTTTGGCCATCGAGGGCGCGGCTCAACCCCGCCGACCGACTAAACCGAGAATCGTGAAGGGAACATAGAGTCAGGTACGGCCCTTGGCGCCGTCGCGTCGATCGCCTGCGGTATGGTGTCGGGCTCGTCGCCGCCGTGGTGCAGCACCCTGACGTCATCCATTGCCATCAAACGTCAGGAAGGGACGGCCGAAGCCGCCTCTGCCGGCGTCGCTGACTGCTCAGCTTTCATCTTCCCCGTCGATTTCGCCGTCTCCATCGTGACGATGCTTCGCTAATCTCGTGAAGGCGTTCTTCAGGTGTCCGAGTACGGCCTGAAACGCGACATTTGGACACGAAATCACGGAGGTCAGCTTCGAGGCGCGAAGCGGGGCGTGGCGGTGGAATATTGCGGCGAGCAGTTCGATAACGATGGCAGCATGGTCTCTGCAATCCTCAAAAATATGAAACGGGTGATGGCAAGCGAGTACAGCCGCGAGCTGTCCCCAAAGGTCTCCAGAGCGCAGCTGCAGCAGGCTCGTCTCGGATTCAGCCAAAGGGGGACCCGTGCCCTACGGCGTCCGGCGAATGTTGCTGGATAAGGATGGGGAGCCCCGTTACGTTCTCGGCTCTGGAGAACAGAAAGGGCTCGCTGGCGAACGTGTTCTCCTTGTCCCTGGCCCGCCAAACGAAATCAGGCTTGTGAGGGGCATCTTCAACATGTTTGTTGCTGAAGGGCAGAGCATGGCTGGTATATCAGTTCGTCTGAACAAAGAGGGAGAGCCGTCCACATACGGCGATGTGTGAACGCCTGCCCGAACAGCCCGCCGCCGACGATGAAGTTGTTGGGGCTATGAAGCTTGAAGAGAAACAGTTCGCCCGGTTGGAGCGCTCGGAACTGCGACCGCCCCCCCGGGCTGCCAGAAGTTCACCTCGTCAACGTCCTGGCGGCGCGACAGAAATTCGAACCAATCTAGATCGGTGACGCCGACATAGATCTTGATCCCATGGGTGCTCATGAAAACGCCTCAGCGCGGTCGCGCACGATCGCCTTCACTCGCTCCGCCGCTGTTTGAGCGGGATCAGCCCGTTCGGCAAAGGACGGCAGAGCGAGCATGCGCGCTGCTTCGCGCAGGGCAGCGGCGATCGAACCTATCGCTTCTTCCGCGCGAGTGACCGGCAACTCGATCGTGCGCGCGAGAGTTAGAAAGTCCTGCCGTGTAAGCCGGTCGTCCTTACCGTTGAGCTTCAGCGCCATACGATCGCCACCAAGCCCCGGAAAGACGCGGGTCGTCACGGCGTCGTAAAGGGATGCGAACCGGACGGTCTCGAACCGCTTGGAGCCAGGGCCTGCAATCTTGAGGAGCGCCAGGTTCTTGAGATGCATGTCCCCGTCGGCGATCAGCCACGCGAAAAACGCCCGGCGGAACAAGGTCTCGATATCGGCGGCAGGGTCGGTCGAAAGCGGCCGCAAACCGCGCGCCATGCGTTCGATTGTGCCGTCGTATTTGGCTGAGGTCGGCAGATCGAGAACCGAACAGAAGTCCTCGAGCGCTAGGAAGCGTCGATCATCGGGCCCGCGTCGCACGTCGAATCGCTCGACGACCAATGCAGGTGACATCCCATCCGGCATGTCGATGAGCGCGGCGGCCGGAACCTCGAAGCCCGCTGCGCGACCAAGTTCAAGACAAAGCCATTCGACGACCGGCAGCATTTCGAAGCCCGCGGTTCCGGCCGGCTTAAGGATGTGAGTGAATGGCAGATCGATCGCGGGTAGCAGCGCGCCGTCCGATGCCAAATTCATCGGCGCCTTAATCTGGACACCCGATAATCTCGGCATTTCCGCGCGCGCAAACAGCTGAGCCAAGTTGTGCTCGAACGTCTCCTGGATCTCGCCTCGCGACGGGCCGACGTATCGACCAGTGAAGCGCCCATCGTCGGTGAACGCGACAAGTTTGGTGTCGAGTTCGTCTCGCGGCAGGACGTTAAGCTCGGCTTGGCTCTCGACGACCGCGATATTTGACATGTAGCGCTTGCCGCTTCGCAGCGCTTCGCGTTCATCCCGCTGACGGAGCACTTGCGCGAGCCATCCTTCTGGGAGGAGCGACTCGATGAAAGCCGGCAGCTTGCCTGGTGCAGTCTGTCGAACGAGTGGCGGGCCGCTGCGCCTCACAGGCTTCCAGCGCCACTCGAATCCATCGTGGATTAGACGACCGAGAGGATCCCCATGCCATGCCACAAGGAAATCCAGGGCCGCCTTGTTAACGGGGCCCTTGGCCGCCGCCGGGCGCGCAATCAGATAACGCTCAGCGCCCTCCCCTTCGCGGTACCATCCGTTCTCGCGGGCCAACGCCCAGACCGCGTCAGCGGCCACCTGTGGCGAGCCGTGTTCTTCTATGAGTCTTGCCGCCATGTCGGCCCGCATCAGTTCGGTGATGGCGCTAGCATGCTCGCTCCGCAAGCGGAATGCTTCCAGGAAGCGTTGGCGCGGCGAGGAAACGTCAACTCGCAGCTCGCCAAGATCGTCCCCTACCACCGCAGAGGCAGTCGAAGGATGGGGAGGCGCCTCGTTTTGGATTATTTCGAGCGTCCGTAGCCGGGTTCGTTGATTACGCCGACCGCTAACGAACAGGCGGCCGTCAGGTGTGGGAGCAAGAAGTTGGGCAGAGGCCGATGATAGATAGGCAGTAGGATAGAGGTAGCGCGCGATGCGTACGGCGTGGCCTAAAACTGCTTGCTCAACGTCGTCGCCTGATCGTGCATAAACACCGCGGACGAGCGGGACGAGTTCCCCTACCACCGCTAGCGCAGAGGCGTCAAGAGTCAAGGACTTTCTCGAATCTGAAATGCGAGAAAGTCATGCCTGTCTACGGGCGTCGCCAGTCTGCTCGGCCGCATTCTCGATCTGCTTTTGCCGAATGCACTGGTATTACGGTCGAGCAATGGAGCCCCGTCGAATGAGGGCTCGCGCCGAGCGGAAGCGACCAGTCCAGTACGGGTCATGCCCCTGCCCTGCGCACTTTTCCGCAGATCAACGTTCGTTGTTGTCATCCTCATAGCCTTCATAGTTGTCCTGCGGCGCATAATATTCCGCTGCGTCATAGACTTGGGTCTTCTTGTAGCGCTCTCCAGGCCAACCGCAGCGAGGCGCGAAAAGCCGTTGATCATCAAGCCGCAGGCGATGCACTCGAAACGATTGGGCAGATATCTGCGTCTCGGTGATCTCGCCGTCCTCGAGTTTCTGTGTCGGCGCAGTGACGGGCTCACCCACGACCAAAGCTTGGGAAGCGCACGATGGACAGTTCACCCGATGGCCGGCCGGGCGGATTGCCCAACCGGCCGCCGACTGGCTGAGCGTGGTGCGCTCCTCGTTGCTCTTGGCGGCCCAGGCGTTCTTGTGAGCGTCGACATCTCCCAGGACCGCCTTAGCGCCGTCATCGGCAGCGGCGGCGATGAGTTTGGCGGCGACTTTCGCCTCGGCATCCCCGATGAAGTCAGGCAGTGACATGCCCATCGAACCAAGGAGAACCTCGCATAACCGCCAGGCGATCGATGGATTGCGGTGCAATCTCGCAATTGATGAGCCCGTCGGCGACGACGATGCCGATATCGGACGACTTCACCTTCCTGAGCTTGGCAAGCGAGCGGTCGACGATCGGGTGCGGCGACGCAGCTTGGTCATCGCCACCAACGCCGCAAATCGGTAACACCTGGTAGTCGCCTTCGAAGGGCTTCCTGCTTTTCACCGGGACGTTAGATCGCCAGCGCTGCTGTTTTTCCCCGGTGTACAAACCCCTCTTTTGAGCGGCCAGTTGACTGCCGTCCAAAATGATTATTAAGTTCGGTGACAGAACGAATTAATCGGAGCTGCTGTTGAACGACGTGCCACGCATTTCTCGTCAGTTCTCGCAGCGCTCCGTCATGGAGGCGATCGTGCAAGGTGGGCCGATCTCGCGCGCTTCAATCGCAAAGCAGACCGGCTTGTCTAAGCAGACAATCTCTGAGATCGTCAGGACACTCGAGCAGGAAGGCTGGGTGCAGGAAACGGGGCGCACGAGCGGACATGTCGGACGCACGGCTGTCACTTACGAACTCGTATTTAACGCGGCCTACATCGCGGCGGTCGACCTCGGCGGCGCCAAAGTCCGGGTCGCCCTCACCGATCTTGCCTGCCAGATATTCGCGGAGGAAACGGCGCCGACCGATCCTCGGGGCGGACAGTTCGTCGTCGACCAGATCGTGGATCTAGCGCTTCAGGCGGCCCAGAGGCACCGCATCTCGCGCACAAAGATAAGGCTGGCGGTGATTGGTGTTCCCGGTGCACCCGACAAGAAGACCGGCCGCGTCCTGCTTGCCCCGAATATTGCCGGCTTTGGCACAATGAATGTCGTTCGCGCTTTCGAGCACGCATTCGGGTTTCATGTGGTGATCGAGAACGATGTCAATCTGGCGGTGCTCGGCGAGAACTGGCAGGGGTGCGGCCGCGGTATCGACAATCTCGCCTTCATAGCGCTGGGTACCGGCATCGGCAGCGGCCTCATGGTTGGAGGCAATCTGGTGCGGGGCGCCAGCAATGCAGCCGGCGAGATGGGCTTTTTGCCGATTGGCGCCGATCCTTTCGCGCCGACATCGTTGCGCGCCGGCGCTTTCGAGCGCGTGGTCGCAACCAACGCCATGGTTGAACGCTACGCGGCGCTGACGGGCAACATCGTCAACGTGCCGACGATTTTCCACAGTGCATTGGCCGGAGACAGGCATGCCGCGACGGTGCTCGACGAAACCGCGCGCTACCTGGCGCAAGGCATTGTGGCCATAGCGGCAATTGCCAATCCGCAAAAGGTCGTCCTGGGCGGCTCGATCGGGCTGCGGCCGGAAATCCTGTTGCGCGTTAGGGACCTGCTGCCGCGCTGCTTCCCCTATCCTATCGCCGTTGAGGCCAGCGAACTCGGGTCGCGGGCAGCGCTCATCGGCGCCGCCGCCATCGGGCTCGGCCAGTTGCACAACAAACTGTTCGGCGTCGACGCGCCCGACGGACGCATTTCGCTTCCCCCAGCCAGTTCGGCCGTGCTGCGCGAGGCCACGCTATGACCGCTTCAAAGGACATCACCGCCCGCTTGCGCGCCGCCCTCGATTGCGACGCAGCGGTGGAGCTTCTGCAGGGGGCAATCGGCCGCGAAAGCATAACCGGTCACGAAGAAAACTTTGTCGCCTTCCTTGAACACCGCATGCGCATGCTTGGCTTGAGCGAAATTCGGCGTGCGGAATTCGCGCCCGGCCGGCCCAATGTCTGGGGTGAGCGCAAAGGTGCCGGCGCCGGCAAGCGGCTGCTCTTCATCGGCCACACCGATACGGTTCATGTCGAGGGCTGGCGCGAGCACTGGGCTGGCACCGCCAGGCAGGATCCGTTTGCCGCGCCAATGATCGACGGGCAGATCTGGGGCCGCGGCGCCGGCGACCTCAAGGCCGGCATCTGCTCCGCGCTGTCGGCACTCTCTCTGCTCGACACGGCCGACATCGAACTGGCCGGCGACGTTGCCTTTGCCTTCGTCGGCGACGAGGAGAGCGGCCAGCCTGGAATCGGCGTCTCCGCCGGCATCAAGGACTTCGTCGGCCGCATCGAGAGAGGCGAAGTCGTGGCGCCCGATTTCATCGTCTATGTGGAGCCTACCCGCCTTTCGGTTTATCCGGCCCAAATCGGCTTCTTCATTACCGACATCACCGTCACCGGACGATCGGCCTATTTCGGCGTACCCGAACTCGGCAAGGATGCCTTGCGTGCAAGCCACGCCGTCATGAGCGCGCTGTGGAAGCATTCGGAAGATGTTGCAACCAGAGCCGAGCACCCGCTGATTGGGCGTGGCTTCCTGCTGATCACCGGGCTTGCGGGCGGAGGCTACATCGCGGTGCCCGAACGCTGCACGTTGTCGCTGATCCGCAAGCTGTTGCCCGGCGAGTCACTGGACGAGGCCGCCGCCGAAATCGAGGCAGTGGTGCGCGGCGCCATCACCGATCCTGAAATCATGTTGGCGTTCGCCTATCCGGCAGGCCGCGATCATCCGCTCGGGGGTAACGCCGCCGAGATTGCACCTGACAGGCCGGAGGTCGGCGCCCTTGCTGCCGCCATGGCCCGATCGATGGCTGGTCGCGGCGCCATCGAAGGCGCGCCATTCTGGTCAGAGTCATCATTTTTCACCAACCGGCTCGGCATCCCCGCCGTGTACTGCGCGCCAGGCGACATTCGCAACTGCCACACCTTCGACGAACACGTCGATGTCGAGGAATATCTGGCGGGCATCGTAGGCTTCGCCCGGTTCATGGCGGAGTATTGCGGCGTTACGGAATAAAGGACAACTGAGAGCGAAAATGGGAGAACTACCATGCTGATAGACAGACTTGTTGCTACAGCACTTGCAGGCAGTCTGATGCTGTTGGCCGGCGGAGCCGGCGCACAGACAGTGGGACCGAGCGGCGAGACGGCGACGCCCAGCGCCGAGGTTACTCTGTCGGACACAGATCTGGCCGCAGTGAAGGAGAAGGGCTACAAGGCCGCGCTGCTGTGGCACACCTCGTCCGACTTCACCAATGCGGTCAGCGCCGGCGCCAAGGATGAATTTGCCCGTGCTGGCATTCAGATCGTCGTGACCACCGACGCCGGCTTTGACGCGGCGCGCCAGCGCAGCGACATCGAAACCGCGCTCGCAGCCAAGCCAAACGTCATCCTGTCGCTGCCCCTCGATCCGGTCACTTCGGCCGAGGCTTTCCGTCAGGCGCTCACCGACGGCACCAAGCTGGTATTCCTTTCGAATCTGCCGAAAGGCTACAAGCACGGAACCGACTATGCCGCCATCGTCACTGACGACCTGTTCCAGATGGGCAAGCACGCGGCCGATGCACTGGCCAAGGCGCTCGATGGCAAAGGCAAGGTCGGCTACATCTTCCACGACGCCAGTTACTATGTGACGAACCAGCGCGACCAGGCTTTCAAGACAACGATCGAGAAGGATTATCCCGGTATCAAGATCGTCGCCGAGCAGGGGATCTCCGATCCGGCGCGGGCAGAAGAGCTGGCCAGCGCCATGCTCGTGCAGCATCCCGATCTTGACGGCATCTACGTCACCTGGGCCGAACCGGCCGACGGCGTGCTGTCGGCCTTGCGGGCAAGCGGAAACACCAAGACCAAGATCGTCACGCTCGACCTCGCCGAACCGGTGGCGCTCGATATGGTCAAGGGCGGCAATGTGACCGCACTGGTGGCCGACAAGGCGTATGAGCTCGGTCGCGCCATGGCCGCTGTCGGCGTCAAGGCGCTGCTCGGCCAGGAGACGCCGGCCTTCGTCGTTGCCCCGGCGCTTACCGTGACCAAGCAGAACGTTGCGCAGGGCTGGAAGGATTCGTTGAACCGCGACGCACCGCAATCGGTGCTCGACGCGGCCAAGTGACAGGCGAATGCCGGCGGCCAATGAGGGCCGCCGACACCATAAAAACAAGGGGAACTGACATGCGCACAGCAATTGGAATGTTGTCGGCACTGGTAGCGCTCGTCGCCGCCAACGCCTTCGCAGCCGACGGCACCACCACGGGACCGAACGGGGAAAAGCCGACGCCGGCAAAGAGCGTCGTGCTCACACCAGCTGAGGAGCAGCAGATCAAGGACGGCAAATACACCGCCGCGCTGGTCTGGCATGAGATGAGCGAATACACCAACGCGGTGAACAGCGGCGCCCAGGACGAGTTGAAGCGGCTCGGCATCACGGTGGTCGCTCAGACCGACGCCGGCTTTGATGCAGCCCGGCAGAAATCCGACGTCGAGACAGTACTCGCCAAAAAGCCCTCGATTATACTGTCCCTACCGGTCGATCCCGCAAGTGCGGCCACCGTCTATGATCCTGCGCGCCAGGCCGGCGTGAAATTGGGATTCGTCGACAATTCGCCAGCAGGCTACGTTCACGACAAGGACTATGTGACCATCGTTTCGGACGACCTTTTCCAGATGGGCAATAAGGCCGGGATCGCAATGGCCGACGCGCTCGGCAAGCAGGGCAAGGTCGGCTACATCTTTCACGATGCCGATTTCTACGTCACCAACCAGCGCGATGGAGCATTCAAGCACACAATCGAGCAGGACTATCCGGACATGAAGATCGTAGCCGAGGCCGGAATGGCCGACCCCGCGCGCAGCGAGGAAATCGCGCAGGCGATGATCACACAGCACCCAGACCTCGATGGTATCTACGTCACCTGGGCTGAGCCGGCGCTTAGCGTGCTGTCCACATTGCGGGCGGCCGGCAACAGCCACACCAAGATCGTCACGCTCGACCTGAACGAACCGGCGGCACTGGACATGGTGAAAGGCGGCAACGTTGCGGCACTCATCGCAGACGAAGCCTATGACATCGGCGTGACGCTCGCACGCGCCACGGCCGCCTCGTTGATCGGCAAGAAGGCCGCGCCGTTCATGGTGGTCGATTCCCTCGCCGTCACCAAGGACACTGTCAAGGACGGGTGGAAGCGGTCCCTCAACAAGGACGTGCCCGCGACCATCGCGGCCGCCATGAAGTAGCGGCAGACAATGGCGCCCCGCCGGAGGAAGTGAGAATGTCGAGTATCAACACCAGCCCCGGCCGGGCAGCGAGCTTGGTCAGCCGCTTCAACCTGCAGCAATATGTCGTCTATCTCGGATTTCTGGCGATCTTTCTGTTCTTCGCGATCGTACTGAAGGACAGCGGTTTTCTGACGGTTCGCAACCTGTCGAACATCGTGCTGCAGACGGCACCCGTGACGATCATGGCGATCGGCCTTGTCTTTGTCATGTCGGCGGGCGAGATTGATCTTTCGATAGGTTCGATCGTTGCCGTGGCAGCTCTTGCTGCCGCGGTGGCGATAAACGCCTGCGGCTTGGTGGCCGGGGTGCTGGCTGGCCTCGGCGCCGGCCTGCTGATCGGCCTGCTCAACGGCGCCCTCGTGGCTTACGTCAAGTTGCCTTCATTCCTGGTAACGCTGGCGACGCTCGGGCTGTTTGCCGGCGTATCTCGCTCGATGACCGATTTGCGGTCGATCCCGGTCACCAACGACGCCTTCACCGGCTTCTTCGGCTCGGGTTCTTTGCTGGGTGTTCCGTCCTTGATCTGGTGGACGGTCATTGTCGTTGCGATCGCGCATCTCGTCTTTCGCGAGACGCGCTTCGGCGCCCATGTGCTGGCCACCGGCGACAACAGCCGTGCCGCCAGTGTTTCCGGCATCAGCGTGGCGCAGATAAGGCTGGCCGTTCTGACCATAAGCGGCGGGCTCGCCGGCCTTGCCGGGCTGCTCTATGCCGGCCGGCTGCAGGCCGCGAAATATACGCTCGGCGAAACCGACCTTATGACGGTGATAGCGGCCGTCATTGTCGGCGGAACCCTGCTCAACGGCGGCAAGGGATCGATTGTCGGCGCGCTGGTCGGCTCGCTGATGATGGGCATGCTGAACAACGGCCTCATCCTGATGGGCCTGTCCGTCTCCGATCAGATGATCGTGCGCGGATTGATCATTCTTGCGGCGGTCGCCGTATCGCTGCGCGAAAAGTCGCGTTGAAGGAGTTTTGTCATGTTCCTCGCTGTTCTGCGGCGCCGCAATCCGAGCTTTATAGAAAGCGCCATGCGCCTGCACCAGGAAGGAAAGCTGCCGGCTAATTCGTATGTGCTCGACCTCGATGCCGTCGAAAGCAACGCCCGGGTCCTGAAGCGCGAGGCCGACCGGTTTGGACTGAAGATTTTCGCCATGACCAAGCAGGTCGGCCGCGCCAGTTCGTTCTGCCATGCGCTCAAGCGCGGCGGCATCGATCAGGCCGTTGCCGTCGACATGGCCTGCGCGCGGGCAACGCACAGAGCCGGCCTGAGGCTCGGTCATCTTGGCCACCTGCAGCAGATCGCAAGGCACGAGGCCAATGCGGCGGCCAAAACGTTCAGGCCGGACTATTGGACCGTCTTCAACGACACCAAGGCTGAAGAAGCCGCTGCCAGCGCAAGGCTCGCCGGGTACACGCAAAACCTGCTTGCCCGCATCCGCGCCGATGGTGACGTTTTCTACCGCGGCCACGAAGGTGGTTTTGAGGCGGCCGATATCGCCGCGGTCGCCGAAAAACTGGATGGTCTCGACGGCGCACGATTCGCTGGCATCACCACCTTCCCGGCGCTGCTGTTCGACCAGACCACGCGAAAGGTCCTGCCGACACACAATCTGGCGACACTGGGCGGAGCTGCCGAAGCGCTCGCCAAGTCCGGCCGCAGCAACATAGAGGTGAACGCGCCCGGCACGACGTCGAGTGTCCTGCTTGGCGCGCTGGCCGAAGCCGGCGCCACGCAATGTGAACCGGGCAATGGCTTGGCCGGCACCACCGCGCTGCACGTCATGGAGGATCTGCCGGAGCTCCCTGCCGTTCTGTATTTGACCGAGGTGTCGCATTTGTCTGGCGGCAAAGCCTACTGCCTTGGTGGCGGCTTCTATATCGATCCGATCTTTCCGGACTATGAGGTGAAGGCAATCGTGTCCGCAGATCCCACCACGGCCGCCGCCGCGCTCAGAAGCGTCGAGGTGCCGCCGCCTGCGGCAATCGACTATTACGCAATGATTGACGCTAGCGGCGCCAATGCTCCACGCCCCGGCGACACGGCGGTGTTCGGCTTTCGCGGCCAGGCGTTCGTGACCCGCGCCTACGTGGTCGGCATCTCCGGTGTCTCAAAGGGGGCCCCCCAAGTCGAAACGATCGAAAACGGTTTTGGCGAAACCGCTGCCTGGCCCGTCTAGGAGCAAGCGATGAACGCGACCATGACCGGCACGGCCCCTGTTTTGCAGCTGCGCGACATCCGCAAGAATTTCGGCGGCCTGACCGCCATCGAAAATTTCTCGCTCGAGCTCTATCCCGGCGAAATAGTGGCGTTGGTCGGCGATAACGGTGCCGGCAAGTCGACGCTGGTCAAGATCGTGACGGGGG
Source organism: Mesorhizobium sp. M1295 (assembly GCF_040318135.1). Taxonomy (NCBI): domain Bacteria; kingdom Pseudomonadati; phylum Pseudomonadota; class Alphaproteobacteria; order Hyphomicrobiales; family Phyllobacteriaceae; genus Mesorhizobium; species Mesorhizobium sp. M1295. Next base: position 25,218 of record NZ_JAMYLU010000004.1, read on the forward strand.
TGCATGCTCCGACATCCGGGACGATCATCATCGAGGGGCAGGCGGTGGCAATGTCAAGCGCCACCATGGCGCGCGCCCACGGCATTGAGGTGGTCTATCAGGACCTGGCGCTCGCCGATCAGCAGACCGTCTACATGAACATGTTTCTTGGCCGCGAGCCGGTGAACCGCTTCGGCCTGCTCGACCGACGCCGGATGATTGACGACACCGAAAAGCTGGTGAAGGATCTCGACGTTCGCATCCCATCGGCTCACGCCACCATCCGCGATCTCTCGGGCGGCCAGCGCCAGGGCGTGGCGATCGCGCGCGCCACGCACTGGGCAAGCAAGCTGATCCTGCTCGACGAGCCAACCGCGGCGCTCGGCGTTGCCGAAACCGCCAAGGTCGAGACGATCGTTCTGTCGCTGAAGCAGCGCAATATTGGCGTGCTGATCATCAGCCACAGTCTCGACCAGGTGTTCAGGCTCTCAGATCGGATCTGTGTTCTGCGACGTGGCAAACAGATCGGCGTGCGCAAGACCAGCGAGACCGACAAGAACGAGATCGTCGCCATGATCACCGGGCTTCAGCACTAGCCTGGTCGATAGAGGCGCGCCGTTCCAGATACTGCGTTACCCGAGCAGTGAGTGGCATCACTTCAGATCCACGATCAGGCCTCGGCCAGAGAATGTTGCCAGCATCAATCTAGAGCACGCAGGTAGCGAATGGGGCGACCGCCGGCAATCCGGTCGGCCGCTGTGGCTATGGAATTGGCGTCGATGCCGAAATGCCCGTAAAGGTCGCCGATCGTGCCCGACTGGCCAAAATGCTCGACGCCGAGACTACGCGTGCGATGGCCGTAGACCGAGCCCAACCAGCCGAGCGCGGCCGGATGGCCGTCGGTGACGGCGACGATGGCGCAATGCGCCGGAAGGTCGGCAAATAACCTTTCGACATGGCTCCTGGCATGAACAACGCCGCGTTCGCGTGCCCGGCTCGCGGCAGTCCAGCCTGCGTTCAGCCGATCGGCCGAGGTCACCGCCAGGAGACCGACATCGCGACGGTCCTCCGCCATAATGCCGATAGCCTCGATGGCTTCCGGCGCAACCGCGCCGGTATAGGCAACAATTACTTCGGCATTAGGACCCGGATGCCGCAGCCAGTAGCCGCCGTCGATGATCTCCTGCTCGAGTACGGGCGTCACGCTACGCGTGATCTGCTCGACCGGGCGCGTCGAGAGCCGCAGATAGACCGAGCCGCCGGTCTCGTCGCGCAGCCAGGTGCGCTCCGACTGCACGGCGTCGCCGTCGCGCTGCATATAATCCAGGGCAAAGCGCATGATCACGCCCAACTCGTCGACGAAGGCCGGCTCGTAGGCGGCAAGCCCGTCTTGCGCTATGCCGATCAACGGTGTGGCGATCGACTGATGCGCCCCGCCTTCCGGCGCCAATGTGACCCCCGAAGGCGTCGCGACAAGGAGGAAGCGCGCGTCCTGGTAGCAGGCATAGTTGAGCGCATCGAGACCGCGCTGGATGAACGGATCGTAGAGTGTGCCGATCGGCAGCAGCCGTTTGCCGAAAACCGAATGCGACAGCCCAAGTGCCGACAGCAGGATGAACAGATTATTCTCGGCGATGCCGAGTTCGATGTGCTGGCCGGAGGTGCCGAATTCCCATTTCTGCGCCGAGGCGATGCGTTCGCTGCGGAAAGTGTCCGCGAGTGACTGACGCGCGAACAGGCCGCGCCGGTTGACCCAGGGGCCGAGATTGGTCGAAACCGTGACATCGGGTGATGCCGTGACGATCGCGTCGGCGAGCGGCCCGCCAGCCCGCGCAATCTCGTCCAGAATTCTGCCGAAGCCGACCTGCGTGGAGACGCTGCCTTTGGCTTCCGCGACGAGACGACCAGGGATCACGATGCGCTGGGCGTGCCGGCGCCGCTGGCCCTTTGCCGCGAACGGAACGGCATCGAGGAACCCTTGCAGCTCCAAATCCCCAACAGCCAATCCCTCGAAGGCGTCCCACTCCCGCCCGTCGCCGACCGACATCGAGGCGCGAAGGACCGCCATCTGATCCTTGGTCATCAGGCCGGCGTGGTTGTCCTTGTGGCCGGCGAGCGGCAGGCCGAAGCCCTTGATCGTGTATGCAATGAAGCAAGTCGGTCGATCGTTGCGGCGTGCCGTCCCGAAGGCCTCGATCAGGCCTGGCAGGTCATGGCCGCCGAGATTGGTCATCAGCGCGGCGAGCTCGGCATCGGAGCGCCGCTCGAGAAGCGATGCCAGGCCCGGCTTGTCTCCGATGTCGGCGATCAGGCGCTTGCGCCAGGCGGAGCCGCCCTGATAGGTCAGCGCCGAATAGAGCTGGTTCGGGCAGGCGTCGATCCAGGCCTTTAGCGCCTCGCCGCCCGGTTCGGTGAAGCAGGCTTCGAGCAGCGAGCCGTATTTCAGGATGACGACGTCCCAGCCGAAATTGCGGAAAATGTTCTCGAAGCGTTCCCAAAGGCCTTCGCGAACCACGGCATCGAGGCTCTGTCGGTTGTAGTCGACGATCCACCAGCAGTTGCGCAGGCCGTGTTTCCACCCCTCCAACAGCGCCTCGAAGATGTTGCCTTCGTCCATCTCGGCGTCGCCGATCAGCGCCACCATGCGGCCCTCGGGCATGCTTTCGTCGCGGGCGCTGAGATAATCCTGCACAAGAGAGGCAAACAGCGTCTGCGCGACACCGAGCCCAACGGAGCCGGTCGAGAAATCCACGTCGTCGACATCCTTGGTCCGCGACGGATAGCTTTGCGCGCCACCGAGGGCGCGAAACCGTTCGAGCTTCTCCCTCGTCTGGTTCCCAAGGAGATACTGGATAGCGTGGAATACCGGCGAGGCATGCGGCTTCACCGCAACGCGGTCGTGTGGCCTCAGCACCGAGAAATAGAGCGCGGTCATGATCGTCACCAGCGAGGCCGAGGATGCCTGGTGCCCGCCGACCTTTAGGCCGTCGGTGCTTTCGCGCAGATGATTGGCGTTGTGGATCATCCATGCCGACAGCCAGAGCACCTTTTTCTCCAGCGCCGAAAGTGCCTCCAGTTTTTGCTTGTCCATTCTGCAAGACTCCCGGTTGCGATCGCCGCAATCATAGGGCTGACCAAAAACCGATTGTCGCTAAACTTGCATGAGATTGGCAGCTGAGTTAGCTGTTTTCGCCAACATCGACGACAGGAGTGACGTTTCGTGCCAAAAAGCCGACTGGACGATATCGACCGGAAGATCATCGCCGCGCTGCAGGTCGATGGCAGGATGACGGCGCAGCAGCTTGCCGACCAGGTCGGCCTTTCGGCCTCGCCCTGCGCCCGCCGGGTCCGCCTGATGGAGGATATGGGCGTCATCACCGGTTACGCCGTGCTGATCGACCAGGATTTGGTCGGCCTGCCAATCTCGGTGTTCGCCTCAATCAAGCTGGAACGCCAGCGCGAGAACGAGCTGCAGCGGTTCAATGCGGCGATCGCGCGCTGGCCGGAGGTGGTCGATTGCTATCTGATGACCGGCCAGCGCGACTATCTGCTGCGTGTCGTGGTGCGCGACCTGCACGCCTATGAGCGCTTCCTGAACGAAAAGCTGACCCGGCTCGACGGCGTCGCCTCCATCGAATCCAGCTTCGCGCTTGCCCAGATCAAGCGATCGAACCGGCTGCCGGTAGAGGCATGACCTTTGCGCGTTGGCAGGTCATTCACTCAATTCCATGGTTGCCGCAAGTTCTGGGAGAGCATGATTTCAGCCGGTCGCGAGTGGCGCTGTGGAGCCTTGATCAAAGTTTTGGCCGATAGAGATGGCTGCGCCCCCGCGGATGGTGTCCGGTGAGGCGAGCTGTCCGATTGCACTTTCGGCCCAAAGCACAGGCTCCGTTATGCGGTAGAATTGTCGCGTCGCGCTCAAGGCTGATGGGCTGACATCAACCATCAGACCGATGATTGTCATATCATCATGTGCGAGCGAAGGCCCGAGCTGCTTCGGACTCCAGCCAATCGATGCGAGGCGGTCGAACCAGTACTCCTCGCACACGATTGTCAGATTGCTGATATGTCGCTGAATACAGAATTCCAAAATTCCGCAGTAGATTACGCCGGCTGCCTGGCAAGGTCGGCCGGGCTCACGAAGATTCCGCGCCACGAAGAACCTGGTCCATTCAAAGATATTGGATCGGCGCGGAACGCCACCGTCGGCGAGTTGCGGAAAGGTTTCGCTCATCAGATGTGGCCGAAGGCTCGGCACGAAACGGGATCCGGCAACAACGCCTCTTCCTGGCTGGATGCCGAGCAGATAAATCGCTTCTGGAGTATCGAACGAGTCTATCTCGCGACCGTCGGGGCGTCTCAACTCGTGCCATCCACGTTCATCGACATAGATTTCATGCCGCAGGCGAAAGTAGCTGTCGAGATCGCCTCGATAGGCAAAGCTGTTTGACGCGTCGACGACATGGACCTGAATCATTGCGGTTCCTCGAGATGGAACCCCATCCGACCACGCGACGATTGCCCAGGAAATACCCAGATATGGGGATGGATCAAAGTTCGATTTCGTGCCTGCGAAAAGCCTCGACGATCGCGTGCACAACGTTGGCGGTGCTGAGCTTCTGCTTGATGTTGCGCAGGTGGGTCGTCACAGTGTTTTCCGAGATGCCAAGTATTCGGGAAACCTCCCATGCGGTCTTTCCTCCCGCGACCCACTGCAGGATTTCACGTTCTCGTTGGGAAAGCTTTTGTCTCGGCCGCCTGCGCGAGTTGCCAACGAGTCGTTCGGCAGCCGAGTAGGCATGGCGCGCAAGGGCATGAATGGTACGGCGCACCGCCGGCGCCAAGTCAATTTCGCTTCCAGCAACCGTTACGCAGGCCGGATCGCCAAACGCACTCTGGATTGGGATGCAGATGCCGTCGCAAAGACCAAACTCTTTCGCTTCATCCATCACCCTCCTGGCATTGCTGTTCGTCAAGTCGTGATAGACATCCCTCCAAAGGAAGGGCCCGATCGCACCACGGCACAAAGCAGCGCAAGGGTCATGACGATAGTGTCCGGCAGCCATGTAGTGGTCGTACCATTCCTGCGGCCAACCGTTCACAAGGATGTGTTCATTCAGGGACCCGGTGTCCTGGCGTGGCAATTCGGTGACGAGACAGGCTGCGTAGCCGTGACGTTCGATGCTCTTGCGCAGTTGCCGAATGATTTCTGTGGCGCTGGTTGCACGATCAATCTGCGCGGTTGCTTCAAAAATTTGTATTAGCTCATTTTGCAAAACGCTCCCGTGAACCGCAGCCATTGCACGTCCTTTCAATGTACTGAGACAAAGAAACAATAAGAAACTTAGGTCCGACCGCAACCTGCGCCATGACGTTTGACTACTATAGTAGGTGGCACTAAAGGGCGCGTTCTGACTGCCTCGCCGCATGAGGCTGAGGTCTGTTTTTGCTCGCAATCTGAGGTTGCTGCGCCAAGGCATGGGCTTGTCGCAGGAGCAGCTCGCGGACCTTGCCGGCCTCGATCGCAACTATGTCGGCAAGCTCGAGCGGGAGGAAAACTCACCGACCGTCGATACGCTGGAGGTACTGGCGTTGGCATTGCAAGTTGACGTGGAGCAGCTCATCCGTCGAAATTCGCCATGATGCACTGGCCAGCAGGCCGCCGAGAGCATCAGGATTTTCCCTTGCGCCGCTCACGCGGCGCCACAGCACAATCGCCAGCTGGGGCCCGGGCGTTTTTGCCGGGGCGTTTCGTCAGCTCCTCGATGTCGACGCTCAATGCAGTGGCAAGCTTTGCCAGCGACAGGAGTGTGGGATTGCGACGGCCGGCCTCGAGACCACTCAGATAGGCGCGCGTGAATCCTGAACGGAACGACAGTTCCTCTTGAGAGAGGGCCTGTGCGCGCCGAATCCTCTGTACGTTGAGGCCGACAACCAACCGTAGGTCCATGACGGCATGGTCGTCGCTGCGCACACTTTAGGGCGACACACTATAATGAACATTCGTCATTGACAGGCACGGCCATTGCTGCTTTTCTCATCATATTAAGGAACGCCATTCCGAAATAAGGAACGTCAGTGACAGGAAATCTTTCGTTGGAACGTGGGCTTGCGGTTCTCAATGTCCTCAAGGAAGCGGACGAAGCTGTCGGAGTGCGCGAACTCGCCCGCCGGCTTGAGCAGAGTGCTCCCGCCGTGCAGCGAATTCTGAATACCCTGGCAGAGCAGGGCTATGTCGAGCAGTCGCCAGACTCGCGGCGCTACCGGCTGGGTCACTCCGTGCTGGCGCTGGCGCGGAAGGTCCTGGGCAGAGATCGCCTGGTTGGTTTGGCTGAAATCGAACTGCAGGCGCTGGCCGCCGAAGGGTGCTTCAACGCATTCCTCGGTATCAGGCGGGGCAGCTGCGGAATTTATCTCTTGACAGTGCAAAGCAAGAGTCCGGTCGTCATTCGTTCTTCGCCTGGCGAGACCTTCCCCTTGCATTCCACCGCGTTGGGTAAGGCGCTCCTGATGGAGCTGAGCGGCGAGGCGGTCATTGGGATTCTTGGACGAGGTCCACTGGAGCAGGTTGCCGTACGCACAGTCACCGATCCGCACAAACTCGTTGCTCAAATCAGAGCGTCCGAGCCCATTGGTTACACAACATCCCTGGACGAGAACTTTACCGGGCTGATTGCGGTCGGCGCACCGCTTCGCGATGCATCAGGCACAATCATCGCGGCTATAAGTGCGGCCTACCCCCGGTCAGTGGGACCGCATGTGGAGATCGCTGAGATTGGAGAGGCAGTAATGGCGGCTGCGGCGCGCATTTCCACCGGCCTCGGCTTTCTGGAAGCAAAACAGGCTCGGGATTCCCATCATGCTGCTTAACGAAGCGCGCCTGAAACAATGCATGTCGGCAGTCGGGCTTGACGCAATTATAGCGACTGCCCCGGAAAACGTGACCTATATGAGCGGCTTCTGGGCTCTGCCGCAATGGATCCGTCGCGGCCCGCAGGCTTATGTGGTGTGGCCGGCTCCTGACAAGGGCACGCCTGAAATCATCGCAAGCTCCAGCACCCTCGACCTCGTTGCCGATCAGGAACTGTGGGTAAGCAAGGTTCGGCGCTATGGCGACTTTTACGCCAATGTCGGTTCCTCGACCACCGTGGACCTCGCCAATGAACGACACCTCCAGCTTCGAGACCTGCCGAGGCATGGCGATGCCATTGCGGCTTTGGTCGCCGCATTGGAAGAAGCCAAGCTCGGCCGTGGGCGGATCGGCATAGACGAGGCGGGGCTCGCGCCAGGATACCAGGAAACCCTCAGAGCCCATTTTCCCAATGCGTCGTTCCTACCAGCCACCGCATTGCTTCGCGAGGTTCGTGCCGTAAAGACGGCAGATGAAATCGAACGGCTCGGCCAAGTTGCCCAGATTGCCGAACGCTCCATTCAAGCAGCACTCGCAGTTGCTCGGGAAGGCGCCACCGAAGCAGACCTGGCGCGTGCTTTTCATGTCAAGACGGTTGAGGAAGGCGCCCTGCCCGTACTGGGATGCATCGGCTTTGGCGAGCGCAGCGCGCTCATGAACGTCCAGCCGTCGGACCGCAAGTTGCGCGCTGGAGAAATCATCCGCTTCGACGTCGGTGGCCGGTTTCGGCACTACCGCGCCGACATTGCCCGCATCGCCACGCTGGGCGAGCCGCCGCCGCAGGCGCATCGGCTTCAGCAGGCTCTGCTGCGCGGCGTTCAGCACGCCTGCGACATTATCCGGCCCGGCATGGCAGCAGCACAGCTCTTCGAGGCGGTGATGCGTGTGGTTCAGCGCGAAGGAATTGCCCACTACGAGCGCGATCACGTCGGCCATGGCATCGGCCTTGATGGTTATGATGCGCCGACGCTCTCGGCGCGCAGTACAGACGTCCTTGAAGAAGGCATGGTGCTGTGCGTGGAGACGCCCTACTACGAAATCGGCCGCTGGGGCCTCCAGGTGGAGGACATGGTTGTTGTTCGCCAGGGCGGAGTGGAGCGGCTGACGCAAACGCACGATGCAATCACGCGGGTGCCGTCATGAACCGCGCGGCAGGTCTTTCCTGTATTCGATGCGGCGTCTTGTTCCGGATCGATACCAAAATCGACTCTCGCGGCTGCCCGATATGCTGTGCGGAAGCGCCAGCCAATCTTAGGGTCGTCTACGATCCATCAGGAGCTACATCGGCCGCTTCCGCAGCGGGTGCCGCGCTGCCCTCGCTCTGGCGCTACGCCGACATGCTCCCTTGTGCGCTCAGCGATGCAATCTCTCTGGGCGAGGGTCTGACGCCGTTGCTGAGCGCCGAGAGGCTGGGGAAGCAGCTCGATGTCCCCAAGTTGCTTATCAAGGACGAGGGCGCAAACCCCACCTGGTCCCACAAGGACCGCTTCTCGACCGTGGCGGTGTCGATAGCACGTTTGAGTGGCGCACGCGTCGTGGCGACGGCTTCGTCGGGCAACGCCGGGGCCTCACTTGCCGCCTATGCTGCTCGGGCAGGCTTGAAATGCGTCGTTGTCACATTCTCAGGCACTGCTGGCGCAATGTTGGCGCAGATCCGCAAATACGGCGCCAGCGTCGTATCCCTGGCCGACAAGTCCCATCGCTGGCCATTGCTGGCCGCTGGTACCGAGCGCCTCGGATGGTTTGCGACGTCGCCGTTTCACAGCCCCGTCGTCGGCAGTCATCCTGTTGGGATCGAGGGCTACAAGACCTTGGCTTACGAGATCGTCGAACAGATGCACGGAGCCGTGCCGGACTGGTGCGCCTTGCCTGTTTGCTATGGCGACGCGCTTGCCGGGCTCTGGGCGGGATTCAAGGATCTTCTTAGCCAAGGCAGGATCGATCGGTTGCCGAGACTCGTGGCGGCGGAAGTGCACGGATCCTTGGCCAAAGCGCTTGCCGGCAAGGCCGATCTGGTCGCCGAGGTTCCCGCGGGTTTCGACACGCTTGCCATCTCGATCGGCACCACACGAAGCACGTTTCAGGCGCTCAATGCGCTGCGTGAATCTGGCGGCATGGCAATGCCGGTCGGCAACTTCGGCCTGATAGACATGCAGCAGCAGCTTGCGGCCACCGAGGGAGTGTTTGCCGAGCTTGCCTCGGTGACGCCATTTGCGGCCATTGAATCCTTGAGACGGGAGGGCACGATCGCGCGCTCGGACAGCGTCGTTGCCATCGTGACAGCGAGCGGCCTCAAGGATTTGGATCGTTCGACCGGCCCGGACCACGCACCACAATCGTTTCGGTCAGTTGCCGACGCGTGGCAACATCTGGCCGGGGACTGTGACCATTTCACGCCCTCTCATGAACAACGCGCGGCGAAGATGTCCTGAAGAGAAGATAGAGACGATCATGAACAGATGCGACTTCTGATCGACTGATCTCGTCCATCACTGGACGGTATTGCGACTTCCAAAAGCTATCCACGAGAGGCAAATTCAACTCGCTTAGCGAGCGGAACCTCGATTCAAACACGATGAAAGGCGAATTTTCATGCTTCGCAAAACGCTCATCGGCTGGCTCGCAGCCCTCAGTGTCGCAATGGCAACTCAGACGATGGCTGAGGAAACGCTCAGAGTCGGCGTCACGCCAACCGGAGTGCCGTTCACGTTTGTCGACACCGCAACGCGAAGGCCGACTGGCGCGATGGTCGATCTGGCAAGTGCGATTGCCGCGAACCTTGGTACGACCGCTGACTTCCAGGTAAATGCTTTTCCAGCCCTGATCCCGGCATTGACGACCGACAAGATCAATCTGATTTCCGCAAGCATGTTCATAACGGACAAGCGCAAGCAGGTGATCGATTTCAGCACGCCGGTTTACGCCTATGGCGAGGCGATGTTTGTTGCTGCCGGCGACAGCAAGAACTACACGATCGAAGAGCTGAGAGGTGAGACCGTCGGGGCGCAGATCGGCTCGACCTACGCTGACGCCCTGGAAGCGATTGGCGTCTTCGGTCAAGTCAAGCTCTACGACTCAATCGCTGACATGATGCGTGATGTGGTCTTGGGCCGCATCAAGGCCGGCTTTGGTGACGCCCCGATCGTCGCATATCAGCTTTCAAAGAACCCCGAACTGGGTGTTCGCCTCGTCGACGGCTATCGGCCGATGAAAAAAGGCGAAGTCGCGTTGGCGGTTGCCAAGGAAAATCCACTGCTTCTCGAAAAGGTGAATGCCTCCATCGCCAAGCTGAAGGAAAGCGGCGAATTAAGCCGAATATTCGCCAAATATGGCCTCTGAAGCCATCCCGCAATGACCTCGAAACAAGCGCCGGCTGGCAGGGCCATAGGATTGCATCGGAATGACCGGCTGTGACGGCCGGGGTACGTGCCAAAAGGAAGCCGGCCATGACCAAGTTCATCGCGCACGCAACGGAATATCTACCGCTTCTTCTTCAAGGCGTTTGGCTGACCATCGTGATAACCCTTCTTGCGCTGTGTCTGGCGACGGCGCTCGGCCTTGTCTGGGCGCTGTTGAGGACATCGGGGATACGCTGTCTCGCCGTGCCGACGCGGCTCCTTGTCGACTTCGTGCGCGGCATACCACTGCTGGTGGTTCTCTTTTATATCTACTTTGTCGCGCCCGAGATCGGCATCAACCTGACTGCGCTCCAGGCTGGCACGATCGGGCTGGGCCTGGCTCACTCCTGCTATCTCGGGGAAACCTTCCGGGCGGGCATCGAGGCGGTCGATAAGGGTCAGGTCGAAGCGGCAAAATCGATCGGGATGAAGCGTCCGTTGATGATGCGCCGCGTCGTGCTGCCGCAGGCAGTCAAGATTATCCTGCCGCCTTACGCCAACAACATGATCATGCTGCTGAAGGACTCCTCGCTTGTGTCGGTGATTTCGGTTCAGGAGTTGACCATGCAGGGTAAGATGCTTGCGTCGTCCACATTCGACAACATGACAGTTTTTACCTTGGTGGCACTGCTTTACCTGTGCCTGACCGTTCCGCTGAACCTGTTTATGCGCAGAGTCGAGAGCTATCTTGGGGCGGCGGGATGATCACCTTCGACGATGTGCACAAGTCCTTCGGCGCCCATGAAGTCCTCAAGGGGATCAACGCCGAGATCGTCAAGGGACAGGTCGTATGTTTGATCGGGCCCTCGGGTTCCGGCAAATCGACGCTTCTACGATGTGTGAACGGGCTTGAGACCTATCAGCGCGGTCGCATCAGCATCGACGGCACCGTGGTGGATGCCGCCTCACCTCAGGTTCACGCCATCTGCACCCGTGTTTCCATGGTTTTCCAACGCTTCAACCTGTTTCCGCACCGCACAGCCCTGGAAAACGTCATGGAAGGCCCGCTCTACGTGCTGAAGGAAAATAGGAACCAGGTGCGCGAGCGGGCCGTGGCATTGCTCAATCGCGTCGGCTTGGCCGACAAGACGAATGCCTATCCCGCGTCATTGTCGGGCGGCCAGCAGCAGCGCGTGGCCATCGCCCGCGCCATGGCGATGCGCCCACAGGCCATTCTTTTCGACGAGCCTACCTCCGCACTTGACCCCGAAACGGTCGGTGAGGTCCTGCAGGTCATGCGCGCGCTCGCAAACGAGAACATGACCATGCTCGTCGTTACGCACGAAATTCAGTTCGCGCGCGAGGTTTCCGACAGCGTCCTCTTTCTCGACGGCGGCAGGATCGTTGAGCAAGGCCCGGCCAAGGAGCTCCTTCGACATCCGAAACACGAACGCACTAAGGATTTTCTTCACCGGGTCATGCACCCTGTCTGACTCCTAGCCGATGCTGGTTTGTCGCGCCTAACTCTGAATTCGGACCTGTCACTGCGTAGGGGACAGGCCGTCCAGCCCTGCGAGGACGACGTTTAAAGCTCTGCGGTTCCAAGGGAATCTCGTCCATGCCGTCTCTTCAGCCGGACGAATTTGCGTGAGAACAGTTGGTTCAAGAGGAAGTGAGATTGGCCAATCCTTCAAACCGGCGAGCCAGTCGGGGTTGTAGACTGTATCGGAATGACGATGCCCTTCATCTGGCATTATCACGACGGTGGAGGCTTCCGGATTCTGCCTGGCGAACCAGGCGGCGACCAAGGCTGCGCCGCCGCTGGTCGGCCCCATGAAGAGCCCGTGATCGCGAAAGAGCCCATGCGCCATGGCGTAAGCCGGCAATGCACCCACCCAATGGATATCGTCGATCATCCCATGACGAACATTTTCCGGCAAAACACTGTTACCGAGCCCGCGCAGCATGCGACGTCCGACAGGCTGGCCAAAGAGCATGCTTCGGTGGGTATCGACAGCAATCATCCTGAGATCAGGAAAAAGCTCACGAAGGAAGCCTCCGGTTCCACAAAGCGATCCCCCAGTGCCCACGCAGCCGACGAGGCAATCGATACGGCCGAATGATCGAACAACGAGGTCGGCCAGGCGCGCATAGGCAAGGCGGTTTTCCGGACTGTCGTATTGTCGAGGCCAATACGTGCCCGGGCTGTCCCGCAGGGTCTGTTGAAGATACTGGAGCCGACCGCTCTGATTGCCGTCTCCTCGAGGATCGTCGATGGCCATGACTTTGGCACCAAGTTGTTCCAGTCGCCGCCTGAGTTTCAGGTCGATGAGGCTGGAGGCCGTGACAAGTGTAAGCGCATAGCCACGCACCGCAGCTAGCATGGCGATGGCGAGGCCGAATGTGCCCGACGTCGTTTCGATGATGTGACCTTCCTGCCTGAGGCGCCCTGACGCTTCTGCCTGATCGACCATGAACCGGGCGGGCATCAGCTTCATGAGGGAAAAGCAGGCGGCGTTGAGATTAGGTGCGAGTTGGGCAAATCGCGGCGTCTCATAGGCGCGTAAATAGTCTTGCGCCGCGCTCACTGGATTAGCCCCGTTTCGGCATTGAGGGCAAACGTATGGACACCTTGGAGGCCTGCGCCACTCACCTGCCTTGCGAGTTCAGCAGCGCGCATGGCCGCCCTGGGTGCAGTGGCATCCAGAAGGATGCCGATCAATGTGCCACTGTGGGCCACCTGCACACCGCACGCGTCATGCGCCCGCGCTATATCCAAAACGGTATTGAAGGATGCCTTCGGCAGGTGCCTCTGACTGATACTGGCGCTGATGGTTGCGACACGTCCAAGCAAGCGGGGATCTTGTTGCCGGATGGAGCGGTTCGCCAGTCCCCGCAGAACACGGAACAGCCCGATTTCCTCACCATTGTAGCGTGCCCGTGGCATACTTAGCGTATTGATCGGCCGGGCACTGCTGTCCCTGAAACCTATCAAGAGAAGGGGCGGGAACTCGCCACCGAAGTGTTCGATTGTACGGCCTTCCCGGTGGGCGAAGAGGATAGGCTGGTCGCCGTACGCAATGGCGTCGCTTGCGCCTTCTGCGGCCACCGCCAGTCGGGCAACCGTTGATTGGCGCAGCGTGAGGCCCGCTGCAGCTGCCACCGCACGAATCGCCGCAATGACGTCTGCGGTCGAGGAGCCGTAGCCATGCCCTATCAGAATAGGGCTTTCGATCGTAAGCTCCCCACCTCCATCGGCCATTCCGATATGCTCGAGCGTAAGGGCTGCCGCGCGAGCCGCTTTGGTCCGGTTTGCAGGCCGCGGTCGAATCCCATTTTGTTCATGCGGCCAGAAAGTCACTAGCGACTCTTGCGACGTGAGCGGCAGGGTTACGAGTCCGCGACAAAGCCTTCCGTTTTCCCCTTCAAAGACGCCTTGGAGGAATTCCCCATGATGGGCGTGCGCTCGTCCGACTCCTACCGCAAGTGGCAGCCTGATCGTCTCGTTGTTGATGTTGCTCGAGTTTGTCCGGTGGCCGGATCTCAGCATCCCCGTCTTTGTCACCACGTCATCTCCTCACCTGGAATTGACAGATGATGTGTATGACTGATCCATGCTGTCACTCGCCAAATCTTGGTAGTGCCATTGGCAGGCGCATCATGCAAAGATACAGACAAGATCGCCCCACCAATTAGGGCGCCCAATACTCGACTAGACACAGCAGCACTCGCCGAGCGCGGTTGGCCATGCGGACAACCGTTCCGAAACGAGTGCGCCATGCACGGTGTCTTCATTATTGTTCTTGTAAGGAGGGTTGGACTGCTCACCTGTGTCAATACTGAGATTTGGCGATAGCCCGCAGCGGCCAAAAGCGCTCAAACGCGTTTTGTCGCCAACTTGACTTTGAGCAGAGATGCGGAGCTCCATCCAACTCGCGACCCTCAATTATGCGCTTGTGGTCGCGGAGGAGGGCAGCTTTCTTCGCGCCTCGCAACGCGCAGGGATCGATCACTCCGCGCTCAGCCGGCGCATACGCGATCTCGAATATGCGATGGGAACGAGGATATTTCATCGCCATGCTCGCGGCGTCGGCCCAACCCCGGCAGGCGAGCGCTTCCTGGAGCGTCTGCGCTCCGTTCTGCTCGAGCTTGACAATACTCTCACCCTGGCCAGGACCGGCATCAAAGATGAACACCAAAAGCTTTCCATCGGCTCCAACGGGATCATCCTTGCCGGGCGAGCGTTGGATGCAATCATCGAGTTCGGGCAATCTCATCCCAATGTGACCGTCAGCTTGACAGAGAGTCCTTACCCTTCGCCTGAGGCTACACTGGGTGCCACGCAGGTCGACGTCGTCGTGACCTCCTCGTCCCGATTTGCCGGCGGCGCATTCGAACTGACGCTATGGAAAGACACTTTGGCTATCGTTCTTGCCTCAAATCATCCTCTGGCAACCCGTTCCGTGATCGAGTGGCACGAGTTGCACCAGGAGACATTGCTGGTGCGCCAGGGCGAAGCATTTCTGCTCGCCGACGTTGTTGGACGCGGCGTGCAGCTTCCTCCAATCGTCGAACATCACGTCAGTGCGGGCATCCTTTTGCGCCTTGTCGGAAACGGGCTTGGAGTCGCTCTGATCCACGATCAAGATGCCGACAGAGTTCCTCAGGATGCGGTCTGTCGTAAGCTGCGGATCGGGGGCAAACCAATCCAGATCTCCAGTTTAGCCCGTTGGCGTCCCGACAACGCCAATCCTGCCCTGCCGACCTTCATCTCATTCCTGCGCGATCGGTATTCGTCCTGACAGTCATCCGACCGGCATGACCCGAACAGTCACCCGGTTTCAGAGCGCGTTGGGGCCTAGCAACGCTCTGTCTGTTGTCATGAACCGTGTCAGCATCGGTTTGAGCGGTTCGGGGCCAAATCTAACCAAGGCGTCCGCGCTTTAACGCCACTTCCTCTTCCGCCCGTCTCGCGCCGCCGGGCCGCGGTTCTTCCTTGCAAAACTGGAATCATACTTGCAAGGATGATTGAACCCCGCATCAGCACAGAACTCACCGAGATGCTGGATAGCATGCCGGCTGTGGCGCTGCTCGGGCCGCGTCAGGTCGGCAAGACAACCCTGGCGCTGGAGATAGCCGAACGGCGTCCTTCGATCTATCTCGACCTCGAATCGGACGCTGACCGCGCCCGGCTTGCCGAGCCGGAGCTTTACCTGGCCGAGCATCCGGACAAGCTGGTTATCCTGGACGAGGTCCACCGGCTACCGAACCTGTTCCAGAGCCTACGCGGGCTGATCGACCGCGGTCGGCATGGCGGTCGCAAAGCCGGCCGGTTCCTGCTCTTAGGTTCGGCGTCGATCGATCTTATGAGGCAGTCAGGCGAGACCCTTGCCGGCCGCATTGCCTATCTCGAAATGCATCCGATCGATGGCCTCGATGTCGGCGTCGCCCACCTTGGGCCGCTATGGGTACGCGGCGGCTTCCCCGACAGCTTTCCAGCGATGGCGGCTGGATTTCATCCGCACTTATCTGGAACGCGACATCCCCCTCCTCGGTCCGCGCATTCCGGCCGAGACGCTGCGCCGCTTCTGGACTATGCTGGCGCACCACCAAGCCGGCCTGCTCAACGCTGCCGAGTTCGCCCGCGCACTCGGCGTCGACGCCAAGACAGCCGCGTCCTATCTCGCCCTACTCGTTGATCTCCTGCTGGTTCGCCGGCTGGAACCTTGGCATGTCAATGTCGGCAAGCGCTTGGTGAAATCCCCGCGCGTCTATGTCCGCGACAGCGGAATCACCCATGCACTGCTTGGTCTCGCCACGCAGGAAGACGTGCTTGGGCACCCAGTGGCCGGCGCCTCCTGGGAAGGCTTTGTGATCGAAACCCTGACCGCCGCCGCCCCCGCCGGCACGCTGAGCAATTTCTATCGAACAACCGCAGGCGCGGAGATCGACCTGCTACTCACGTTGCCGGGCCAACGCCTCTGGGCCATGTCAAGCGCAGCCTGACGCCGAAGGTGGAAAAGGGTTTTCATCAAGCCTGCGAGGATCTTGCTCCGGCACGGCGCATCGTCGTCTTCCCGGGATCGGAGCGTTTTCCGCTCCGGCATGGCGTCGAAGCGATGCCCCTGCAGGACCTAGGCCAGGCGCTGCTTGGCGAAGCATAATAAAATGGCTTTGGTATTCATCCCGTCAGAGCGGAGGCTCAAAAGACCCCACTCGTCCCAGGCTCGAGGCGATGGTGAGGTCGACGGTTCGTTTGTTTGGTCTGAGATGAGGCCACCTACAGGTCCGTCAGCCCTGCTGTCCTTCGTGTTCGTCTGGCCGGTTTCATAGGGTGCGACCTTGATCGCTGGCGGACCGCAATGCTGATCTTGAGCAGATGCGGGGTGGCTCTCAGTGCGGACAACCGTCAGGCCGAGCAGGCAACAGGCCGATCGCTGCCGTTGATCACCCTGACTTCGTCTTGGAACGCATTCGGCCGAATGCCCTGTCCGTTGCCATGAACCGTGCCAGCATCGGTGCGATCAGCTTTGCCGGATCTGCGATTGTCTGGCCGCTTTCACGGCCAAGCACATCGGCATAAGCGACAAGGTCGCGATGAACGGCGGCAGGCAGTTCGGCCGTGATTTTGACCGCACGGTCATCGGGAATGGCGGAGAGTTTCAGCTTGGTCATGATGGATCCTTCGGCGTGCGGTGAGGTATAAGAACAAGGTCGCGATTGACAATCACGCGAACCGGAAAACCGGGCCGTACGGTGAGCGTCGGCTGGACATTGAGCTGATTGCGAACGAGCTGCTGGCCAATATCGGAGGCCGAATCCTGCGCGCTTTCGCGGATGGCCTTGGCGATTTCGCTTTCGTCGTCGCTGGACCCCAGCGATGTCCCAATGCCGAGCAACGTGGAGAGCGCTGCGGCACGGAACATCTGGCTCCAATGGTGGTCGACCTCGTCCTCCAGCCCGGAAAATCCTTCAGCGTCTGCGCCCTGCTGGCGCTCCAGCACGATCGAGGTGCCGTCAGGCATGATCAGCCGGTTCCAGACCAGCAGCACGCGCGACTGGCCGAAGGCGACGTGGCTGTCGTACTGGCCGATCAGCCTCGCACCCTGGGGGATCAGAAGATTGGATCCTGTCGGGCTGTCGTAGACATTTTCCGTCACCTGAGCGGTGATCTCGCCGGGCAGGTCGGAGCGGATGCCGGTGATAAGGGCAGCTGGAATGACGGTGCCGGCTTGCACCACATAGGGCGAGGCCTTCTCGGCGAGCCGATTGGGACTGACGGTCCGACCGTCTGGCTCGGCATTGACGAAGGCCAGCTTGCGATCCTGCATGTTTTGCGCGGCACCAGGATCGATCGGTGGCGGCCCGGGAGGCAGAGTCAGACCAGATTGGGTGTCCGGTTCTATGACTTTGCTGCCAGCACCCTGTCGTGCGGGACCAGCTCTCGTGCTCGTATCGGTGAAGAGCTTCGCCACGCGTGCGGCCTCGATCTCGGCCAGTCGGCGCTGCTCTTCCGGATCGGCGCGCGGTCCACTGACGTTGGACGCCCCAACCGGCTGGCCGCGCTGCTGGGCACGCAAGATCGGCCGGCCCAGATCGCCAGGCAGCGCGGGGCCGAGTTGCGGAACACCGGCATAGTCCTTCGGCAGCTTCTGTAGCCCGTCGGCCGTTGAGCGGTTTTCGGTGGTGAAGAGCTCGGGTGGTTTCTCGATTCCGCGCCGTCTGGTGTCGAGCGCCCAAATCAACGTGCCGAGGATCGCAGCGCTGGCAATTCCACCAACGCCTAACAGCATCTTGCGCGACAATCGCGTGACCCTGGCCGGCTCGGGCCGCAGGCGCAGTTCCTCTCGAATGTCCTGGTTGGGCACATTTGCAGGGTCGCTCATCGGAACAGCCTCGTGCCGGGCGAGGTTCGTTTCCCGTCTGCACGCACGATACGGACGCGCTTCTCGCTCGTCTTGTCGCCGAGCCTCAATTCAGCGGCGGCAAACAGCCGATCGACGACGTAGTAATTCTGGCGAGCCCGGTAGTTGACCAGTTCCGAGCCACCCGATGGGCCGATAACAAAGAGCGGCGGCATTTCGCCCTGCCCTATGCCTGACGGGAACTCGATGTAGACTTTTGCACCGTCATCGAAGGCGCGAAGCGGCCGCCAGGGCGCCGTGTCGCCCTCGATACGATAGCGAAAATTCAGTTTCTGGATGTCGACGCCGGACGCGACCGGCTGTGCGGCGGAAGCCTGCGCATTCTGGCGCCGCAGCGCAATCAGCTGGTCCTGTGGGTACTGCCAGGAGACCGAAGCCATGTAGGTCTTTTCGGTCGAGCGCAGCTCGAGATGATAGGTGCGGCGGTCGCTGTTGATGATGAGATTGGTCTGCAGATCCGGCCGTGTCGGCTTCACAAGAATATGGACCTGCTGGCGCTCCCCTGCCCCGCTTTGTGTGTCGCCGATGATCCAGCGCACCGTGTCGCCGGCGGCAACAGGCCCGGAGCCGACGAGCTGCTCGCCGGGCTGCAAGGCGATGTCGGTGACCTGGCCGGGCGCGGCATAGATCTGGTAGAGCGCGCCCTCGCTCCACGGATAGAGCTGGATGGCGTTGACGAAGCCGTCGCGAACCGGCTGCATTCTTGCTGCCTCATTGGCCTGGCTGATCCGCTGCTTCGGATCGGTGGGCTCCAGCTTCACGTTCGTGGCCTCGACCGGTTTCAACTGACCTGGTAGCGGAAGCGGTTTTGGCACTTCCACCACCTTCACCGGGCCAGGCGGGTCGACCTTGCGCACGGCAGCCACCGCATCGTCGTAGGCGATTTCCGGCGGAATATATTTTTTGGAAGCACAGCCGACGAGCGTCATCGCTGACAGCAATGCCAAGCCAAGCATATGTGCCTTGGGCGCATTGCGCGTGGCCGGTCTCGCCGATCTTCTTGTTCGTGCCGCACGCATCATGAAAGCTCCTTCGACCAATTGATGGCGTTGACATAGACGCCGAGCGGATTGGCTTTGAGCCGGTCGGCGTTGCGGGGTTGCTGAATCACGATTGTGAGGATTGCGGTCCAGCGCTCGGTGCCGGCCAGGTTGCCATTCTCGTAGCGGCGCTCGAGCCAGGCGACGCGGAAGGAGTCTGGCGAAGCGCGGATGACGCTGGAAACCTCGATGGCGACCTGGAGTTTGCCCACTTTGGCAAAAGGGTCGTTCAAGCGAGCGTAATCATTGAGGGAAATGGCGCCGCGGTCTGTGGTGTAATCGTAGGCGCGAAGCCAGTTTTGGCGGACGATGACCGGGTCGGCCGGAATGCTTCTGACCTGTTCGATGAGGCGGGCCAGATGCCAGGCGATCTGAGGATCGGTCGGCCGATAGTCGGCAACGGCCGGGGCGACAACCTGCGCCTCGCCAAACTTGTCGACCTGAACCACCCAGGGAACCACCGACCCGCGCGTCGACTGCCAGACCAATGCGGATGCAAAACCGCCGGCCAGGACGAGCGAGCCGAAGGCCATCAGCCGCCAGTTTTTCGCCTGGACGCGAGCCGAGCCGATGCGCTCGTCCCAAATCTGGGCGGCACGCTGATATGGCGTCTCGGGATGAGGCGTTTTTCCGTAACGAACAAAAGGGCGTTTAAAGGGGGTCATCGGCGGTCGTCCTGATCGAGGGAAACATTCATCGAACCGCCGCCATGATCGCTGGAGTGGACTGAATGCGCGGCGATGCTGGCGCTGTGGCTCATGGCCTGGCCGCGCTTCATGCGTTTTGCCCAGGTTGGCGGCGAGTCTGCACTGGAGTCGGCGGTGTCACCCGAGGAAGCTCTTCCCACTGACTGTTCTCCATTCGTCGCAGCCCAAGCTGCCAAACGGCCGGCCTCGTAGCTGTCGGACAGGGCTGACGCGGCGCGCGACATTGACTGCTTGACGGGTTGAACGGCAGCGCTGGCACCAGCCTTGGCGACACCCGCCATGCCGGCGGCGATTGAGCCAGCACCACTTCTTCCGGATGTGGCTGCGCCAAGTTCCCAGGCGGCCGAAGTGCTGCCGGCCAGGTGTGCGCCGCCGCGTGCGGCTGCTGCCGATATGCGTCCACCGGCATTGAGTGCGCCTGCAGCACCGCCTATTGCGGCGCGGGCACCCATAGCGCTGGCAAGGCCAAGGCCGCCAGCCGCGAGGCTCGTGCCAACAGCGGCACCTGCGCCCAGTTGCGGGGCACCAGAGACCAGCCCCGTCGCAATGCCGGGACCGAAGATCGACAGCCCCATCAGCGACAGAGCACCCAGGACAAGCGACAGCGCATCTGTGATCGTGGGTTGTTCGGCGCCAAAGCCGTGGGTGAACTCGCCGAACAGGCCCGAGCCGATGCCGACGATGACGGCAAGCACTAGGATCTTCACGCCGGAGGCGACGATGTTGCCGAGCACCTTTTCAGCGAGGAAGGCGGTCCGGTTGAACAGCGCGAAGGGGATCAGGACGAAGCCGGCAAGCGTTGTCAGCTTGAATTCGACCAGCGTGACGAAAATCTGGACGGCCAGAAGAAAGAACGCAATCAGTACGATGGCCCAGGCGATCATAAGCACTACGATCTGGACGAAATTCTCGAAGAAAGAGACGTAGCCCATCAGCTGGCTGGCGGCCTCGAGGATCGGATTGCCGGCGTCGATGCCGACTTGCGCGACGCGGCCCGGCTGCAGCAATGCCGAGCCTGAAAGTGCCGAGCCTCCAGCCTTCAGGCCGAGCCCGGAAAAACTCTCGAAGACGATGCCGGCCAGACGGTTGAAGTTGCCGATGATGAAGGCGAAGAAGCCGATATAGAGCGTCTTCTTCACCAGCCGGTGCAGCACGTCCTCGTCAGCGCCCCAGGCCCAGAACAGGCCGGCAATCGTGATGTCGATGACGATCAGCGTGGAGGTCAGGAATGCCACCTCGCCGCCGAGCAGCCCAAACCCGGAATCGATGTAGCGAGTGAAAGTTTCGAGGAAGCGATCGATCACGCCGGTGTCGTTCATGGCGCCACCGTTTCCGGATGATGCCGGTCTTCCGCGAGAGGTGGTGTTGGCGGTTGGAGCGGCAACATTCGGCTCGGGTCTTTTTCGATCGACGGAGCCGCATTTGGCGCTACGGGACGAGATGGCCGCAGGAAGCGTCGGCGGTTTTCCGCCCAGGCTTTCCTGCAGGCGTCGTCATCAATCGCCGCCATGCCAATGTCCCGGCATCGGGCAAGTTCGACGCTTGCCGGCTCGCCGCCCGGATGTGCGGAGCGCGGGGAGGACGCGTCCTGTGAGCCGTCGCCGCGCAGCGCCATGAAGGCGGCGGTCATGGCGGCGCCAAGGGCGAGAACGGCTGTCATCCGAGCGGCGATCTTGAGATCCATGCGTCTTCGCCTCAGTCGTGGAACATTTTTACGGATGACGGGCTGTAGCTGCTGCCCGTCATGAAACGGCTGAACTGTTCCCGCGCCTGCTCCTGCGCTGCCGCCCTCCTTGCCTGCTCAAGGGCCTCGGCTCTTCCTTGTGCCGCCAGCATCGCGGTAAGATCGGCAACTTGCTTGGCCTGCACGGCAAGAAGCTGGTTGCCGGCCTGCGTCGCCTGCAGCACGCCGACAGCCGACTGGCTGGCGCTGACCAGCGCGCTCGTCTGCTCTTGTGTCCCTGCGATGTTGTCGACTGCGACGGCGCCGGTTTTCAGCGAATGCTCGAAGGCAGACACCGAGGTCTGCCAGCGTTGATGCGCACCCTTAACAAGCTGCTGGCTGGAGAGATCCGAACCGAAATTCTTGTAAGTGGAGGTAAACTGGCTCTCGATGTCCTGGACGCTATAGGCCAGCTTCTCGGCCTCGCCGAGCAGGGTCTTCATCTCGGAAAAATTGCCCTCAATCTGGCCAAGCAGCGAGGTCGGCAGCGAAGTGAGATTCTTCGCCTGGTTAATCAGCATCTGCGCTTCATTTTGCAGCGAGGTCATCTGGTTGTGGATCTGCTCCAGGGCACGCGACGCCGAAAGCAGGTTTTCGGCGTAATTCCTGGGATCGAACACGATCAGCGCCGATGCTGGTGCCGATGAAAGCGCCGTGGCGACCGCGATGGCGCCGGCTGCCGCCATGCGACGGATAAGGCTGCCTGCAAGAACGGAATTCATGACGAAATCTCCTCTGTGGACTGGTCGATCACATTGGTGAGATTTGGGATGAGGTCGGCCGCCCAGGAGAGACCGCGCTCCGCTAGCCAAGCCTCGAGAAAATGGTCTCGGCCGGCCTCGGCGATAATCCGTTCGATCGCGGCCTGGTCCGATTTGGACGACGTGGCGCAGAGCGCCAGCGCGATCGGGCCGAGCCCCAGTTCGAACAGACGGTTGCCGCGGCGGCTTTGACAGTAATAGTCGCGCTTCGGTATTGCCCGGGCGATGATCTCGATCTGGCGATCGTTGAGACCAAAGCGTCGGTAGATCTCGGTGATCTGCGGCTCGATGGCGCGCTCGTTTGGCAAGAACAACCGCGTCGGGCAGCTTTCAACTATTGCCGGCGCGATTGGCGATCCGTCGATGTCGGAAAGCGACTGCGTGGCGAAGACCACGCTGGCGTTCTTCTTTCTCAGCGTCTTCAGCCATTCGCGCAGCTGGTCGGCGAAACCGCCATCGTCGAGCGCCAGCCAGCCCTCGTCGATGAGCAGCAGTGTTGGCCGGCCGTCCATCCTCTGCTCGATGCGGTGGAACAGATAGGCAAGCACCGCGGGAGCAGCACCTGTGCCGATCAGGCCCTCGGTTTCGAACGCCTGGACGGAGGCTTCGCCGAGACGCTCATGCTCGGCATCAAGCAGATGGCCATAAGCACCGCCGATACAATAGGGACCAAGCGCCTGTTTCAGTAGCGAGGACTGCAGCAGCACGGACAGGCCAGTCAGCGTCCTCTCCTGGACTGGCGCAGAAGCGAGCGACGTCAGCGCCGACCACAGATGTTCCTTGACCTGCGGCGTGATGGCCACGCCTTCGCGCAGTAGAATGTCGAAAAGCCAGTCGGCCGCCCAGGCCCGCTCTGGCGTATGATGGATGCGGGCAAGCGGCTGCAGCGACACGGTGTGAACGTCGTCCGACAGATCGGCCAAGGTGAGCAAGGACAACGGATCGTCAGACCCCTGCCCGCCTGGGGCATTGCTTCCGAGACTGTGCCAATCGCCATTCATGGCGAGCATGGCCGCGCAGATTGAGCCGCCGAAATCGAAGCCAAAGACCTGGCTGTTTTGGTACCGCCGGAACTGAAGCGCGATCATCGCCAACAGGACCGACTTGCCGGCGCCGGTCGGGCCGATGACGAGAGTGTGGCCGACATCTCCAACATGCAGGCTGAACCGGAACGGCGTGGCGTCTTCCGTTCTGGCGAAGAACAGCGGCGGAGCGCCAAAGTGCTCATCCTCGATCGGCCCTGCCCAGACCGCGGAGAGCGGAATCATGTGCGCGAGGTTGAGCGTGGAAAGCGGCGGCTGGCGAATATTGGCATAGACATGGCCAGGGATACTGCCCAGCCAAGCCTCGACAGCGTTGACGCTTTCGGCGATGCAGGTGAAGTCCCTGCCCTGAATGATCTTTTCGACCCGACGCAGCTTTTCGTCGGAAATCGAGGGATCGGCATCCCAGACAGTCACGGTGGCGGTGACATAGGCTTCGCCGATCTGGTCAGAGCCCAGATCCTGGAGCGCTGCGTCCGCATCGGCCGCCTTGTTGGCGGCATCCGTGTCGACGAGAACGGACGCCTCGTTGGTCATCACCTCCTTGAGGATCGCGGCGACAGATTTCCGTTTCGCGAACCACTGACGGCGTATCTTCGTCACCAGCTTGGTCGCGTCGGTCTTGTCGAGCATGATCGCCCGCGTCGACCAGCGGTAGGGGAAGGCAAGGCGATTAAGGTCGTCGAGAATCCCCGGGAAGGTCATCGTCGGAAACCCGGTGATGGTGAGTGTGCGCAGATGCGCCTCGCCAAGCCTCGGCTCTAACCCGCCGGCCAGCGGCTGATCGACAAGCAGGCCATCGAGATGCATCGGCGTTTCTGGTACGCGAACGCCATGCCGCTTGGTCGAAATGGTTGAGTGCAGGTAACTCAGCGTCTCCCCATCGTCGAGCCAGTCAGATTCCGGAACGAAGCCTTCGATGAGGTTGAGCACGCGGTCGGTGCGATCGACAAAACTCTTCAGGAGCTCCCACGGACGACACCGGTCTTTTCCCGGCCTTCGTAGAGCCAGCTCTCCATTCGCGACGCCTCCTCGGCCGGAGGCAGCCACACGAAGGTGAGAAAGTAGCTGCTTTCAAACAGCACACCGGAGTCTTCGAACTGTTCGCGACGCTCGATGTCGAGAAGTGCGGATGCACAATCCGGGAACCGGCTGTCGGGGTAGCCGCTGGCGGGATTGCGCTGCGCTTCGACAAAAATTGCCCAGCCGGAGCCGAGACGGCGCAGCGCGCCGTTGAGCCGCGCGGTTTTGCCGACCAGCTCGGCCGGCGTGGCGGAGTCCAGATCCGGCCCGCGAAAACGCGCCGTTCTTTGAAAACTGCCGTCCTTGTTGAGCACCACGCCCGGCGCCACCAGGGCGGCCCAAGGCAGATAATCGACGAGGCTGGCACTCTTCTTTCGGTATTCCGCGAGGTTCATCATGGCGAAAACCTCAACATCCGAAATGCGTGGGATAGCGAAGGTGCCGGCGAACCACATCGATGAATTGCGCATCGCGCTTTGCCGCCCAGACGGCCACAACATGCCCGACCGCCCAGATGATGAGCCCCGCGATCCACAAACGAAGTCCCAATCCGACCGCGCCGGCCAGCGTGCCGTTGGCAATCGCGACTGCACGCGGCGCGCCGCCGAGCAGGATCGGTTCGGTGAGTGCGCGATGAACCGGCGCGAAAAACCCACGGATCTCCTCATCCATCAGATCAGCGCTCCGCCGCCGAAGGAGAAAAAGGACAGGAAGAACGAACTTGCCGCGAAAGCGATCGACAGCCCGAAGACGATCTGGATCAGCCGGCGAAATCCGCCTGAGGTGTCGCCGAAGGCGAGCGAAAGGCCGGTGATGATGATGATGATCACCGCCACGATCTTGGCGACTGGTCCCTCGATCGATTCGAGGATTTGCTGAAGCGGCTCCTCCCAGGGCATGGAAGAACCGGCAGCATGGGCGGGTGCAATCATCATGATCGCAGCGGTCGCCGCATACGACAGCTCCACGACAGGCTTGCGGAAAGCCGATGAATTGAAGCGGATCTGGGTCATTCTGAAGCTCCATAGGGCGAGTGGTGATTCAAGGTCGTTGTGGTCTCGAGATTTGCTTCCAGGGTGCGATAGTCGCCGGTGGCCGGATCGAGCCCGTCGACCAAGGCGATCTCGACGAGCCGGCGCGCTGAGCCGCGGCCAGCGAGAACCGCGATGAGATCTATGGTTTCGCCAATCAGTGCGCGCGGAACCGTAACGACGGCCTCCTGCACGAGCTGCTCCAGTCGGCGCAGTGCGCCAATGGCAGAATTGGCGTGAATGGTGCCGATGCCGCCGGGATGGCCGGTGCCCCAGGCCTTCAACAGATCGAGCGCTTCCGCGCCGCGTACCTCGCCGATCGGAATGCGATCGGGCCGAAGTCGCAACGACGACTTCACCAGATCGGAAAGCGAGGCGACACCATCCTTGGTGCGCAGCGCCACAAGATTGGGCGCAGCACACTGCAACTCGCGCGTATCCTCGATCAGCACGACGCGGTCGGCGGATTTGGCCAGCTCCGCCAAAAGCGCGTTGACCAGCGTGGTCTTGCCCGTCGATGTGCCGCCGGCCACCAGCACGTTCTTCCGTGTCTCCACGGCAAGCTGCAGGACGTCAGCCTGGCCTTCGGTCATGATGCCGGCGGCGACATAGTCTTGAAGCGTGAACACCGCGACTGCCGGCTTGCGGATGGCGAATGTTGGTGCCGCGACAACAGGCGGCAACAGACCCTCGAACCGGTCGCCGGTTCCAGGCAGTTCAGCCGAAACGCGCGGCGAGCCCGAATGCACCTCCGCACCGACATGGTGCGCCACCAGCCTGACGATCCGTTCGCCGTCGGCCGCGATCAGGATTTCATTGCTTGCAACGAGTCCTTCGCTGAGACGATCAACCCACAGGCGACCGTCGGGATTCAGCATCACCTCGACAATGGCTGGATCGTCAAGGAAGGCTGCTATGGCCGGGCCGAGAGCGGTGCGGAGCATGCGCGCGCCGCGCGACACCACTCTCTTGCTGGCATGATGGTTGGTCGCCATGCGGGGTCCCCGTTTCTCGCCACGAACTGTTTCGTGCCGCGGTCGGGGATCATTAGAAAAGGCAGGAGCGTCGGCCTTGCAACAAGCAAAGCCGGCGATCGTGCGATGACGTGCAGAGACTTGCGAAATGCGGTGCCGCGACCGCGATAGCTCAGCAACCCGGTGCCCGACTGGCCATCGCCGCTCAAAAAGAACAGGCGGCTATATCTACGAGAAGGCATATCTGCTGCTGGCATCGACCAACAAGGATCGCTTTCGCCGATCGAGACCCACCGACCAGTGTCATCGACCGCCCGACACTTCAAGGGGTGATGTCTTCCATCAGCAGCGCCACCATCTCGTCGGCGTCCCTGCCGCGAAGTTCGGCGCCGCCGCGAGCAGCCGGTTGGCGCGACGAGCCACGTCCACACAGAGGTCGGCCCCCGGCGCGGCGCGGCTGTAGGCGAGGCTAGCAGGTATGTTGAAGAGCCTAGAGAACTATGGTAGAAATTGTCAGAAAGGTAGATTTTTGGAGTTTCTCGTGTCCCTGAACATCAAAAATCCGGCCACCGTTGCTCTCGCCGATGAACTCGCACGCCGCCAGGGTATCACTAAGACAGCAGCCATTCACCAGGCCCTTAGCGAGCGCTTGCATCGCTTGGGCTTTGGAGAGACCGCTCAGGAGCGTCTGGTGGCAGAATTGCGCGCCATCCGAGAAAGAGTGGCACGATTGCCTGAACTGGATAATCGCAGCGACGAGGAGATCATCGGGTATGACGAGCATGGAATTCCTAACTGATGGTGATCGATACCTCAGCTGTTGTAGCGATCCTTCGGAGCGAGCCTGAGGCAGCAAGGCTGGAACGAGCGCTGGTCTCCGACCCAATCCGTCTGGTCCCGGCAACCTGCGTGCTCGAGGCACGCATGGTGCTGGTCAGCAGGCGCGGCGAACACGCGTTGGCCGAGATCGATCTTTGGCTGCGCAAAATCGAGGCCGACATCATTCCTGTCGACTCCGAATTGGTTGATCTGGCGACCCAGGGTTGGCTGACCTACGGCAAGGGCCACCACCCGGCGGCACTGAATTTTGCCGATTGCCTCTCCTATGCGTTGGCAAAGCGTGCAGACGAACCGCTGCTTTTCATCGGCAAAGACTTCTCCCAAACGGATATCGAACCGGCATGAGCACGAGACTCTAAGATCATCGGCTGTCTCCAGCTTGAACCCTGTAATAGCGCCCAATCAGTTTCGATTCTGTCGGCTGGGCCTGCATCAAGGGGCGTCATGCCAATTGGTCCCAAAGCAGAGCAAGCTGGCGTCTTTCGTCCCTTCGATCTGGCGCTGCTGGGCCGCGTCTTCGATCGGTTGGAAGTTGAGGGCCAATCCAGCCGGCCAACATGTAGCTCAGACATTCACGGCCGCGACGCTGGTCGCGCGAATAAATGATGGGCTTCGTCGAAAACGGCCCTTGGTAGGACCCGAAGCTCGCTTGCTTTGTAGGGGAGATGCTCGAGATATTGCGTCGTCAGCCAGGCAACCACTTGCGCTTGGGCCAGGTCGCGACGGCGCTTGATTGGCTCGCGATCAGCTCGTTTTGAGACCCAGAATTTGTGAGCGGCAAAAATACGCGGATCGGGAACCACGAGCCGCAACGGTCCGCCTTTTTCATCGATGGCGATTGCTTCGAAAGCAGGGGCATTTTCCAACCATGCCAGGCCGGCGATCTCGGCGGGCACCAATTCGTCGTCGGCCTTCCCGACAGTTTCCCGGCTCGGCTTCCACGCCGGGTTTGCAAGCGGTTTGATCAGATCCACGAGGTATCCGTCGCGGTTCACCGCGCGGAACGTGGCGGATGAACGCTCGAAAGACCGATCGACCTTGCGCAAAAGGTTGATGAGCGCTCCATGTTCGACGTTGGCGCCAGACATGATCCGGAGGGACTGGCGCGAGTCCATGAGGAGATCGATATCTTGGGTCGATGTGATTCCGGGATCCACGAACACTCCGGCCGCCGCCTCATAGGCGTAGATCGCATTCGTGCCGGCAATACGAATGCCTTCCCCGAGAAGACCGGCGTTATCTATTGCCCTGATAATTCTTGCGGCGATCAGGGGAACACGTCCAAGTCGGAGCGCGCGATTGACAGCAGATTGGCGCTCCATCTGCTCCTGTCGCGCAGAGAGCGTTTCTTGGGCGGACGCGCGAGCTGTTTCCCAATCCGCCTTGACAGCTTCGCTCGCCGGCGAGCGCCGACCCTCTGCCTTTTGGTGTCGTACGCCAGCGGCGTCGTAGTAGCTTCGCATCAAGTGGTCAATGCCGTTCACGGTGTGCCAGACGAGGGATCCCCGAAAGCTCTTCGCCTTCCTTTGGGCCTCCTTGAGCGCAATGAAGCGTTGGTCGGAATTGACTTTTTCCCGACGCTGATCGTTATTTAATTCAACAAAATCAGCCAATTCAACAGTTACCCTGCATTTAGCTCCGAGCTGTTGCAATACACAATAGGCGGCGGAGCGGCCCGTTGCAACAGCTCTCACGTGATTCCATTGCGACTGTTGAAGTAGCTGTATTAATTAAAAAATATGACGACAGAGCAGCTTTTCTACGGCAACGCAGTCGAAGCAAAAGCGCCGCTCGGACACGGCCTTCGCTGGTTCCATTCGATCCGCAGACCGGGCCGGTGCAAACGGTGTGAGAAAGCCTACCAAAGTGGCGGAACAAATCATGATCATTTCTCATTGTGTTGATCATCAAGGGAGATTGATCATGGCCGACCGGCACAACCCAAAAATCGAGACATCGGCAAATGTCGAAAAGGACCCGGAAGATTGGGTCAGCGGAGATGACCCAATGACTCCCGCACAAGCCTCCTATTTGAAAACTCTGGCCGAACAGGCCGACGACCCTGACGCCTATGCTGACGGCCTCAGCAAGGCGGAAGCTTCTAAACGCATTGATGTACTCCGGGAGAAGTTAGGCCTGTAGCGTCCGCTCGTGGGCTTTCGTATCCAGCGAAGGACAGCTCGAGCGGGTCGAATTTGGACAGTTTTGCTGCAGGTTGTGACCCGTGCTATTTAATTTTTCTGATTCAGCGCATTGCCGCTACACTCGCGATCGAGACGACAGACGGCGGATGGGAGCGGCTTTTAGGGTCCAGCCCGGCATCCGCCCTAAGCTCACCAAGACCTCGCGCCCGCTGGTCCAATCCTGCTGTCGAAACAGATCAGGACGTCCCGATGATGGCGATATCAAGCCTCGTGTTGTCCAACCGTCGGTTGGTGGACGCATTGCAGCTGATGCATCTAAAGTCCCTGTGATCCACGCGCACAGGGCATGCCGACCCCGAGCCCCCGCCCGGTGCAACAGCGCTTGATCGCCCCCGCCGCACCAACCTGTGCGGCGGGCTTTTTTACT
Organism: Mesorhizobium sp. M1295; assembly: GCF_040318135.1. Taxonomy (NCBI): domain Bacteria; kingdom Pseudomonadati; phylum Pseudomonadota; class Alphaproteobacteria; order Hyphomicrobiales; family Phyllobacteriaceae; genus Mesorhizobium; species Mesorhizobium sp. M1295. Next base: position 55,083 of record NZ_JAMYLU010000004.1, read on the forward strand.
CACGCGATGGAACACCGGCGCGCAGGGAAAGTTCTGCCCACGCAGCAACTCTTTCCCTCATATTTTTGCTGCCAGATCGGATATCTCCGATCGGCCCGCGTCGTTCTTATCCTCCGGCGACGCGGGCTCGCCGTCCTCGCTATCGGTTGAGTAGCCACAGAACAAACGAAAGCACGATGCTGATCAGAATCCCGGTGCCGATCGGAACATAAAACGTGAAGTTCTCACGTTGGATCACGATGTCACCGGGCAATCTGCCCAGACCGATCCGAGACACCCAAGGCCACAATAGGCCTATGGCAACTATGATCAAACCAACGACGATCAGAGTTCTGGACATGGCGGCATCCGACCGGGACTATGGTGGCTGCCCTTGGCTGGGCTCATTCTCATTGCTGTTTTGCTGTCGTTGCGCCTCAATTTCTCTTGGTTCTTCCTGTCTATCTTCGCTGTCTCGTAGTCAGCATCGCCGACTGCGCGAAGCAATTCGTCCTGGTCAGGGCCTACGGTGTCCCAAATGCTCAGAGTCGTCGATGCCTTATCACCAATCCGTCCGAATGCCGTTCTCCTCGTTGATCGCCGCCGAGGATACCTGGTATCGTTGCGGGCACCCAAAGGAACTTCTCGTCCGGCGTCTTTAATTCATGGAGGCAAACAATTCGTATGCAGTCATTGGGCAGTTGACGACGCCCTTTACGTTGAAGGTTGCGACGGTGGTCATTCTCACCTCAAGCCGATCCGCTCCATCGCACCCGCGGATTGCCGTGACAATGCCCCCTTTCCCCGCCCGGCCTGAAGTGCTTAGCTGTCGTCCTTATAAGACTTGGCGGCTTCATCGATCTTACGCCAATCGTTTCCGTGGCGCCGCACAAGCTCTCGCGCTTGGGCTGGCGACACACTTTGCGTTTCGACGATGTGGTTCACTTCCGTCTCCTCGCCTTTCAGGGGACGCGAACGAGGGCTAGTTGGCCGTCTGGCCGTTGGGTTTTCTGCATCTCGTCTGGGCATGAGTGGACCTCTCCTGGAGCAGAATAACGATCCGGCGCGGCGAAGGTTTCGCCACGCCGGGCGCGTTGAGCAGTTTCACCGATCGCCTCATTGGCTTCCCCTTGCGGCTCTGACCGTACGTTCTGGTGTTCTTGGACCCAAATGAGCTGCACCGCGTTGTTTGAGAGCAGTGCTGTGCTTTGCAATCTGATGAAAAAATCCGACGCCCCTGGTGCACCGCAGCCAGCTCCTGGTGCCGAAGCGCGCTTTCCGTACGATCGCGCGGCGGTTGAGCGGTTTCGACAGGCATTCCCGCGCGCCAGGTGGAGTGACGAGCGCAGAAGCTGGTTCGTGCCGGGAAAGACTGCCGCGCGGCGCGTCCAGCGCTGGATGGCGCAAGAGGCGGATCTACGAGTAGCATATGATGACAGCAAGGGACGGGATGCCTTCGCCTTCGATCCCCTGTCGAGCCGGTATCTGGAAATCGCGGACGACCTGCGCCTCCGCACGCCATATTCGCGGACGGTCCTCGAGGAACTGCGAGCCGTTCCATGGGCGAGCTGGGACGACGAACTGCGGGCCTGGAGGGTGCCTTTCCGCTCATACGAGGAGTTGAGGCGCCATTGGCCAAGCATCGAAAGGGCCGCAGGCCGCGCAGAACCGGACGAGAGGAAACGGCGACGGGAAGCGTCCAAAGACTCCGAGGAATATAAAGCCGCTAGATTGCGGTATGCCGAACGCAGGCGACGTCGCTATCCATTGCCTGCTGACGATTTACCCCGGCTTGGCCTTACCGTGGCGACGGAGCAATACGGCATCGTCGTCTTCACCGACATTTCGGGTGAACTCGTAGACGCCTCGGAATTAGCAGCGTTCTATCCGCATTTGATCGAGGCGGACGTCGACCATGTCTGGGGCAGATGGCGTCCGGCGACGTTGGCTGAATTGATTAGAACATGGCCCGCTCGGCGTGCTGCCGAGTTAGCGGAACGGCAACGAGGCTGGTGGCAGCCAACGCTGCCCGAGCTCAGGATCGCTCGCCAAAAAGCTCGAAGCCTGGCGCGAAGAAGGGCAAAGCTTGTGTCATCGTTCTAGCCTTTCAGGCCCGGCGCTTCCAGCGTCTGTCCGGTTGCCATTGTGATTGAAATGTCCCCCGATCGGAGCCTCCCATGTGCAACGATAGCGAACAACATATGGCCTGGCTGAATATTACCGGATGATAGCGCCGCTGGCCTTGAATATCCCGAGCCTGAAAACGAATTTGACTTGCGCTTAGGCGCACGACACCCGCATTGACTATTCGGCTCCAATAACCAGCGTGGCAGGTAAAGCCGTCGAGCGGCTTCTATGACGTTTGGAAGCCGGACCTAACGGCGGGCCTGTGTTCAACTTCCGCTCCGAGGGAGCCGTCACTTTGGGAACAGCACGCGATACCTGTTTCCGGCGTCGGCGTTCCTCCGCTCCACGCACCCTTTATGGCCATCGCCGGACCGAGAGGAAGTCCGTCACTCCGCTAACACGTGGTTGGGCAAGCGCGCCAAGGTCATCGCTGAAATGTTAAACCATTTCTGCAGAATTTGACGCACACAAAGGCCGATCCGAGGCCAACTGGGAGTGCATACCCCAGCTTGGAATTGTGCGGAACCGTACGAAGCCGATTGCAAGCAACCAACCTGGTTGGCCGGGCATTAATTTAGCAAAGCGTGAATTAGGAAAGCATCGGGAGGAACACCATGCTGCACGTTAACATGCCTGGTGAATTTGAGGTCGGCGATGAGGTTGCGCTAGCAGGTATCGTCATCGCGATTCTCCCCAGCGGGCGCGCCAGGGTGAGCATTCCTTCGTATGACCATCCTTATACGATTGATCCGCCACCGAAAGTCCGGGCCGGCGACCGAGTGGTTCTTGTTGGGGACGTCACCCGCATCGATTGCGGAGGGAACAAACTCACTGTGCGCATTGACTGCGGCGGGGTGATTACTGTCGATAAGTCGGCGATCACTAGGCTGAGAAAGCCCCGCCGGGCTTCAACGGGTTAACGCTCCGGCGAGACAACAGCCGGTGTCGGCGCGGGGAAGATGCAAGCGCCTTTGAACAGCCCAAGGGTGCCGCGCTGTCCAGTCGGATATGGAGCGGACGAACGGATAAATGGGAGCTCGACGCTAGGGCAGGCGCCCAGCGTAGCGCGTTCCTCGCGCTTTCGGATTACCGGTGAAGCAAGTCAGATCGTCGCATTCGCGATCGTCGCTCTCGGCAACAGGCGGCGCGCCCGTCCAGGACGCGTGGCACGTGTGCGCTGTGGAAGGAGACGACCAGCACATCCCGTGTGAAGGCAACGCGGCATCCCGCTCGACGGGAACTTTTCTCTGCAGCGAGCGCTTGGTCGCCGGTCAGACGCGATGGGCGCCGGCTCGTATCCATTATGGAGATCACATGTTCGTCCCGCCACCGATGCCCGCAAAAAGTCTGCTTCGGTGCGTCGCGACGGAACTGGACGACATGGTTGCGGTGGAGTAAGCGCCCTCCCCTGGGTTAACAACCGGTCGGTGACAGCCACGGCCACATCGACAACAACCGCAACGGCAATCAAGTCGTCGCTGAAAGCCTGCAAGGTGTCTGTCACGACACAGCGTGCCGGCAAAGCTACGCCCTCGCGACAGGGATTCGTTGTAAGCTGACCCGACGGCAACGCCGGCGACTACGAGTCGAGGTCGTAGGGCTGATGGCCCAGCTCGTTGTGATGAAGCGCCTCTGCCATACACCTGATGTCGAATGCCTGGCCGCACGCCGGGCAGACGACGAAATACTCCTCCTCCCGAAGTGGCAATGCGTCGTGGTCTTGGGGGATGACGATGTCATTGTATTCGTCGGGCATTGGGTCCTCCGGAAACCCGCCCGCTATGCTGGAACGCCTGCCAGCAGGATTTGTTTCAAAGTTATTGCGCCAAGGAAAGACCTGATGTCCGGTTCGGCAGCGATACCGTGCCACCGGGCAGTTTCAAAGTGATTATCAATCTTTGGTACGGCGCGGGCAAGAACCTGTTCCTCGGGGCGGCGAGGCTCGAATTCAACCAAGCATGCGCGGTCGAAAGAACTCCAATCCGGCAAGGCACACTGCTAGCCGAGATCGACTGTGGAGACGAATGCCGAGGTCCGCCGCTCCGATGAAAGGTGATCTGATGGGTATCAGCTGCGCAAAATAGCTCCGCAATCGGGCACCGGGGTTGGGCTTTTGAAGCGCCTGTCTTGCCGGCAGCTCATCCAGTTGCCGGCGGCGCTGGCGGAACATCGTCGGCTATCTCCTGCCTGAGCCTTGGTCCTTTGCTGAGCCGGCGACCGAGCGCATCGACGAAATTGTCGTAGCGCTGCAAGCCCTTGGCACGCGCCTCCGCTTGCGCCGATTCCGGCAAGGCTGGAGTCGAGTTGAGCCAAAACCGGACGAACAATGCTAGCGTCTCAATAGCAATTCCGACGTCACGCTCGACCCGCTGCACGCGTCGATCGATCTGGTCGAGGCGGCGAGTGATCGCCGCTTGCTTTCGTTCTTCGGCGTCCGGCGACAGGAACGACGCGAGCGCAGCCTCGGCGACCAGTGACAGCGAGACCTCGCGCCGCCCAGCGTAATCTGCCAGTGCCCTCATTACGTCAGGGTCGAGATAGGCAGACAGACGTCTTTTCTTGGCGTTCTTCATGCGCTCAAAGCTCAATGCCATCATTGGGGTCAAGGGCGGCCTGACGAGCTGCGCGTCTCATGGCTTGATCGACACTGCGGCGACGAACGGCGTCATCATCGGGCTCGTCCCTGTCGAGGTCGAACTCATCGTCGCAGCGTGGCGTTCGTTCCGGCGCGATGTCTTCGTGTTCGGGAAGCTCGGGCTGGCGGCGAATGCCGCCATTGGCCGGATCCTCGTCCTGCTGATCCCTGGCAAGCCTCAGCTTGCGAGATTTGCCTTCCGGCTCAGCAAGAAGTGTCGTGTCGGTCCAGTCCTCAGAGCGAGCGTTCTGCATTGTCCCTCCGGTCCTTGGCGGCGGCAAGACACGCTCGGCAAGACGCGGGTCGGCAAAGTAGCGTGCCTTCGTCGCACGGATTGGGAACTGGCCCGAGATCATAATGATCGCCTCGGTCGGGGGCAGCTGCATGATCTCGCCCGGCGTCATCAGTGCACGCGCCGTTTCCTGCCGCGAGACCATCAGATGCCCGAGCCAGGGCGACAATCTGTGCCCCGCATAGTTTTTCATGGCGCGCAACTCGGTCGCGGTCCCCAGAGAGTCTGAGACGCGCTTGGCCGTCCTCTCGTCATTCGTGGCGAAGCTCACCCGCACATGACAATTGTCGAGGATGGAATTGTTCGGTCCGTAGGCCTTCTCGATCTGATTGAGCGATTGTGCAATCAGGAACGACTTGATGCCATACCCGGCCATGAAGGCCAGCGCGCTTTCGAAGAAATCGAGCCTGCCGAGCGCGGGAAACTCGTCCAGCAGCATCAAAAGACGCTGCCGGTGGTCCTTCGCGTGAAGATTTTCGGCGAGCCTGCGGCCGATCTGGTTAAGCACGAGTCGCATCAGCGGCTTTGTGCGACTGATGTCCGATGGCGGCACGACCAGATAGAGCGTCGTCGGCCGTGCCTCCTCGACAAGGTCTGCGATCCGCCAGTCACAGTATGACGTCACCTTGGCCACAACTGGATCGCGGTAGAGGCCCAGAAAACTCATGGCCGTCGAGAGCACGCCGGAACGCTCGTTCTCGGACTTGTTAAGCAGTTCCCGAGCAGCCGACGCCACGACGGGATGCGGGCCTGCATCACCCAAATGCCGCGTCAGCATCATGGCGCGCAGCGTTGCCTCGATTGGCCGCTCTGGATCAGAAAGGAAGTTCGCCACGCCTGCGAGGGTCTTGTCTTTCTCCGCATAGAGCACGTGCAGTATTGCGCCGACCAGCAACGCATGGCTGGTCTTCTCCCAGTGGTTGCGGCGTTCCAATGTGCCTTCTGGGTCGACCAGGACATCCGCCACGTTCTGCACATCTCGAACTTCCCACTCGCCCCGTCGCACCTCCAGCAGAGGATTGTAGGCTGCGGATCCAGCATTGGTCGGGTCGAACAGAAGCACCTGGCCGAAACGGGCCCGCCATCCGGCCGTCAGTTCCCAGTTTTCGCCTTTGATGTCGTGGACGATTGCCGAACCCGGCCAGGTCAGTAGTGACGGCACGACCAGGCCGACGCCTTTGCCGCTTCGGGTCGGTGCGAAACATAGCACGTGTTCCGGACCGTCGTGGCGTAGATAGTGTCGGCCCAACATACCCAGGATCACCCCATCCTGACCGATCATCCCAGCGGCCTTGATTTCGTCTCGCGTCGCCCAGCGCGCCGAGCCGTAAGTCGTGGTATCCTTTCCCTCGCGCGCCCGCCACAGCGACGTCCCGATCGCTGCGACGATAGCCATGAGGCTTCCGCTCGCCGCAATCGCCGCGCCCTCCAGGAAGACGTTCGGCGCGTAGGCGTCGTAGAAAAACCACCACCAGAAAAAGGCTGGCGGCGGATAAACGGGGTGTCCAGCCAATTCGAACCACGGCGGACCGAGTTGGCTTTGAAAGTCGAGCCGCCCTGCCGTCCACTGTGTTGCTCCCCATGTTGTCGCGACGACGATCAGAAAGGCGGTGAGTATCTGGCCCCATAAAACCTTGCTTGCCGGCATCGGTCGTTTCCCAAATGGATGATCGGAACAACCGAAAAGCTCGAATTCCTAAATCCGCAAGAAAAAAGGGGCGGTCGAAGCAGCATGGCGTACCCGGACGTGGAAAGACTTGCCCGATGCGATCTCGAATGTTGAACGAGCATAGGGGGGCTGCTTTCTTCTGGAGCCGTTGAGCCGCTACTTGCCCAATGATAGTTAGTTGTCTCGGCTCAGATGGCATTTGACGAGATGGACGGGTTCTTGGAGAACCACGGATTGCGCATGACCAAATGAACAAGAGTCCTCAGCGGCGCGCCGAGCCGGAGAACACTCTAGTCCCGGCAAGTGGTGGTCAGCCGTTCTGCTGAGCTCGAATCTTACCGCCTCCCTGATCGGTAGCGCGATAGATCCAGAGCCGACTCGATGAGCAGACCCATCAAGTCTGTTCAATTTTGTTAATCAATTCAGTCACATCAACTATTGCCATGGACTTTCGTTGGAACTGTTGCAAGCCGCGCCGGCCTCACGGATCGCGGAATCTATTGGGCCGCACCTAAGTTCCAGATGTCCCGATGCAGGCGCCATGTCCCGTCGCCCCCTTTTTTCCAAACGACAATGTACTTGCCCGCAACGGTGGAAGGGGCACCGCCTTTGCTCGGCACACTGAGCGTAAATGCGCCAACTTCGTAGGCGAGATTCCCGCTCCCTTCCACTTCCAGCGCCTTCAGGGTGAGATTCTTCATCCCGGCCTTGATTGCGCCCTGCCAGAATTCTTCCACGCCCTTGCGGTCATCGACGCGTTTGCCGTCGGGTGGCAGCAGAGCGGCATCGTCGGTATACATTTGACCTACCGCTGCTGCGTTTCCGCTGTTGAAGGCGTCCATGAATTTTACCAACGCCGCTTCGATGTCCTCACGAGCCGAGTGGGCGGCCGCAGACAATGCAGACGAAAGAAGCAGCACAGCAGCAAATGCAAATGACTGAACCAGTCTCATTTCGTCCTCCCTTGCGTACCCGACATGCCCACCCGATGAATAGCGCCGACCCGAGGGCGCCGCGGCGTTCGATGGCTAGGCGCGGATTATATTAGACTTATCCGATATGACGGCGCAAGCGCAGCTGCGACCCTCTGAACGACCAGCGTAGCAGCTGCCGGAGAGCTTCAAAGCGGCGGCTACCGCCTCACTGCCCTCCTCGTCTCGACGAAAGAGTTCGTTCGAATGATGCTTTTCCGTGGCTTTGCTCGCAAGTTTTCGTCAGCCAGCGCAGGGCCTCCTCTTACGCTCGCTGGTCGTCAAGGCCCAGCGGCCACTAGCTGACAGTCCCCCCGCAGCCAAGCCGCTGGGCCCTCGACGTGGGGAACGAGCATTGGAGACGATGTCGCGCTTTCCGTTACAGCCCGAAGGCGGGTGACAGATGACCGTGTCAGCCTCTCCACCCCGAGCTACGATTTCACGCATTCGATCAGGCACAGCTCTCTCGGGCTAGCGCGCCAAGCATGAGTTAGCTCCCGAATGAGCAGGTGCCACCCAGTTCAACTTCGGCCCTTGCGCGCGCAAAGTATTGGGCGAGATCGATCGGCAGTCCGGTCGGCAAATTGGGGCAGCGATGGCGAGAATGAATGCCAGGAACTTCCCTTCGGTGCCGCTTCGTCGATCTGTTTGCCGAGAAGACGCGCGCGCTGCGTGCCGTCCCCCATACCGCAGAGAACTCACTTCAGGTCACACACACACACACACGACGCCACCGAGATCCTGCATCAGTTTTCTACTCCGACGCCGCCACGTCACCAAGATCAGTCGCGAGCGTGATCGCGGCTATCAAATCGGGATCGCGCGCCGGAGCGCTCTATGAGTGAGCCCCGAACGGCGCGGTTCTCCTCGAGCAATCCGGCTCGACGTAAGGCGGGCCATCCGTGCCGGCCTCGTGACTAAGAGACGGGCGAATGGCGGTTCCTGGACTCACCTTTTTGTCATGAAGTCGCTTCCTTGAGCCGGTGGCGGAGTTCTTGCTTGATTACTCCAGCACCGTTTAGAATCGGTTTTCGGAAAATTTGTCTTGTGGCATCAATTTTCATGGAATAGGATCATTTTTCACAGGTGTTGGCCCAGCTGAAGCAAAAATTCGATGAAAGGATTCGCTTTTCATGCCTGCGGTGCAAGAGCACCAATTTTCAGGTCCTGTTACCGTTTTTCAGGAAATCCGCCTTCCTGAAACGGCGACCCCGGCCGGGTACAGCGCCCTGGTCGGAGCCTACAGGCTCGCCGTGCCCTTGCCCCGTAGGTTGTTCGCCACGGGCGAGCATCATCGCATTACCGAACGGGATGGCTGGCGGATCATGACCCCCCGCCACGCCCCAAATCCTACCCTCGAAGGCCACCTGACCTTTGCGCTCAAGTACGAGGGACTGGACCTTGCCGTCCTCAAGCGGCTGTTCCAAGTGACCGGTCCCGCGCCGATCGAGGCGCTGGTCCGTGAAAGCCCGACCGGCAGTTATGCCCGCCGCATCTGGTTTTTATATGAATGGCTGAGGGGCGCCCGTATCGATCTGCCGGACGCGGCGGCCGGACGATACATTCCGGTTGTCGATCCCGAGCTGCAGTGGCCCGGACCCGACAAGACCGCTTCGCGCTACCGCGTAAGGGACAATCTCCCCGGCACGCGTGAGTTCTGCCCTCTGGTGTTCCGCACCAAGATTCTCGAAAAATTCATCGGCCTTGAACTACCGCGGCGCGCGGAGGCAATCGTAGCGGACGTGCCGCGCGACCTTCTTGCTCGGACCGCCGCCTTTCTTTTGCTCAAAGACTCGCGATCAAGCTATGCGATCGAGGGCGAGCGCCCGCCGCAAGATCGCATCCAGCGCTGGGGCCGCGCCATCGGCGAAGCCGGCCGCTGGCCGATCGATCGCGATGAGCTGCTGCGTCTGCAAAGAATTGTACTTGGCGACGCCCGTTTCGCAAGACTTGGCTTCCGAAAAGAAGGAGGTTTCGTCGGTGAGCATGACCGAGACAACGGCACGCCCTTGCCCGATCACATCAGCGCTCGGCCCGAGGACCTGCCGCGGCTAATCGATGGAATGGCGGCGTTCGATCAGGGCCCCGCGCAAAACCTTGATGCAGTCGTAGCCGCCGCAATCCTCGCCTTCGGCTTTGTCTACATTCACCCGTTCGAGGACGGAAACGGCCGCATTCACCGCTACCTAATCCACCACGTCCTTGCCATGCGCGGCTTCAATCCGCCGGGAGTGGTCTTTCCCGTCTCGGCCGCGATCCTGGACCAGATCAACGAGTACAGGGGCGTGCTCGAGAGCTATTCGCAGCGCCTTCTGCCATTGGTGGAATGGGAACCGACGCCGCAATTCAACGTCCGGGTGCTGAATGACACCGGTGATTTCTACCGGTTCTTCGATGCAACCCCGCACGCCGAATTCCTCTATGCCTGCGTTCAGCGGACGATCGAACGGGACCTTCCCGAGGAAACCGCATTTCTGCAGCGCTACGATCAGTTCCGGCAGCAGGTGGACGCCTTTATTGACATGCCCGAGCGGTTGACCGATCTGCTCTTCCGTTTTCTTCACCAGAATGATGGACATCTATCGAACCGCGCGCGCGAAAAGGAATTCGCCACGCTGACCAGTGACGAGGCAGGAAGAATCGAGGCGATCTACGCGCAAACCTTTGGTGCCCATTGAAGGTGTGATCATCAGGATCGATTTTTAGTCCGACGGTTTGTAATTCCCTTGTCCCTGCCTTCATCTCCGAGGCTTGACTTGTCGCCGAGACATGCACGATTTTTTCCGCACGGTCTGACCGGCCGCCGATCAGCCGCGGCCAGAACGCGCTTGACAAACCGGAGCCGTCCCGTCCAACCTCACGCATTCACCAGGGGAGTCCCGGCAAGGGGCTGAGATACTGCTGGCATTCGCGGCGCAGTGACCCGTTGAACCTGATCCAGTTCATACTGGCGTAGGGACGGTGCAAGCGCTTGCGGGAGTTTACGCCCGAGGTCCTGTTTCGGCAGGTCGACAGAAGCGTCTTTTCATCCTCCCGGCACAGAACTGGGTCTCCAATGCAACGAGCAAAGGAGCCTCAAGATGAATGCCCTCACCCCCGCCGTCTCGACGGGACCGCTGCCCGCCTCACGAAAAATCCACAAGCCCGGTGCCATCCACCCGCAGATCAGGGTGCCGATGCGCGAAATCTCCGTCCATCCGACGGCCGGCGAACCGCCCGTCACCGTCTACGATCCGTCCGGCCCCTATACAGACCCGACTGTCGAAACCAGCATCGAAAATGGCCTTGCACGGCTTCGCCACGAATGGATTACGGCGCGCGGCGATGTCGAGGCCTATGACGGCCGCCATGTCCGGCCGGAGGACAACGGATTCGCGACGGGCGAACGCCTGACGCCGGAATTTCCCATTCGCCATCAACCGCTCAGAGCCAAAGCAGGCAAGGCGGTGACGCAGCTTGCCTATGCGCGCGCCGGCATCATCACACCCGAAATGGAGTTCGCCGCCATCCGCGAGAACCTTTGTCGCGAGATCCTGCACGGCAAGCTTGAGCGCGACGGCGAGGCTTTCGGCGCGACACTGCCCGATTTCGTCACGCCGGATTTCGTGCGTGATGAGGTGGCGCGCGGACGCGCAATCATTCCCGCCAACATCAACCATCCCGAGAGCGAGCCGATGATCATCGGTCGCAATTTCCTGGTCAAGATCAACGCCAACATCGGCAACTCCGCCGTCACATCGTCGATGGCTGAAGAGGTCGAAAAAATGGTGTGGGCGATCCGCTGGGGCGCAGACACGGTGATGGACCTGTCGACCGGCCGCAACATCCACAACATCCGCGACTGGATCGTCCGCAACGCGCCGGTTCCGATCGGCACGGTGCCGCTCTATCAGGCGCTCGAAAAGGTCGGCGGCATCGCCGAGGACCTGACCTGGGAGGTCTACCGCGACATGCTGATCGAACAGGCCGAACAGGGCGTCGACTATTTCACCATCCATGCGGGCGTGCGGCTGCACTACATCCCGCTGACCGTTGACCGGGTCACTGGCATCGTCTCGCGCGGTGGCTCGATCATGGCCAAATGGTGCCTGCATCATCACCGGGAAAGCTTCCTCTACGAACATTTCGCCGAGATCTGCGACATTTGCCGCGCCTATGACGTGTCCTTTTCGCTGGGCGACGGCCTTCGTCCTGGCTCGATCGCCGACGCCAATGACGCAGCACAATTCGCCGAGCTGGAGACGCTCGGCGAGCTGACACAGATCGCCTGGGCGAAGGATTGCCAGGTAATGATCGAAGGCCCCGGCCACGTGCCGATGCACAAGGTCAAGGAGAACATGGACAAGCAGCTCGCCGTCTGCGGCGAGGCGCCGTTCTATACGCTTGGGCCGCTGACGACCGACATCGCGCCGGGCTACGACCACATCACCTCCGGCATCGGCGCGGCGATGATCGGTTGGTTCGGCACCGCCATGCTCTGCTACGTCACGCCCAAGGAGCATCTCGGCCTTCCCGATCGCAACGACGTCAAGATCGGCGTGATCACCTACAAGATAGCCGCCCATGCCGCCGACCTGGCAAAAGGTCATCCGGCGGCGAAAGTCAGGGATGATGCCCTTTCCCGCGCGCGCTTCGAATTCCGCTGGGAGGACCAGTTCAACCTGTCGCTCGATCCCGAAACCGCGCGGTCCTTCCACGATCAGACCTTGCCCAAGGAGGCGCACAAGCTGGCGCATTTCTGCTCGATGTGCGGGCCGAAATTCTGCTCGATGCGAATTTCCCACGACATCCGCACCGAAGCGCAGAAGGAGGGCATGGCGGCGATGGCGGCGAAATACCGCGAGGGCGGCGATCTCTACCTGCCGGCGGACGAGACCGGCGCACCGCTCATACCTCAGCCACGTGAGCCATCATGAAGGTGCTGGTCAAAGGGGCCGGCGTTGCCGGCCTCACCGCCGCCTTCGAGCTCGCCGCACGCGGCGCGGCGGTTTCCGTTGCCGAGACAAGGCCTGGCCTTGGGGGCAATGCGTCGTGGTTCGCCGGCGGCATGTTGGCGCCATGGTGCGAGCGCGAAAGCGCCGAGCAGCCGGTGCTGGATCTCGGGCGCGGTGCCGCCGACTGGTGGGATGCCGCAACCCCCGGCCAGGTGACGCGGGCCGGAACGCTGGTCGTGGCCGCGCCGCGCGATGCGGGCGAGATCGACCGCTTCGCCAGCCGCACCTCGGGCCATCGGCGTGTCGATGAAGACGAAATTGCGCTCCTGGAGCCCGACCTCGCCGGCCGCTTCCGGCGCGGATTGCTCTTCTCCGACGAGGCGCATCTCGACCCGCGTCAGGCGATGGCAGCGCTTCATGACAAGCTCGCAGCCATGGGTGTCGAGTTTCACTTCGGCACCGAGGTCTGGCATGTTTTTGGTTTCGATCATCAGATCGACTGCACGGGAATGGCAGCCATCGATGACCGGCTACGTGGCGTTCGCGGCGAAATGCTGATCCTGCGCACGCCCGACATCTCGCTGTCGCGCCCGGTCCGGCTGCTTCATCCGCGCTTTCCGCTCTATGTGGTGCCGCGCACCGGCCAGTGTTTCATGGTCGGTGCGACCATGATCGAGAGCGGGTCCGCCGAGCCGGCCACGGTGCGTTCGATGATGGAGCTTCTGGGTGCCGCCTATGCCCTCCATCCGGCATTCGGCGAGGCCGGGATCGTTGAAACCGGTGTCGGCGTCCGTCCTGCTTTTCCCGACAATCTGCCGCGTGTCGAGGCACATGGAAGCACCGTCGCAGTCAACGGGCTTTATCGCCATGGCTTTCTTCTCGCCCCTGCCATGGCGCGCCAGGCGGCCGACCTGGTCTTCCATCAAGACGGAACGAAGGAGCTTGCTCATGAAACTGACGGTCAACGGCAAAGTGCATGAGGTTGCAGCCACCACGCTGGCCGAGCTGCTTGCGGCGCTCGACTATGAAGGCGATTGGCTGGCAACGGCCGTCAACAGCGAACTCGTGCACAAAGCCAACCGGGCGGAATTCCGGTTGAGCGACGGCGACCGGATCGAAATCCTCTCACCGATGCAGGGAGGCTAGGCCATGTTCGATCTTCTCGGAACGTCGCTTGCCTCCCGCCTGCTTCTCGGCACCGCTCAATATCCATCGCCGGCCATCCTTGCCGAGGCCGTCAAGGCGTCGGGCGCTTCGGCGGTAACCGTCTCGTTACGCCGTGAGATGGCAGGCGGCAGGGCCGGCGAACAATTCTGGTCGTTGATCCGCTCGCTCGGCGTCAGAATCCTGCCCAACACTGCCGGCTGCCACTCCGTCAAGGAAGCGGTCACGACCGCGAAGATGGCGCGCGAAGTTTTCGGCACCAACTGGATCAAGCTCGAAGTGATCGGCAACCACGACACGCTGCAGCCGGACGTGTTCGGGCTGGTCGAGGCCGCCCGCATCCTGTGCGAGGACGGTTTTGATGTATTCCCCTATACCACCGACGATCTTGTCGTCGCCGAGCGACTGCTGGAGGCGGGCTGCCAGGTTCTGATGCCGTGGTGTGCACCGATCGGTTCCGCCCTCGGGCCGATCAACATTCCGGCGCTGCGCTCGATGCGCGCACATTTCCCAGGCGTTCCGCTGATCGTGGATGCGGGGCTCGGACGGCCGTCGCACGCGGCAACCGTCATGGAGCTCGGCTTTGACGCCGTACTCCTGAACACCGCAGTCGCCAAGGCGGCCGATCCGGTCGGCATGGCGCGTGCGTTCGGCAAGGCGGTCGAGGCCGGTCGTGAAGCTTTCAACTCGGGAATGCTCGAACCGCAGGACGTCGCCGTGCCGTCGACGCCGACAATTGGCAGGGCAGTTTTTTCATGAAGCTCGACCCCTTCTACCTGATCGTCGACAGCGCCGCCTGGATCGAACGGCTGGTGCCGCTTGGCGTCAAGCTGGTTCAGTTGCGCATCAAGGATAGGGACGAGGCCACGTTGCGGACGGAAATCCGCCGCGCGAACGGCGTCTGCGCGGTCCATGGTTGCCAACTGATCGTCAACGACCATTGGCGGCTCGCCATTGAGGAAGGCTGCGACTTCGTCCATCTCGGCCAAGAGGATTTGGCTGCGGCCGACCTGCTGGCGATTAAGTACCCCGGATTGAAGCTTGGGCTCAGCACGCACGATCATCTCGAACTGGAAACGGCCATCGCTGCCGAGCCCGACTATATCGCGCTCGGCCCCATCTATCCCACCGTCCTGAAGCAGATGAAATGGGCGCCGCAAGGGCTCGAGCGGATCAGCGAGTGGAAGCATCGGGTGGCGCCGATCCCATTGGTCTCCATCGGCGGCCTCAACCCCGACCGGCTCGACGGTGTCTTCGAGGCTGGTGCGGACAGCGCCGCGGTGGTCACCGACATCACCTTGAATGCCGATCCCGAAGCGCGCACGCGAGAATGGATCGAAAAGACAAAGCCATGGCGCTGAGGCGAGAACCGCATGTGCTCGTGGTCGGCGGATCAGACTCCAGCGGTGGGGCTGGAATTGCACGCGATATCGAGACGATCTCTTCCATTGGCGTGCGCACCTGCCTCGCTGTCACCGCGCTCACAGTGCAAACGCACGACGCCGTACTGGAAATCCTTCATTCGCCACCAAGCCTGGTGGCTGATCAGATGCGCGCCGCGCTGCAGGCCAACGAAGTGGCGGCAATCAAGATCGGCATGCTCGGAACAGCCGAGACCATCGCTGCGGTTGCCGCCGTACTGCGCGAAAATCGACAGGTGCCGGCAGTACTCGATCCAGTGCTGGCCTCCACCTCAGGCCGGGCGCTCTTACAGGCAGCCGCTATCGCTGTCATGAAGCGCGATCTGATGCCGCTTTGCTGCCTTGTCACGCCCAACCTTCCCGAACTGGCGCACCTTATTGGCTCCGAACTGGCAGTGGATGAGGACGATGCGCTCCGACAAGGACAAAGACTGTTGGCCGCCGGCCCTCAGGCCCTGCTGATCAAGGGTGGGCATGCCTCGGGACTCCGATCGACCGATATTTTATTACGCTCCGATCATGAACCCATCCACGTCGATACACCGCGCCTTGCCACATCAATGCGCGGAACAGGTTGCATACTGGCCAGCGCGATTGCGGCGCATCTGGCGAAGGCGAAGCCGCTTGAAGACTGCGTGCGCGAAAGCAAGCGGGTTGTCTTCGCCACGTTTCAGAGGAATGGAGCAGAATGAACCCGGCTATGCGGTACAAGCAGCTTTGGCCGCTAGTATGCTGGATCCTGAGCGTCTTGCTCGCTGGCGCAAACTCTTAGACGAAAATCGCAACAACACGGCGGTTCGAACCGGACCTCGTGGAAGCAATTCGGCCGCGGTCGCAGCGATCATTCATGAAGGAGGAGAGCTGGTCCTCTTGTTTCGAGGGGATCGGCAGCTCGTAGTTCGCAGTTTCGTTCAGTCCGGGGAGTCGGAGTGGATTCGAACGGCGTGACCGCCCAACCCAAATTAGAGAAAGTGGTGCGGGTGGCAGCGTGAACCTGCGACCCCATCGTCCCGAACGATGTGCGCTACCAGCAAAGCCGCAGCTTTTTGGGCCCGATCGTCACGCTTGCTTCGCAATGATCGCGTTTCCTTTCGAGCTTTGGGTGGGAAACATAGGGCCCCCCCTGCCGAGTTCATGTTTCATTGTCATCTGTCCTGAGACCGATTTCGTCGCCTCGGCGGCGACCTGCTTCTTGGCGATCTTCTCGGCGGCGTCTGCCTGGAAGTCGGGATGATGGTGGCCATAAGTATCGATCAGGACATCCACGGTGATGCCCAGAAAGCCCGCCGCCTGCCACATGTCGGCGCCGGCCCGCATCAGCCAGGTCGCAGCGGTGTGGCGAAGCGTGTGCGAAGTGACGTCGGGACCGAGGCCGGCTGCCTCGCGAGCTCTCCTGAAGCTCTTCTTTACCGACACCACCGGCTTTCCATTCCATTCCACGACAAAATCTTGCGATATTTTTCGGCCGATATTTGCGCTTTTGCCGCGCGCCTTGGTTCTGATATCGAGATCCGTGCACGCCCAGCGGCGGAGGTGAGCCAATAGCCGGTCCGGCAGGCGCACGGGCGGCTGGCGTTTTTTGGTCTTCTTTGCGCCATCGGCACGGCGGTAAAAGATGCCGCGGTCAAGGTCCACATAACCACGCCCTTTGGTTGGACGGACGGCGGCGCCGCAGACTGCGGCAGAGCGTGTTCCTGTATAAAGCGCGACAAGCATGAAGCGGGCGAGGTGTCGTCCGGTACGCCGGCCGCTCTCCTGGCCCTTCCATTTCTGCTTCATACGCCAAGCTGCCCAGATGAGAGCGGCCGCTTCACTGCGCGTCAACCAGCGCTCGCGTGCACCAGCCTTGTCGGGCAGGACAATCGTCGGTGCGGCAGTCGTGTAACCTTCCCTGCGATAGTAGTTGATGGCTGCACGAAAATCCTCGAGTTGGCGGCGCGCAACGGCTTCTGTGGGACAGGACGCGGCGTAGTCGCGGCAGAGTTTGCCGTTAATAGCGGCGAGGGTCTTTTCACCGAAGAAATCGAGGATGTTGTCCAGCCGAGCCGCCGTCTCTTCCGGCGCGGCATGCTTCGGTGCAACCTCTCTCAGGTAGACGCTGACGACATCGGCTATCAAGACATCTTCGGCACCGCGCGCTCGGTGGTACTTGCTGGCGATGTAGACCGCGAGCGCCTTTTCAGCTTCAGGTCCTGGATGGCCCTTTTCGCCGCTGCCAGCGCTGATGAACGTTGTTCGATCGCGGATAAACCATCCAGCTTTGTTTCGGAGTGTTCCGTCCTTTTTCCAGCTTTCGCCGCGCCAGACGAGGCGTGGCCCTTTCGACGCCCGCGGCATAGTTCCCTCATTCTGGTGATCGCCAGCAAGGTGACGTACTCCTTTCCTGCGATTAGCTCGGTTTCAAGTCGGCCGGCGTCACGTTCCTTGCGTAGGCCTGCTGCGCACATCGAGCCATCGGGAAAGGCAATTCGTGCTGCAATCGCGACGCGCAGGGGCGTGGTCTCGTCGAATTGGTCGGGGATTTTCAAAACGGAGCCCTCAGCCAATCTCTATGGTCCGATAGTTTCGCTCGGAAACAGACGGATCGCGGTTCGCATTGAGCACACTTTTCTGTCTCGCCATTCCGGATGCCCTGCCGCACGATCTTTTCTCTGAATATACGGCTGCGAAAAGCGCCGACTGGAGCGCCTGCGGCAAAGATGCTCCTTTGACCTGCTAATCGGAACGGTTGCGCTGACGCGCACTCCACGAGCCTTTCGGCTGGCTCCCCACTTCCGTGGCCGGTGGAACCGCTCCTGACTGGCTTCGGCTGTCTGTGCGGCTTCCGTTTTCATGGACTCCCTGCCGGGTCGCTTGGGCCTACTCCCGTGCGCCCGGCTTAGTGGGTTCTGCTGATCGCCTCACGCTGCGGTTTCGAATGGTGTCTTCCACCTCGGAGTTGGTCGGCAACCGAAATCTTCATTTGAGTTCATAAAGTTGGAGGGCCGCGCTTGGCGCACTGACGGGTTGAAGGCTGGGAGAGAGGCTCCCGGCGCCCGGCGCGGAGACTCGCAATGACCAAGCATCGGCACCAAGCTGCCCCGACGCGGGCCAGCGTATATGAGGACATCACCAGCAAGATCATCGGCGAGCTGGAGGCCGGTCGGCTGCCCTGGGTTCAGCCATGGGGAATGGCAGCTGCGAAGGCGCCGCTCGCCATGCCGAAGAACGCCGCCACCGACCGGCAATACTCTGGAATCAATGTCCTGATCCTCTGGGGTTCGGTGATCGAGCAGGGCTTTTCAGGACAGAGCTGGCTGACCTTCCGCCAGGCGCTCGCGCTTGGCGGTAGCGTCCGCAAGGGTGAGCATGGAACGACAGTCGTCTACGCCCATCGGTTCGTGCCCGACGACGAGAAAAAGCGTACCCGCGAAACCGGCGAGCAAGCCCGATCGATCCCATTCCTCAAACGCTTCACGGTGTTCAACGCCGCGCAGTGCGACGGGCTGCCCGACGATGTTGCGATGGCCACGCACCCGCCCCTACCCGGCCTGATCGAGCCGAAGGTCGAGAGGCTGATCAAGCAGACGGGGATCGATTTCCGGGTTGGTGGCAGCCGCGCCTTCTACGCTCCGGCCCACGATTATGTGCGGGTCCCGCCACCCCAAGCCTACTTCGAGCCGATCAATTGGCACCGGACCGCCCTGCATGAACTCGGGCACGCCACCGGTCATGCCTCACGCCTCAACCGGGATTTGTCTGGTTCCTTCGGCACCAAGAAGTATGCCTTCGAAGAGCTGGTTGCCGAGATATGTGCGGCTTTCTGTTGCGCCTCGCTGGGCATCACGCCGACCGTGCGTCACGCCGACTATATCGGCTCGTGGCTGGAGGTGCTGCGCGAGGATAACCGTGCGATCGTTCGCGCCGCCTCTCTGGCAAGCAGGGCTGCGGATTATCTCTTGGGTTTTTTGCCGGACAAAGTGGCCGCTGACGACGATCGGCGGGAGGCAGCGTAATGGCCGCCCGCTTCCAGTTCGGCGTCTTCCTGCGGATGCGTTCATGACCGAAGTCTGCCTCGATGCCGGACCCCGCTGCGGCGAAGTCGTTGCAGAGCGCCAGGACCGACCTGCTGCTCCGCGACAAGTGTCGCGTGGCTGCCGAGCACATCAGAGGGCGAGGAGTGACGGAATTCTCATGACGGGTTTGGAGGTCGAGAGAGAGGCTCTCGGCCGCCCGTCGCGGAGTACATCCCGATGGCTACTGCCGTTCAGAAGATCACCCTGTCGTCCTCGCGCGACATTCCGTTCAACAAGCTGGTGCTCTCCCAGTCCAATGTCCGGCGCGTCAAGGTCGGCATCTCGATCGAGGATCTTGCGGCCTCGATCGCCCGCCGCGGCTTGATCCAGAGCCTCAGCGTCTTGCCCGTCGTCGACAGCGACGGTAACGAGACTGGCATGTTTGAGGTGCCTGCCGGAGGCCGGCGCTTCCGCGCGCTTGAGCTGCTGGTGAAGCAAAAGCGCCTCGCCAAGACCGCCCTCGTGCCCTGTGTCGTGCGCGCCCGTCACAGCGCGATCGTTGCCGAGGAGGTGTCGCTCGCCGAGAACATTGAGCGAGCGCCGCTGCACCCGCTCGATCAGTTTCGCGCCTTCCAGGACATGCGCCAAAAAGGCATGAGCGAGGAGGAGATTGCCGCAGCCTTCTTCGTGCCGGTCAACGTTGTTAAGCAACGGCTTAGGCTGGCTTCTGTCTCCCCAGTGCTGCTCGATGTGTATGCCGATGACGGGATGACGCTGGAGCAACTCATGGCTTTCACGGTCTCTGAAGACCGCGCTCGCCAGGAGCAGATCTGGGAGGCAATCAGGGATGCCTGGTCGAAAGAGCCCTATCAAATCCGGCGCATGCTGACCGAAACGACGGTGCGCGCCTCCGACAAGCGCGCCGTCTTCGTGGGGACCGACGCCTATGAGGCCGCGGGTGGTATCGTCATGCACGACCTGTTCCAGTCGGATGACGGCGGCTGGCTGCAGGATGCAGCGCTGCTGGACCGCCTGGTCACAGAGAAGCTCAAGGCGGTTGCCCAGGAAGTTGCAGCCGAGGGTTGGAAGTGGGTCGAGGTCGCCATCAGCTTCCCCTACGACGCAACGCGTGGGCTGTATCATCTGCAGAGTGATCCGCTCGATCTCTCTGCCGAGGAGCAGGCTACCATCGATGCCCTCAACGCCGAGCATGCCAAGCTTGAAACCGAATATGAGGGTGCTGACGAGCTGCCCGAAGACGTCGATCAGCGACTCGGTGAAATCGAGACCGCGCTCGCCAATTTCGACAAGCGCCCAAGGCAATTCGATCCGGCCGACATCGCCGTCGCCGGCGCGTTCGTCAGCATCGACACTGACGGCTCACTCTCGGTCGACCGCGGCTTTCTCCGGCCTGAGGACGTGCCGCTGATGTCATTTGACGGCGCGAATGAATCGAAAAGGGACGGCAGGTCCGGAGCTGCCGACAGCTCGTCGGTGCACCGTGCCGTTGTCACCATTGGCGGCCAGGCTGTCGAGTGCGAGGAAGACGAGGACGATGCGGTCAAGCCCCTGCCGGACCGACTGATGACAGAGTTGACCGCACACCGGACACTGGCGTTGCGCGATGCGGTTGCCGGCAACCCTCACGTCGCCATGACAGCGCTCTTGCACAAGCTGGTCACTGACACGTTCCAGCACCGCACCACGAACGGGTGCCTGGAGGCCTCGATCCGTCACGTCTTCTTCCCTCTGCAGGCAGGTGACCTGAAGGACAGCCCCTCGGCGAAATCGGTGGCCGAACGCCATGAGGGCTGGAAATCGGACCTGCCGACCGAGGACGATGCACTTTGGGACTGGATCGCCTCACTTGATGAGACCAGCCGCGCGGCGTTGCTCGCCCATTGCGTCAGCTACGGCGTGAACGCGCTCCACGAGAAAGGCGACCGCTATGGCGGCGCTGTCTCGGCACACGGCGTTCGGCAGCGGATCGCGCAAGCTGATCGACTGGCACGCGCGGTCGGTCTCGATATGGTTGACGCCGGCTGGACACCGACAGTCGAAAACTATCTCGGCCGCATCACCAAGTCCCGCATTCTCGAGGCGGTGCGAGAGGCGAAGGGCGAACAGGCCGCGCAGCTAATCGAGCATCTGAAAAAGGGAGATATGGCGAAGGAAGCCGAGCGCTTGCTGACCGATAGTGGCTGGCTGCCCGAGCCGCTGCGCCTGGTCGACCTCGACGGCAGCGCTGGCGCTGATAACGGCGCCGGCACCGACGGCTATGGGGAAGAGCTGCCCGAATTCCTCTCAGACGACGATGCGCAGATTGAAGACAGCGAACCGCACATGGCCGCTGAATAGATCGCCTCGCGCGGAGCGGGTTCGGCCCGCTCCGCGCCCTTTCCTACCGCTGCCGGACGCTCACTTTCTCAGACACGGGCAAAGCTAATTGGCCGCTTCAGCCGCGTCCTTCTCGCTCGGCGGCTGCTGCCCCGCCGTCCCCACTGCGTGCCAAGATATCGCCCCGGGCTGCCAACCGCGTTGCCGCTGTCGTCGTTGGGCTGACGGCGGGTAGCGGCGCAGCGCCTGGATCGAAGAAGGATCGTTATCGGCAGGACCGCAGTCCAGAGGGGAGAGGCCGGCCAGGGCGGATTTGAGCCGGATTGGTCGAGAGAGAGGGCCGCCCGGTTCATTCCCGTTCCGCTCTCCTCGAGGTTTTCTCCATGTTTGATGTTTCTTCGAAGACTGCCGCTCCGGCAGTGCCGCTTCCGCTTGTCTCATCCCCGGCTGTCGAACCAGCTGCCGCCATCCACAGCGCGGCGCAGTTTCTTCTGCCCCATCTCGAACGCGGTCAGCGCGTCGACGTCTCGAGCCTTCGCTCGGCCATGGAAGCTGCCTTCGGTGCCTCCGATGCGTCCGGCGCATGGGACTGGAAATCAGCCTATGACGCTTGCGAAGTCGCGACGGTGCTGTTCCTGCGCAAATACGGAAAGTCGCTTTTCCGCAAAGCCGGTTCTGCGGCCGCCGCACTTCCGATGCTGGGCAAGATCGCCGGCCTGTTCCCAACTCACACGCGCCGCTCCGAAGAGACCGAAGCGCTTCAGCAGTTCAGCACCCCCATTCCGCTCGGTCTGGCGGCCGTTACTGCCGCGGCAATCACCCCTGCCGACCGCGTGCTTGAGCCCTCCGCCGGCACCGGGTTACTTGCTATTCTGGCCGAGATCAGTGGCAGCACGTTGCTGCTCAACGAACTGGCCGAGGCCCGCGCCGGGCTTCTCTCATTGCTCTTTCCGGCCATCCCCGTCACTCGCTTCAACGCAGCGCAGATCGATGATTATCTCGATCCCGGCATTGCACCAAGCGTCGTGCTGATGAACCCGCCGTTCTCGGTGCTTGCTAACGTCAGCGGCCGCGTGTCCGACGCTGCCTATCGTCACGTCGCCTCTGCGCTGGCCCGGCTCGCCGAGGGCGGGCGGCTTGTCGCAATCACTGGCGCAAATTTTTCCCCAGAGCTGCCCATCTGGCGCGAGTCCTTCGTCAGGCTCCAGGAGCGCGGTCGCGTCGTGTTCACCGCCGCGATCGACGGCGCCGTCTACGCCAGGCATGGCACCACCGTCGAGACCCGGCTGACCGTCATCGACAAACTGCCGGCCGACAAACGAGGCACCCTTCCAGCATCGGCCGGCATGGCGCCCGATGTCGCCACACTGATCGCCTGGATTGACAAGCATGTTCCCGCGCGACTGCCGGTCAGCGCTTCGGCTTTCGTGCCCGCCGTCAAGGCGACGGGGCCCACCGCGCGCGGCGTGCGCGGCTATCTCGCCAGATCCGCCGGTCCCACTCCGGTGCGCAGCCTTGCCGAGCCGGAAGGCACCGCGCTTGCTTACGAGACATTGGACTGGACGCCTGCCGAAAGTAGGCGCATCACCGATGGCATCTATGAGGAGTACGGGTTGCAGGCGATCCGCATTCCGGGCGCCCATCCGCATCCGACCAAGCTGGTCCAATCGGCGGCAATGGCATCCGTTGCCCCGCCGAAGCCGAGCTACCGGCCGATTCTTCCTGCCAAGGTTGTCAGCGACGGCCTCTTGTCCGACGCGCAGCTAGAAACAGTCATCTATGCCGGCGAGGCCCATTCGGAGTTCCTCACCGGTTCCTGGACGGTGGACGACACCTTCGACCTTGTCTCTGCCGCGCGCGACGATGCCGCGCACGCCGTGCGATTCCGCCGGGGCTTCATGCTCGGCGACGGGACGGGCGCCGGCAAGGGCCGCCAGTCAGCAGGCATCATCCTGGACAGTTGGATGCAGGGCCGCCGCAAGGCGATGTGGATCTCCAAATCCGACAAGCTGATCGAAGACGCCCAGCGCGACTGGTCTGCTCTCGGCATGGAGCGCCTGCTGGTCACGCCGCTGTTGCGGTTCCCGCGGGGCAAGGCCATCCGCCTCGATCAAGGGGTCCTATTCACCACCTACGCCACGCTGCGCTCCGACGAACGCGGTGAGAAGATCTCGCGCGTGCGGCAGATCGTCGAATGGTTGGGCACCGACTTCGACGGAGTGATCATTTTCGACGAGAGCCACGCTATGCAGAACGCGGCAGGCGGGAAGGGAGAACGCGGCGACGTCGCCGCCTCACAGCAGGGACGCGCCGGGCTCCGCCTCCAAAACGCCCTGCCGAACGCCCGCGTCGTCTATGTCTCGGCGACGGGAGCAACCACCGTCCACAACCTCGCCTACGCGCAGCGTTTGGGCCTGTGGGGTGGCGACGATTTGCCCTTTGCGACCAGGGCCGAATTTGTCGAGACGATCGAGGCTGGCGGCGTTGCCGCCATGGAAGTGCTGGCCCGAGACCTCCGCGCAATCGGTCTCTATACGGCCCGATCGCTCTCGTACGATGGTGTCGAATACGAGCTGGTCGAGCACCAGCTTACCTCCGAGCAGACCCGCATCTACGACGCCTATGCCGGAGCGTTTAGCGTCATTCATAACAATCTCGACGCCGCGATGCGGGCCGCCAACGTCACAGGCGAGACCGGGACACTGAACCGTCAGGCAAAGTCGGCTGCACGTTCGGCTTTCGAGAGCACGAAACAGCGCTTTTTCGGCCATTTGCTCACCGGCATGAAGACGCCGACCCTGATACGCTCGATCGAGCGCGATCTCCATCAAGGCCATGCCGCCGTCATCCAGATCGTCTCGACCGGCGAGGCGCTGATGGAACGGCGCCTCGCGGAAATTCCAACCGAGGAATGGAACGACGTTCGCGTCGACATCACGCCGCGCGAATATGTCCTCTCGTATCTGCAGCATTCCTTCCCCGTGCAACTCTACGAGCCGTTCACCGACAGCGAAGGCAATTTGTCGTCACGTCCGGTCTATCGTGACGGCCAGCCCGTCGAGAGCCGCGAAGCGGTCGCCCGCCGCGATCACCTCATCGAGCAACTCGCTTCACTCGCCCCCGTCCCGGGGGCACTCGATCAGATCGTACAGCGCTTCGGCACCGACCTCGTAGCGGAAGTGACAGGCCGGTCGCGCCGCATCGTGCGCAAGACCAGCACTCGAGGCATCGATCGCCTTGTCGTCGAAAACCGCGCCGGATCGGCCAATCTCGCCGAGGCACAGGCATTCATGGATGACTGCAAGCGCATATTGGTGTTTTCCGACGCCGGTGGCACTGGCCGCAGCTATCACGCTGATCTCACTGCGAAGAACCGCCGCCTTCGAGTTCACTATCTGCTCGAGCCGGGCTGGAGGGCCGATGCCGCCATCCAGGGCTTGGGGCGCACCAACCGCACGAACCAGGCGCAGCCGCCGCTGTTCCGGCCGGTTGCGACCGATGTGAAGGCTGAGAAGCGCTTTCTCTCGACGATAGCCCGGCGCCTCGACACATTGGGCGCCATTACGCGCGGCCAGCGCCAGACCGGCGGCCAGGGCCTATTTCGCCCTGAGGACAATCTGGAGTCGCACTATGCCCGCGACGCGCTGCGGCAGCTTTACCTGCTGCTGGTTCGCGGCAAGGTGGACGGCTGCTCACTCCAGATGTTCGAGGAAGCGACCGGCCTAACACTGACGGATTCCACCGGCATCAAGGACGAGCTGCCGCCGATCACGACCTTCCTCAATCGGCTGCTGGCGCTTACCATCCCGCTTCAAACCGCCCTGTTTACGGCCTTCGAGCAATTGCTGAATGCGAAAATCGAGGGCGCCATCGCCTCCGGTGCCTACGACATCGGCTTGGAAACACTGCGTGCGGAGAGCTTCGTCGTCACCGAGCGACGCGTCATCCATGTCCATGCCGCCACCGGTGCGGAAACGCGACTGCTGACCATCGCCCAGCGCAAGCGCAACCGACCCGTTTCACTTGCCGATGCCCTTGCTCAGCTTCACGATCCCCGCGCGAAGCTCCTGGTCAACAACCGATCCGGCCGCGCCGCCGTACAGGTGCCAGCGCCAGCGCTGATGCTCGACAACGGCGAGATCGAATGGCGAGTCCGGCTGATCCGGCCGATGGAGCACCATCAGGCCTCATTGAAGATGATGGCGGAGAGCCACTGGGTTGAGGCTGAGCAGGCTGCATTCGCTGACGCCTGGAGTGCCGAGACGGCTGACGTGCCCGAATTCACGGACAGCACTATCCATGTCGTTGCCGGCATGCTGCTGCCGATCTGGAAGCGTCTGCCCAGGGAATTCTCACGTGTGTACCGGCTCCAGACTGACGATGGCGAGCGCATCATCGGTCGTCAGGTCCCGCCAGCATGGATCGCGGGCGCACTGGCAACAAGCTCGCCTTCGATCACAGCCAGTGATGCTTTCGTTGCGCTTCTGGGCGGTCGAACGATCCTCGACCTCGTCGATGGTCTGCAGCTTCGGCGCAGCCGCCTCATGGGCGTCAGCCGAATCGAGCTGACGGGCTTCAACGACACAATGCGTGACCGTCTTTCGGCTTACGGCCTCTTCCGAGAGATCATCTCCTGGAAGCTGCGCATGTTCGTGCCCGCCGACGCATCTGGACCCGCAATTCTGGGCAAGTTGCTGAAGGGTTATCCAGTCCAGCGCATCGACACGCGGGAGGATGCGTGATGGCCCGCCACGATGCGTCAGAACTGGCGCACCGCCTCGGCCGGCACGCTGAGGCGGTTTGTCGCTACTATCTTTCGAACGGGCATCGCGAGGGCCGCTACTGGCTTGTCGGCGATGTGCAAAACACGCCGGGCCGCTCAATGTTCGTGCGGCTCGTCGGGTCAGCGAACGGAAAAGGAGCCGCCGGCAAGTGGGCCGATGCGGCGACTGGCGAGCATGGCGACCTTCTAGACGTCATTCGCGAAAGCCGCGGCTTCAGCAACTTCAAGGACGTTGCGAATGAAGCAATGACGTTTCTCGGCTTGCCGCATCCCGAACCAGAGCAGATTTCTCCCCGGCCGAAATCGGTAGACACGCCATCAGGATCATCGGAAGCAGCGCGTCGGCTGTTTGCGATGTCGCAGCCGATTGCGGGTACGGTCGTAGAGGCGTATCTGCGCAACCGCAGCATTGCCGCTTTGCACGGGACCGAAAGCCTGCGTTTTCACCCGCGCTGCTACTACCGGCCCCACGAACATGCGCCGACTGAGACCTGGCCGGCGATGATCGCTTCCGTCACCGATCTCGACGGCCATTTGACTGGCGCACATCGCACCTGGCTTGATCCTTCCGGCAGGGGCAAGGCACCGGTCGGTACGCCGAAGCGCGCGATGGGCGATCTTCTCGGTCACGCGGTTCGCTTTGGCCTGCCGGGCGACGTCATGGCGGGCGGCGAAGGCATCGAGACCGTCTTGTCGCTTCGGTGCATCCTGCCCGATATGGCTATGGCAGCGGCACTCTCGGCAGCCCATCTCGCTGCCATGCTGTTCCCCCTCACGCTGAGACGGCTCTACATCGTGCGCGATGCCGATCCAGCCGGCGACAGCGCGCGTGACACCTTGATCAAAAGAGCGAATGCTGCCGGGATTGAGGCGATCGTGCTCTCGCCGGCACTTGGAGACTTCAACGAAGATCTCTGTACGCTTGGCGTGGATGATCTTCGAGCACGCGCGCGTGTCCAGCTCGCCCCGCAGGACATCGCCCGTTTCATGGCAGTGGCGGGATAATTCGAAACGAACAACCTGTCCGCTGTCGCTTGCATCGCTCGAATGCCCCCCGAAGTCGGAGAGAACCGCGCCTGCGGGCCTTCGAGAGGGCGATCGGCCAGCAAACGACCCGGACCCGCAATGTCTTCGGCCGACTATTTTCCGGCGCGCTCCCAAGGGAGCGCTTTCCATCGCGAAGCAAAATAGCCGGCCTTCCCCCTCCTCCGCTGACACTCCGGCCCTTCGCTTCGCTGCGGGTGCAGGTCCGTCCCGTCCGCCGGCTTCCGTCGCCATGAAGGCCGCGAGGTCGCGGTCCAACCGGCGGAGCATCTAATGAGCGAGCATGACGACTACGAACCACAGCACTCGTCTTCACCCATCGACCAAGTCCTCACCGAACTCCAGCTCTATGGCTACCGACCCTTCGCAGATGAGCCTGATCCTCGACCGCTTCCAGAGGGGCACTGCGTCGCCGGCGCGATCGCTGACATCTTCGACGCCCTCATCGTGGCACTGCAAGACAGTCGCCTCGAGCCCGATCTCGACGATCTTCTGTGGTCGACCGTCAACATCTTTCACCGCGCCGCAGATCGAATCGAGCGCGAACTCGACCACAACGAGCAGGCGCAACGCCGCAGCCAGCGTGAGCAAGACGGCAGCGAAGTGAAATCCGTCGAGCTGGAACACCTGACAGCCGAAGGGCAGACGCTGATCGAACGCCAATGCGCCTTCGAACTGATGCGTGATCAGGCCGCGGAGCACTACGAGCGCCACACCGGATCAAGTTGGCGACCGCGCAGCGGATCGATGGTCAACCACCGCAACCTGACCTCTGCGCTGATCGACAGCCGCGACTTTCTCAGCGCCAAGAAACGCGCCTCGCAGGAAGTCCTTCTGCCACCTGGCCCGAAAATCGCCTTCACCGCTGGGCTCGACTTCAATGACCACCAGCTGATCTGGGCCAAGCTCGACCAGGTCCACGCCCGGCATCCAGACATGGTCTTGATGCACGGGAAATCGCCGAAGGGTGGCGAAAAGATCGCCTCCTGTTGGGCAGACCATCGCAAGGTACCCCAAATCGGCTTTGCCCCTGATTGGACAAAGCATGCCAAAGCCGCCCCGTTCAAGCGCAATGACGCAATGCTGGAGTTGCTGCCGATAGGCGTCATCGTCTTTCCCGGGACCGGAATTCAGGACAATCTTGCTGACAAGGCAAAAAAGCTCGGCATCCCAGTCCTCGACTTCCGCCCCAAGGGAGGCGGCGCGTAAGCGCTGCCCGCCCCTACCCTTTTTTCGATTGTACGATACGGCCGCGATGGGGCAGCGCGGCGCCGCCCGTCTTATGCGATACTCAAGTCCGCGCCCTAGCAAAGGCGCGCGACGCCGTCACGCTTGCCGTCAACGTTTCAGCTGCGTCGCAGCTGGCATCACAGCTGCGAATAACGACGCCTGTTCAACCGAACAGGGGCTGGATCTGGGCGAACTCACCGAACAACCGGCGTGGGCAGGATGCTTGTTTCTGACCGGCCGTCGCATTGTTAGCGTTGTCGCTGACACGGCATGGCGCGACGCACAGCTCGAATCCACCACGGCGTGCCGTCTCGTTCCAAAGATCGCGGATATCCGGCGATGCACGTCAGCCGTGACTTGAACCGTGTCTTAAGCGCGGTGCTGACAACAGCTTGCGACTCGCGATGCCTGTACAGAGGAGCATCGACGCCGCTGATCGTCGTAGCCGGGATTTCGCCAGCGACGGTATCGCCAGGTTCTCCGTTGATGTCTCTATCTGGTGGGCCGCTCCAAACGGCCTCTTTAATGGGCTGATCTGGCCGAAGATCGGCTGCGCCTCGATCGCCTAAGCCGCAATGGCGCCGATCGACTTTCTTCCCCTGCCGGCTACGCCGTCATTCCTCGCCAAACAACAAAGTCGCCTGGCTGCCATCCTCCGCTGGCGCTGCGGTCGCAAGCGATGCGGCGTCGATCGCCCCCGGCCCGCCGATCGCCATCGAGGCCGCAACGGTGCGGGCTCGAAACAGAGTTCAAGGAGAAAACTCATGGCGATAATCGGAACCTTCAAGAGGGCCGGCAACAACGAGTTCACCGGCGAAATCGTGACCCTCTCGCTCCAGACCAAGAACGTCCGGGTCGTGCCCGAGACCAACCGCTCTGGCGACAGCGCCCCCAGCCACCGTGTCTTCGTCGGGCAGGTCGAGATCGGCGCCGCATGGTCCAAGCGCTCCAATGACGGCCGCGACTATCTCGGC
This sequence comes from Mesorhizobium sp. M1295, assembly GCF_040318135.1. NCBI lineage: Bacteria > Pseudomonadati > Pseudomonadota > Alphaproteobacteria > Hyphomicrobiales > Phyllobacteriaceae > Mesorhizobium > Mesorhizobium sp. M1295. Next base: position 84,638 of record NZ_JAMYLU010000004.1, read on the forward strand.
ATGAAGCTGGACGATCCGAGCTTCACTGCTCCGATCTACGCCAACCTCTTCAACGATGAGGAAGGCGAAGGCTTCAGCCTCATCTGGTCCCGCCCCAACGGGCGCCGCAACGCCGAGTAAGGGCCCGACCAAGGCTCCGCCCGGACGAACAGGGCGGGGCCGATCTCCTTTCATCCGACAAGTTGAGCGCAGTCGCTGCGCAACGAGCTCCGTCGGACTGTGGGGCGACTACCGGTCGTGTTCGCGACTGGCGACTTCATTCTTGCATGTTGCCTCGCCGATCATCGAAAATTCGCGGTGCTTCCCGCGTCAACTCACGGTGCCGATTTTCTGATCAACTCGCAAGGCTCCACATTCAGCGCAGTGGCGATCCTCCCAAGAACACTGATGCTGGCCGAGACCCGAGCGCGCTCGATCGATCCCACGTAACGCATGCTCAGTCCAGAGCGGGCGGCCAGTTCCTCCTGCGTCACGTTCTGGTCATGGCGCAGACGACGCATGTTGGCCGCCATGATCTCCTTGAGATTCATGACGGATTAGGGACCAGAAAGGGAACTATCGTTCTAGGAATGATCGTTCCTATTCGCTATGATTGGTGCTCGATCTAAAGGACGGCTCCTTCGAGATCGCGATCGAAATATGAACGGTCAAATACCATGCTTAAACCGCTGCTCGATCCTGATGTCGCCGACATTGCGCCGGATGCCCCGGTCCTGACCGGCTATGACGAGGAGCGTCTGCTCACCTACATTCGCCTGCTTGATGCGGCAGCGGAAGATGCCGATTGGCAGGAGGTGGCCAGGATCGTCTTGCATATAGACCCGGAGCAGGAGCCGGAACGAGCGTTCCGGTCCTGGGAGACCCATCTTGCTCGCGCGCGATGGATGACGACCAGCGGCTACCGATATCTTCTCGCTGGCGGCGCTCCGCACTGACGCGACCGGCGCTCCACCTTGCTGAATCGGCATAATGGTTTGCCGATTCTCCAACTATCCAACTTCCTTATCCCCCTGAATGTTGACGCCGACGCCTCACATCCGGGTACGCGGAGAGGACAGGAGCAGTGCAAGGCGATTGGACCGATCCGGCGGCGTATGCACATATGTGCAGCTACCAGGCTACGGAGTTCGCTGCCGAGTATCTGATCCGGAATGACGAATTCGTGGCAGAGTGCAGCCAGCTTGCATCGCAATCCGCTGGTTCTGGAGAACCTGCCGGTCAGCCCGATCTCGCCGCCCGTTGGGGCGCGCGATTTCAAAACTGCCGCTGCCGGACTTCCGAAAGCTGACAATATCATCTGGACGGAACAGGCCTCGCCGCGCGTGCTCCGGGTCATGCGGGTACCTGCATCCCACCAGACAGTTCAACCTTCCAGCCTTGGCGGAGCCAGCGTTTGGCCGCAGGACGAAGGCCTTCACATTATTTGGTCTACCTTAATTGGGAAAAGTCATCTCGTCGCTGACGACCGCGCCGGTGAATTCAACGCTATCCTTCTGCCGCTCGACGCTGCATTCGAGACGCGGCTCGATGCAGCGCGCCGGTTCTGGCGCGCACTGAACGGCCGGGCAGCCAGTCCATCTTACGGCGCGCTGCCGCAACAGACCAAGACCAGGCATATCCTCAATTTACGCGCACATGATGGTCAACGCACGGGTGCAACCTATCGTCAGCTCGCGGAGGTGCTGTTTTCGCAAGAGCCGATTGTGCCGCGAGATTGGCGTGATCATCATCTCCGCCACAAGGTCCGAGCTATCTTACGCCGTGCAGCTTTTTTTGTCGCCGGCGGCTATCGCGATCTTCTCTTCTACCCCCACAACCGCAGCGAAAGGTCCGGCCGCCGAAGTCCTTCTTCGGGGTAGCAAAAACGCACCCCCCCATCTTTGCCCTCCCTCGCCTTTCCTCATTTCGATCATGGTCCACTTCGCGCGTCCCGGCAGGCCAGGACGACAGCAGAACCGAATGGAGATCGAGCGATGTCGAAGGGTCCCGCGGACGCGCCCCAAAAGTATTTGCGCACGAAGGAGGCAGCACCCATCGTCGGGCTCTGCGCCCGCACACTCGAAAAGCACCGGACCTACGGCACCGGCCCAAAATACCGAAAGGTCGGCGGGCGCGTTCTCTACGACATCAACGACCTGCACGCCTGGATAGACCTGGGCGCACGCACCTCCACCAGCGATGCCAACGCGACCTATGTTCCGCCGGCAAAACCCCATGCAGCCCGCGCGCCCGCCTATGTCGGCAGGCGCGACCGCAGCTCCTGATCTGTGGCGCACCGAAATGCCGTATCGCGAGACCGTTCAGCAGCAATTTGCGCTGCCTCATGTCCCCTCATCCGGCTTCCCTCCACCCGGCACGCGGGACGTTGTGGCCTGGCAGCTCGTCTTGATGGTGAAATCCGGCCGCCTGACACCGATCCACTCTCATGCGGGCGAAGAATCGACCTGCGTTGAGGCGGCAAGTGTGCACGGCATGGCAACGATTTGGAACGCTGCCATCCTGGTCTGGGCTGCGTCGCAAACCATCCACGCGCAAGCCAGGAGATTGCAACCGCGCCGCCTGGTAGCGGCGAAACAGCAGCAAACCCTGATCTTCATGTCGCTGCGTAAACGGCGGCATGTCCACAGCCGGATAGGCGCACGCGAGCAGCCGAGTCCATACACGGCCAAGCGTCGTAAAACTTGCCTGCTGCGCCCCGGGATCGAGTCATGAGCAAGCGCACAAAGATCATCGCCACGATGGTTGGCGGCGTAGTGCTCGCCGCGGCGCCGGCATGGATTAGCCATCCGCCGCTGTCCATCTGGAACGCATCGGCGAGCATCCCCGTCGGGCTCTACCGCGTCCAGCCGGCCGACAAAATCGGTATTGCCAATATCGCCGTCATCATGCCGCCCGAGCCATTGGCGGCCTTCATGGCAAGACGCGGGTATCTGCCGAAAAATGTGCCGCTCCTGAAGCGTATTTTGGCACTGGGGGGCGCAACCGTCTGTCGCCAAGGCACAACGATCATCGTCAACGGCAAGACGTATGGACATGCGCGCGAGCGTGACAGTCGCGGTCGACCCCTGCCCATCTGGCAGGGCTGCCGCGACATTGCCGAGGCGGACGTCTTCCTTATGAACCCGGGTGCAGCCGACAGTTTTGACAGCCGCTATTTCGGCCCGCTCCCGCTCTCATCAATCGTTGGCCGCGCGCTTCCCGTCTGGACCACGGAGCCCACCACTCCGGTGCTGGAATTCACCAACGATCCCCTTGCTAGCGAGCCGTGACGGCTCGGTTCGACGTGCACTAACACCCATGAAAGGAGCACTGCAATGACTCAGATCGGAACATTCACGCGCAACGATGACGGCTTCTTCGGCAATCTCTCCACGCTAACGATCGAGGCGAAGATTGCCATTCTGCCTGCCGAGAAATCCAAAACCGAAAACGCGCCCGACCATCTGATCTATTGCGAAGGGACGGCGGTCGGTGCGGCTTGGGACCGCGCCGGAGACAAGGCTGGGGATTACCTCTCCGTCTCAATTGACGACCCGTCCTTTACGCAGCCGATCCGCGCCAAGCTGTTCCGGTCCGATGCAGAGAACAGCGTCTGGAGCATGCACTGGAACCGATCATCGAAGCGCGACGGGCGAGGCTGAACAAATGCTTCTGGAGCCCTTCGACGAATCTTTCTCGCCAATCCTTTTGATCCATTGGGCGCCGGTTAAACCCTTCGACCCGACCGCCCGCGAGGCAGCCCACAGAGGGCCGGACACTTGCTTGTGGCTCCGGACGCAGATTTCATCACAGTTTTGGCAAAGCCGGTTCGATCGGCGAGCCCCTGCCCTTAACGGAAGCGAACACCGTCGCAGGCTGGCGGCGCATCGGTTCTGCGGTCTGCGGGATGCAGCCCACAGAGGCATGACGACGTTTGCCGCATGTGTCATGCTCGGCTTCGTGGCGCCCGAAACTGTTGCAGCGGCTTCCTCTGCTGGTGAACGGCCGGCGCACTTCGAGTCGACGATCTTGTCGGCAGGCCCGTGGTCGCGGCATATCCGGGAAGCGTCAAAACGCTTCGCCATTCCAGAGCGGTTGCTGCGCGGCGTCATGCATGTTGAGAGCGTCGGCGATGTTCGTGCGCTTTCAAGCAAGGGCGCAATGGGCTTGATGCAGATCATGCCGGCGACCTGGGAAGAACTGCGCATCAAATACCGTCTCGGTGACGATCCCTATCAACCGCGTGACAACATTCTTGCAGGTGCGGCATATCTTCGCGAAATGCTCGACAGCTTCGGGCGCAGCGGCTTTCTTGCCGCTTACAATGCCGGTCCTGGTCGGTACAGGGAACATCTCTCAACCGGCCGGCCGCTGCCACGCGAGACGGTCGACTACGTCAGGAAACTCGCGCCGCTGCTCGATGGTGCAGTTCTCAGTCCGCGGCGCGCGCGGCAAAGAAGGGGCAGAGCCAGCTCACTCCGTGCAACGATCTTTGCGCATCCCCATGACATTCGGAACGCCGCTGCATCGGATGGCAATGGTTATGCCGAGACGATCTTTGCGGCGATTCATTCGTCCGCGATGCGGTCGCCAATGGGCCATCCTGTTGCGGACCTGACTGCGATCGAGCCACGGCCGGGTGAAACCGATTTCCAATCGAACCACGCTGTTTCCGGCCTATTCGCTCAGCCCTCTTTAGTCATATCGCGATGATCGCCACGTTCCTCCTCAATTCCATTCCGGCCTGTTCCGTCGCGGAAATTGCGGCGGAAGGGTTGTCCGCAGATGAGGACAGAGAGAGTGGCAGGATAAAGGGCCGCGAGGTGCGGCTCGGATCGGCCGATTGTTTTCCTTACAATTTTCGACTCATTTCGCGATGTGCTGCCACAATCAGCGATGTGCGCTATTCCCATTTTTTCAGTCTTTCAATGGAAACCGCACCTCGTGGCCGCCTAGCATGACGCGTGACGATAGCTTTCGCGTCCGCCCGGGTCGTATCCGCTCCCGCGCCGGCCAGCGCGCACGACCCTTCATCTTCCAGGCTCTTGCGGCCACACAGCGCGCCGGCGGTCACCTTACACGCGAGGGTCGGATCACCTCCCCGCGAGCTTCAACGTTTGGCCGCGGCAGATCAGCGAGCATCCGCGCCAGTCGCCTCATCTCTGACCGCTCACGCGGCGCCGTCGTCAAGACCCGTGTGGTGCGGCAGTTCAGAGGGTCTGCGCCACTCGCCACCCATCTCAAATATCTTCGCCGCGAAGGTGTTACACGGGATGGTGAGAAGGCGAGGATGTTCGGCCCTGACACCAAAGAGGCAGATCATGACGCCTTCTGCGATCGCTGCAAGGACGATCGGCATCACTTCCGTTTCATCGTTTCACCGGACGACGCAATGGAGCTCGGCGAGCTCAAGAACTTCACTCGTGACCTGATGGTCGACATCGAGCGCGACCTCGGCACGAGGCTTGACTGGGTAGCCGTCGATCACTGGAACACCAAACATCCGCACGTTCACATCCTCGTTCGCGGCGTTGCCGACGATGGCGAGAGTCTTGTCATCTCGCGCGACTACATCCGCCAGGGCATGCGCGATCGGGCGAGCGACATTCTCACCCAGACGCTTGGGCTCCGCACCGACCTCGACATCCGCCAGGCCATCGAGCACCAAGTCGACACTGAGCGCTGGACGCAGCTCGATCGCCAGCTTGCTCGTGACGCCGACCGTCATGGTATCATTGATCTCGCGCCACACCCTGATCGCCATCCCGACCAGTTCCTGGGGCTCAAAGTCGGCCGGCTGCGGCAACTGGAACGCCTGGGTCTCGCGAACGAGATCCGTCCCGGCCAATGGATGGTGGTCGAAGAGGCCGAGGCCACTTTGCGCGCCCTCGGTGAACGCGGCGACATCATCAAGCGCATGCACCGCAGTCTCACCGTGCATGGGCTAGAAAAGGGGACAGCCGACTACGTGCTGGCCGCCGAAAAAATTGATGCGCCCGTGATCGGCCGACTGCTCGAACGCGGCCTTGATGACGAACGGCGCGGCGCGGCCTATGCCATCGTCGATGGCATCGATGGACGCACGCACCACATTCGCTTCCATGATCCTGATGCGGCGGGAGATTCCGACCCGGGCTCGGTCGTGGAGTTGTGTCGCGATGCGAGTGCAAATGGCGGTGGCCGGGTCACGCTCGCCGTCCGCTCCGACCTCTCAATCGAACAGCAGGTCCATGCTTCCGGCGCGACTTGGCTCGATCGCCAACTCGTTGCACGCGAGCCCGCCGAATTCGGTGACGGCGGCTTTGGCAAGGACGTAGGACAGGCACTGCAAGATCGGGTAGATCACCTTGTCAGCCGCGATCTGGCCAGGCGCGAGGGACAGCGCGTCATTCTTGCCCGCAATCTGATCGATACACTACACGATCATGAGGTGGAATCGCTTGGTGCCCGCATCGCCGCCGAGACGGGCCTGTCATTCACGAAGGCTCCCAACGGCAATCATGTGGCTGGGATTTACCGGCGGCGTTTTTTGCTGGCTTCAGGCCGGCTCGCGATGATCGATAATGGACTCGAATTCAAGCTGGTGCCCTGGTCGCCGTCGCTCGAAAAGCGATTGGGTAATCAAGTTACCGGGGTCGTGTGCTCAGATACGGGGGGCGTGGATTGGAGCCTGGGAAAGAAGCGCGGCATCGGCTTATGATGGTTACACGCGTATGCTCTATCCTGATGCTGGGAAGCCGGCACGGTCCGTCGCACATCCTCTGTTTGTACCTGCACGGTGAAGCGCCAAATGGGCTCGTAAAAAACAGGGACGTTGCGAATCCTCAATCAGTCCGCGGTCAGCACGACCTTGACACTCTGAGTGCGGTCGGCGGCAAGTCGGAACGCATCGGGGGCGGAGGAAAGCGTGCGCTCCGCCGTCACCAGCTTCAGGACGTCCACCTCCCGCGACACAATGAGGTCGACTGCGCGACCGAACTCGCTGCCGAAGCGGAAGGTGCCTTTGAGGTCGATCTCCTTGGCCATCACCGCATTGGCGGGCAGCGGGATCTGGCCATTGGGAAGATTGCCGACCTGGACCACCGTGCCGCCGCGCCGGACGCTGGCGATTGCCGCGGCAAGGCCTGCGGCAGTGCCTGAAATCTCGAACGCCACGTCAAGCGAACCGCCGGCGGCGAGCGCCTGGAGCTCGCCGTCGCCGCTGGCAATGTCGATCGTCCTGTCGGCACCCAACCTGCCGGCGAAGGCGAGCGGCGCGGCGGCGATGTCGGCGACGGTCAGTTCAGCGCAGCCGGCAAGCCTGGCCGCGAGCATGGTCAAGAGACCGATGGGGCCGGCACCGAACAGGATGACGTTGCGGCCCCTGATGTCGCCCGCCCGCGCGACGGCGTGCAGGCTGACCGCCAACGGCTCGGCAAGCGCCGCCGCCTGGTAGGCCACATCAGATGGAACCTTGAAACATTGCGCGGGCTTGGCGTCGAACAGACTGGCGAAACCGCCCTGCATATGCGGCGTCTTCGATGCCGAGCCCATGAAATAGATGTTCTCGCAGAGATTGGCGCGGCCTTCCAGGCATCGCGCGCAATGCCCGCACCAGCGCGACGGATTGACCGCGACGTGGTCGCCGACGCCCAGGCCGGGTGCCGCGCCATTGATCTCGACGATTTCGCCTGAGATTTCGTGGCCGAGGACAAGCGGCGAGGTCACCACGAAATCGCCGGTACGGGCATGGCGGAAATAATGCAGGTCGGAGCCGCAGATGCCCCCGGCCTCGAAGCGCACCCGCACCATGCCTGGCGCCAGCGGTTCGAGCGGACGCTCCACGACGCGCAGGTCCTGCGGGCCGAACAGCGTCGCGGCAACCACCTGGCCGCTCACCGGATCAAGCCCATCTCGGTCGGCAGCCAGAGCGTGATGGCGGGTATGAAGGTGATCAGAAGCAGCGCCACGATAAGCGGCACCAGCCACGGCAGGATCGCCATGGTGGTGCGCTCGACAGAAAGCTTGGCGACACGTGACAGCACGAACAGCACCATGCCGAGCGGCGGGTGCAAAAGCCCGATCATCAGGTTGAGCGTCATGATCAGCCCGAAATGCACCGGGTTGATGCCGTAGACGGCGGCAACCGGCAGCAGGATCGGCACCAGAATCGTGATCGCGGCGATCGTATCGAGGAAGCAGCCGACCACCAGCATCAGGATGTTGACCAGGATCAGGAACACCCACTTGTTTTCGGTGAGCGCGAAAATGAAGTTCGAAAACAGCTGCGCTGCCTGGCTGACGGTGAGCAGCCAGGCGAAGATCGATGCGGCGGTGACGATGAAGAGCACCGAGGCGGTCGTTTCGATCGTGTCGAAGCTGGCCTTGGCAAGCAAACGCAGCGTCATCGTGCGGTAGCGCACCAGCCCGAGGAAAAGCGACCAGATGACAGCCGCCATCGCGGCTTCGGTTGGCGTGAACCAGCCCATCGTCATGCCGCCGATCAGGATGACCGGCGTCATCAGCGCCATGACCGCGGAGAAGTCGAAATACCAGTCCGCCGCGACCAGCACCAGCAGCGCGATGCCGACCGCGATATTGATCGACAGGCCAAGCTGCACAAGCACGTAACAGCCAATCGGAAAGGCAGCCACCACCAGCACCTCGCCTGCTGCTTCGGCGAGCCGCCGAAGCTCGAAAGGTGTGTCGGAACCCCAGCCGCGACTGTAGGCAAAGATGGCAACCGTAATCATCATCAGCACGGTCATGACCACGCCGGGCAGGATGCCGGCCATGAACAGCGCACCGATCGAGACATTGGCCATCATGCCGTAGATGACGAAGGGCAGCGAGGGCGGAAAGATCGGCCCGAGCGTGGCGGAAGCGGCGGTGACGCCGACCGCGGCGTCGATAGGATAGCCGTGGTCCTTCATCGCCTTGATCTCGATCGTGCCAATGCCGGCGGCGTCGGCGAGCGCGGTGCCCGACATGCCGGAAAAGATCACCGATCCGATGATGTTGACCTGCGCCAGGCCGCCCTTCATCCAGCCGACCAGGGCAAGGGCAAAGGAATAGATGCGCCCGGTGACGCCGGCGATGTTCATGAGGTTGCCGGCCAGGATGAAGAAGGGAACGGCGAGCAGTGGAAAGCTCTCGACCCCGGCGATCATGCGCTGGGCCGCAATGATATCGGGCGCCACGCCGTAGATGACGAGGTAAAGGATCGAGGCGGCCGCCATCGAAACGGCGACCGGCACGCCGATGAGCATCAGGACAAGAAAGCCCCCTACCAGAAGCAGCATCGCTCAGACCCCCGCCGTCTCGAACGCCCCGGGACGCTCGAGCACCGAATAGCCGCGCCTGTAATTGCCGATGAAGACCTGGATCGAGCGCAGAAGCATCAGCACGAAGCCAGCCAAGACGGCGTAGAAGAACCAGCGCCGCGGCAGGTTGACTGTGACCATGCGCTCATGCGCCACGATCGTGACGTAGCGCCACATCAGCCATGTTCCGTAGGCGAAGAATGCAATGCGGATAATATCGACGGCGAGCGCCAGCCAGCGGCCAACGCGCTCCGGCAGATAGTGGTAAAGCACATCGACATGGATATGGCGCGAAAGGCGCACGCACATGGCGGCGCCGAGAAAAACGACGACGACGAGCGCGTTGATGGCGATCTCCTCGGTCCAGGCAAGGCTGTTGTTCAGCGCATAGCGGGTGAAGAACTGCAGGAAGACACAGACGACCATGCCCCAGAACACGGCAAGCGTGATCCAGTCCTCGATACCGTGGTCCGACAGGTCGACGTGTACCGGCACCTCCTCGAAGGCGTGGGCGATCTCTTCGACGGTGATCTCGGTGTGGTGTTCCTCGGCCATTGGCGCGGGCTCCCGAAGCTGGTGGTCGTCAAGGATTGGAAAGGCCGTCCGGCACAATTTCAAGCCGGACGGATGGGCAGGTTAAAGCGGCGAATCCGATTGCCGCCCTATCCTCTTGATTGAGCATCCGATTTCCCGATGCCCTATTTGATGGCGCGGATCGCTTCCCAATCGGCCTTGTTGTAGCCGAATTCCTCGAAGGTGACCTTCTCCAGCACATTCTTCTCGAAGTCGGCACGGTCGACATCGGTTACGCTGATGCCGCGGTCCTTGAATACCTGCACCAGTTCCTTTTCGCGGGCGACGATCTTCGCCGTGGCGCGGGCGGCAGCCTCCTGCATCACCTCGGTGAAGATCTTCTTGTCCTCGTCGGAAAGCGAGGCCCAGCGCGACGCCGATATGATGGTGTTGAGATGATCGACGATATGGCCGGTGAGCACGATGTTCTTCTGCACCTCGTAAAATTTCTTCGCCTCGATGGTGGTCAGCGGGTTCTCCTGGGCCTCGACCGTGCCGTTCTGCAGGGCGAGATAGACCTCGGCGAAGGCAATCGGCGCGGTGTTGGCGCCGCAGGCACGCGGCATGGCTAGATAGGCGGGCACGTCGGGGACGCGCATCTTCAAGCCCTGCATGTCGGAGCACTTGGCGATCGGCCGGTTCGAGGTGGTCTGCCGCGTTCCATAATAGGTGGTGGCGGCGATGTGATTGCCGGTCTTGTCCTCGTAGCCCTTGGTCAGGGCCTTGTAGACGTCGCTCTTGGTGTATTTCAGCAGATGGTCGGCATCGCGGAAAGTGTATGGGAAATAGATGACGCCGATCGGTGGATATTCGCGCGCTGCGAAGCTCGATCCGGAAATGATGATATCGACGGTGCCGAGCATCAGGCCCTGGTTGATGTCTGCTTCCTTGCCAAGCTGCGAGGCCGGATAGACGTCGATGGCGTAGCGGCCCTGGGTGCGCTTCTTGATCTCGTCGGCCGCCCACACGGATTCGGTGTGGAAGGGCTCCGTCGTCTCGTAGACATGTGCCCATTTCAGGACCGTTTCCGCCGAGGCCGACGCCATGGGTATGGCAATTGCGGCGATCGCACCGAGCAGAACTGCGTATTTTCTCAGCATCTAATTCCTCCCTGGTTGGATTTGACGGCCGGATCTCCCCCCGGCCAACTGCTATTCCGCAACCTCCTTGGCTGCGGCTCTCTCATCGAAATTGCGTGAGAATCTGATTTGCGACTGGCGCAGATGCTGCTGCATGGCGGCCTTGGCCCGCTCGGGGTCGCGCGCGGCAATCGCATCGCGCACGGCACGATGCTCCTTTGCCGCTATCTGCCAGGAATCGTTGGTCTCGAAATAGATCGACAGGCGTTCGAAGTACGGGTTCATGCGCTGGTCGAAGAGCTCGCCGATGAAGCGCACCAGCACCGCGTTCTCGAGAATGCCGGCGACTGCAGTATGGAATTCCCGGTCGAGCGTAATGGTCATCTTGTTGGGGTGACGCATGGCCTCCATCCGGCGCAGCACGTCGTCGAGCCGTTCGATATCTGCAGGCCGGACGTGGAGAGCAGCTTCGGCGGCGATCGCGCCTTCGACGAATTCGCGCGCGCGCAACAGCTCGAACGGGCCTTCCTCGATTTCGGGTTCGGAGGCGGGGGCGCTCGGCGGATCGGTGACGTAGATGCCCGAGCCGACGCGGATGCGTATGCGGCCTTCGACCTCCAGCGCTATCAGCGCTTCACGGACCGTCGGGCGGGAAATTCCGAGCTGGTCGGCCAGATCCCGCTCGGTCGGCAGACGGTCGCCGACGGAAAACTCGCCGGCATCGATCAGTTGCCTGAGCTGATCGGCGACCTGTCGGTATAGCCGGCGTGGTTCAACGGCCTGGATCGGCATGCGGTTTAGTTCCCTCCCCGGCTCGCCCCTGGTACATTGGTCTGACCCATTGACCGCAAGCTTAGACAGACCATGCAGAGAGTCAAGCTCGACAGAACCGCGGCCCGCGCACCGGAAGGCGGCGGCATTCGGCAGGCATTCCATGCGTCAGCGCCGTCCTCCGCGAATGACCAGGACGTTCCCGGCGGCGACGAGGACGAGCCCGATGATCGCGTAAGCGGTCCAGGCATAGCCTTCCAGCGCCGTGGAGATCAAAAGCGCAAAGACGGGAAATATGACGGTCGCATAGCCGGCGCGGGCGCCGCCAATGCGTCCGAGCAGCGTCAGGTAGGCGGCGAAAGCCATGACCGTGGATATGACGGCGAGGAAGACCAGCGAGCCGATATAAGAGGCGGTCGTCGCGAACACGAACGGCTCACCGAGCAGGAAGGCCAGGAACGCCGACCACAGAGTGCCGTAGAGCATGCCCCAGGCGCTGGTTGAAACGAGCGGCAGGCCGCGGCGCTGGTTTGCGACGGAGACGAGATTACCGGCGCAGAAGCTCAGCGTGCCACAGAGGCACAGCAGAAGGCCCACCAACGTCCTGCCTGAAAGCCCGTTCGCGGCAATTTCGGGAAAGAACATCAGCGCTATGCCGGCGAAGCCAATAACGCCGCCGGCGAGAATGCGCGGCGCCGGGCGCTCGCCGATGACCAAGGCACCGAGCAGCATGTTGATGACCGAGGCGAGCGAGAAGACGACCGAGAGCAATCCGCTGACGAGATAGCCGGCGCCGTAATAGAAAAACAGGAAGTTCGATGAGAAGATGAGGATGCCGAGCACAGCAAAGCGCAGATGATCGGTGATCGGAAAGCGGAGCCGCCCGCCGGAAAAACCGGCCCAGGCAAACATCAGCAGCGTGGCGATGGCGAAGCGCCAGACCAGATTGACCTCGTTCGATACGCCGCTGCCGACCTGAAGTTCGATCGCGAACCACGATGCGCTCCAGGCGATGACCGTCAGCGCGTAAAGCCCGTAGTCGACGGGTTCGAAGGGGCGGTCGCGCGTCGTCGTGCGCTTTTCCGCGGTAGCCGGCTCCGGGGCGCCGTTTGGTTCTCTTGTTACCGACATGCTGGCCAAGACTCTTCCGCTCATAAGGCGCTTATAGACCAACCGTCCGCCTTCGCCGCTTCTGACCCCAGACGACGAGACCGAGCAACAGCAGTGCCGGGATGGCGAACCAATAGCGCGACGGCCGTTCCGCAGGGACTAGCACCTGATTGATTTCGTCGCCCGGCTGCAGGCCGAATTTGGCCGCCTGGCTGCCCAGTCGCACCACGCCGACCGTCACGTTATCGCCAAGCGCACTGACGTCCAAGCCCGCGGCCTTCAGGCGTTCGGCCGATGAATTTCCAGGCCCGAGTTGTAGTCGCACCAGCTTCGATATCTCATCGCCGTTGAGGTTCAGTGTCGTCAGGCGCAAGCGAACTGCGCCCCCCTCGGCTGTCTCGTCGACGATACGGCCGAGTTCGGAGGCAGGCACTGCCCGATAGGGTTCGCTCACCTGATCGAGCAAGAGTCCCGGCCTGAACAAGATGAAACAGGCCAGCAGCAACGCAATCGTCTCGTACCAGCGGTTGCGCACGAGCATCCAATTCTGCGTCGCTGCTACAAACGAGACCATGGCCAGCGTCGACGTCACCACCATCGCGACGAAGTCGAACGGACCTTCGAGATCGATCATCAGCAGTCCGGTGTTGAAGATGAAGATGAACGGCAGCAGGCCGGTACGGATCTCGTATTTGAAACCCTGAATCCCGGTCTTCACCGGATCGGCGCCGGAAATTGCCGCAGCAGCATAAGCCGCCAGCCCCACTGGCGGCGTCACGTCTGCCATCAGCCCGAAATAGAAAACGAACATATGGACGGCGACCAGCGGCACGGCAAGATCGTTCTGCGCCGCCAAATCGACGATGACCGGCGCCATCAAGGTGGCGACGACGACATAGCTTGCAGTGGTCGGCATGCCCATGCCGAGAATGATGCAGATCACCGCGGTGAACAAGAGCATGACGATGAAGCTGCCGCCCGAGATGAATTCGACCAGCTCGGTCATCACCAGCCCGATGCCCGTGAGCAGAACCGTGCCGACGATGATGCCGGCCGTCGCAGTGGCAATGCCGACCGTCGTCATGTTCCGTGCAGCGGCGGACAGGCCACCGACCAGATCGTCGAAACCGCGAAGCCAATGCCGTGCCAGCGCACGGTCCTTGCGGAAAAAGGCGGTGAGCGGCCGTTGCGTCACGATCAGCGCCATCAGGGCGACAGCGCCCCAGAATGCCGACAGGCCGGGCGACAGCTCCTCCACCATCAGGCACCAGATCAGCAGGATCACCGGCAGCAGAAAATGCAGGCCGGTGCGCGCCGTCTCGCCGAAATGCGGAATCCTTACGATCTCGCCCTCCAGATCCTCCAGCGGCAGGTCGGGATAGCGCGCACGGTAGGCGACAAGGCCGATGTAGACGGCGATCAGCGCGGCAGTGATCATCCAGGTCGCGGCCGCGCCGAAAACGATCTTCGTCCAGCCAATGCCGTAATAGACAAGCCCTGCGAGGACGATGAAGCCGCATATGCCCATCAGCCCACGCAGCGCACCCTGAAATGCGGAGTGCGTGCTGCGTGACGGCAGGCCCTTCATCCCCGTCTTCATCGCCTCGATATCGACGATGTAGAACAACGAGCCGTAGGTCAGCAGCGCTGGATAGAAGGCATGCTTGACCACCTCGGCATAGGAGATGCCGACATATTCCGCGATCAGGAACGCGGCGGCGCCCATCACCGGAGGCATCAGCTGACCATTGACGCCGGCCGCGCATTCGATGGCGCCCGCCTTCACCGCAGAATATCCGACCCGGCGCATCAGCGGGATGGTGAAGGTTCCGGTGGTCACGACATTGGCGATCGACGACCCAGAAATCATGCCGGTCAGGCCGGAAGCCACGACACCGGCCTTGGCCGGACCGCCGCGGTATTTGCCGAGCAGCGAGAAGGCAAGCTGGATGAAAAAGCCGCCGGCGCCGGCGCGCTCCAGCAATGTTCCGAACAGAACGAACATGAAGACGACATTGGTGGACACACCGAGGGCAACACCGAAGACCCCCTCCGACGTCAGCCACATCTGCGAGGCTGCGCGCGATAACGTCGCGCCCTTGTGGCCGAGCAGGCCAGGTAGGTGAGGCCCGGCGAAGATATAGATCAGCATGATCGCCGCGATGACGGTGATAGCAGGCCCGACGGCGCGACGCGCGGCCTCGAGCAGGATGAGGACGCCGGCGATCGAGACGACCAGGTCAGCCGTAGTCGGAAGACCCGGCCGATGGGCGATATCGCTGTAAAAAACCAACAGATAGAGGGCGGACGCCGCCCCGGCGATGCCTAGCACCCAGTCGGGCGGCGGCACCCGGCTGCGCGACGAGGTCTTGAAGGCCGGAAACGTCAGCATCGCCAGAAACAGGGCGAAGGCCAGATGAATGGAGCGGGCGATGCCGTCGCTGACAACTCCAAAATTGAGCATGAACGGAAGGGGCGAGGCATACCAGAGCTGGAACAGCGACCATGCCAGCGATACGCCGAGGATCAGCTTCGCGGTGCGGCCGGTCGGCTTGCGCCCACCGGTGTCGGCCTCGGCGACGATCTCGCTGAGCTTGTCAATGTCGATAACGGGTTGGTCAGGCGCTGCCGCCCGCTGGCTTTGATCTGTCATCGTTCCCCACAATTATTTGCGATGCGAGGTGCCCGTTGCGCCTCGCATCGGAGGCCTCAGAGCCAGCCCTTTTCCTTGTAGTAGCGCTCCGCGCCCGGATGTACCGGCGCCGACAGACCGGTCTTGATCATCTCCTTGGGATCGAGATTGGCGAAGGCCGGATGCAGTTTCTTGAAGTCGTCGAAATTTTCGAAGACCGACTTCACCAGTTCGTAGACCACCTCATCGGGCGTGCTGGCGTTCGCCACGACAGTGGCGCGGACGCCGAATGTCTTCACGTCGTCCGGATTGTTGGCGTACATGCCGCCCTTGATGGTGGCGACTGAAAAGTAGGGATGGGCTGCTAACAGCGCGTCCACTGCCGGACCGGTCAGTGGGATGAGTTTGGCGCCACAGGCCGTGGTCGGATCCTGGATCGCGGCGGAAGGATGACCGACGCCATAGAAGAAACCATCGATCTTGTTGTCGCACAGCGCGCTGCCCTGCTCGTCCGCCTTCAGCTCAGCGGCAAGCGAGAAATCGCCGAGCGTCCAGCCAATCTGCTTGAGCAATTCCTCCATCGACGAGCGGGTGCCTGATCCGGGATTGCCGACGTTGAAGCGTTTGCCTTTGAAGTCCTCGAATTTGGTGACGCGGGCGTCCGGCCGCGCCAGCACGGTAAACGGCTCGGGATGGACGGAGAACACGGCCCGCAGATCCTTGAACGGCTTGCCGTCGAAATTTCCAGTCCCCTCATAGGCCTGGTACTGGACGTCCGATTGGGTCAAGCCGAAATCGAGGTCGCCGGTCTGGATGGAGTTGACGTTGAAGACGGAACCGCCGGTCGACTCGGTCGAGCATCGGATGCCGGTTTTCTGCCGGTCCTTGTTCATCAGTCGGCAAATGGCGCCGCCCACAGCGTAGTAGACGCCGGTGACCCCGCCGGTGCCGACCGTGACGAAGCGCTGCTCGGCTCCGACGGATGGCAGCGCCAGCAGCATGCAGGCCGCCGCGCCGATCAGGGTTTTCATCGAACTATACATGGTTGCTACCTCTCTGGTGGTTGTCCCGGCCCGTCGCCGATGACGCGTTGGAATTGGGTTGAGACGATCCGCGTCGTGCGGGTCAGGCCGCTGAAGCGATCGCAGCGTCGATCGCCTCACCGAGCCGTTCGACTATCCGATCGATATCCTGTTTGGAGATGATGAAAGGCGGCGCCACAAGCACATGAACGCCGCGCACACCGTCAATCGTCCCGGCCATCGGGTAAATCATCAGGCCGCGGGCCATTGCTTCGCGCTTGATGCGGGCGTTGAGTTCAAGCCTCTGGTCGAACGGCTCCTTGGTGGCGCGATCAACCACCAGCTCGATTCCCCTAAACAGACCCCGCCCGCGAATGTTGCCGACGTGATGGTGGTTATCGAAGCGTTGGTGCAGGCGTTCGTCCAGCTGCGCGCCCATTGCGCTGACGTTGTCGAGCAGACGGTCACGTCGGATGACCTCCTGCACGGCAAGGCCGGCCGCGGCCGCCATTGGATGCCCCATATAGGTATGCCCATGCTGGAAGAAGCCCGAGCCTTGGGCAAAGGCGTCGAAGATATGCCTGCCAAGCAGCACCGCGCCAATCGGCTGGTAGCCGCCGCCGAGCCCCTTGGCGACGGTCAGCAGGTCGGGAGTGATGCCGTCCTGTTCGCACGCATGCAGCGTGCCGGTACGGCCCATGCCGCACATCACTTCGTCGAGGATGAGCAGCACGCCGTAGCGGTCGCAGATCGCGCGAATGTGCTTGAAATAATTGGCAACCGGCGGCACGGCGCCGAGTGTGGCACCCACCACCGGCTCGGCGACAAAGGCGATGACCTCGTCCGGGCCGAGTTCGAGGATCTTGTCTTCGAGCTGCTGGGCGGCGCGCGCCGCATAGGCTTCGTCGCTTTCGCCATGCTTTTGATAGCGATAGGCGTAACAGGGGTCGATGTGATGGGTCTCGATCAGCAACGGCCTGAATTGGGCGCGCCGCCATTCATTGCCGCCGGTGGCGAGAGCACCGAGCGTATTGCCGTGATAACTCTGCCGGCGTGCGATGAGATGGCGCCGTTGCGGTTCGCCTTTCTCGACAAAATATTGCCTGGCCATCTTGAGCGCGGCCTCGACCGCCTCCGAGCCGCCGCTGACCAGATAGACATGGTCCAACCCTTCCGGCGCGTCCTCGACCAGCCGATCTGCCAAGCGCTCCGCCACCTCGGTGGTGAAGAAGCTGGTGTGGGCGTAGGCGATGCGGTCAAGCTGGGTGTGCAGTGCAGCGATCACGTCGGGATGACCGTGGCCGAGACAGGACACGGCGGCGCCGCCCGACGCGTCGATATAGGACTTGCCCTCGGCATCGAACAGTTCGATGCCTTGGCCGCGAATGGCGATCGGCAGCGTCGAGTGGATGGTTCGATGGAGAATGTGTGTCATCGACGGTCCCTCATGGGCATTTTCTTCGGCGGACGTTGGTTCAGATGGGTCTTGAGGGCGGCGCCCTGCTCATCGAAACGTCGCAGCGACTCAACAGCGCCCTCGCCTGCCTGCCCTGCGACAAGAGCACCGAGGACCTCCGCAACGATGAAAGCTGGCGTCATGGTGTGGAAAAAGGACGGGCTGCCCGTCGGCACGATGACCAGGTGATCGGCAAGCAGCGCCAAGGGCGCTACCCCGCTGTCGGTGATCGCAATGACCGGTACGCCGCGGCCGGCAGCATACTCGACAAGCTCGATGGTGAAGCGCGTGTAGGGCAGGACGCTGGCGGCGACAAGCACGTCGTCCTTGGTCGCGTGGGCCAGAGCGTCGCCGTCGGTTCCGCCGATGCCGTGCAGCAGCACCGACTTCTCGCCGATCAGCGACAGGATGTAATGCAGATGCCAGGCCACTGCGTGGCTCGAGCGCAGGCCGAGGCAATAGACGCGCCTTGCCGCACTCAGCGCCCTGGCCGTGCCGACCAGACGGTCGATCGACCTGCTTTCGGCGAGATGGGCAAGCTGGCTGGAAATTGAATCCAGAATATCGGCCGCCAGCGCGTGGTCGCCCTTGAGCTTTTGGCTGGCCACCTGGAGGCCCGCCTTGCCGGCAAAACCGATTTCGCCGTCCCGGATCGCGGCGGCGTAGATATCGCGTACGGTCTCGTAGCCATCAAGGCCGAGATGCTGGGCCAGCCGCGTCATCGTGGCCGGCTGCACTCCCGCGTGCCGGGCCTGCTCCCGCATGGACAACAACGCGACATCATACGGCTTATCAAGGACATAGCGCGCGGCGGACCGAAGCTGCGCCGACATGCCGTCGAAGGCACTGACGATCTGTCCAGCAAGCTCTCCCTGATCCATGGATATTGCTAGCTCGCCAGACCAGCGATTGCAACGTCTGTTTCAGTGTGGTCAAAGATTGATTCATATGAATCTTGTCACTCACAGAGCGTCTCCATGAAGCCGGCCCATGGTCTCGATCGCGTCGCCATAGCTGTCGCGCCGAACGGGGGACGTCGCAGCAAGGCCGACCATCCGGCGATTCCGCTGACACCAGCCGAACTTGCGCGGACGGCCGCGGAATGCGCCGATGCCGGTGCGGCTATGATCCACGTCCATGTCCGCGACAGAAGCGGCAATCATCTGCTCGACGCCGACGCCTACCGCCAGGCGATCGCCGCCATCCGCGGTGCCGCCGGCGACCGCTTGGTAGTTCAGATCACTTCCGAAGCACTCAGTATCTATTCGCCGGCCCAGCAGATGGCCGTCGTACAAGATGTGAAGCCGCAAGCTGTCTCCCTGGCGCTTCGCGAAATCGTTCCTGATGCCGGATCGGAGCTCGCATTCGCGCGCTTCATGGCCTGGCTGCGCACCGAGGGAGTAGCGCCGCAGATCATCCTCTATTCGCCCGAGGAGGCCGTCAGGCTTTCGGACATGCAGCAGCGCGGACTGATCCCCTGGGCAAGCATACCGGTTCTCTACGTGCTGGGCCGCTACACGCCGGGACAGACGTCCGTTCCTGCCGATCTCCTGCCATTCCTCGCGGCGAACACGCCGCGCTTCGACCATTGGAGCGTCTGCGCCTTCGGCCGCAACGAAGCGGCGTGCGTGATCGCCGCCGCGTTGCTTGGCGGCCATATCCGGGTCGGCTTCGAAAACAATCTCTTCCTTCCGGACGGCAGAATAGCTTCGTCCAACGCCGAACCGGTAGCGACGGTCGCACGCATACTCGCCGACTGCGGCGTCAAGATCGCCTCGGCCGCCGAGTTGGCGGCTCAATGGAACGCGCCGTTTCGTTCCATATGACAAACCAAAGCCTATTTTCGGCGGCAAGCTCGCGTAAGGCATAGAGAGGCGGCTGCAATGTCATCGCCACGGAAGAACGACGTGTCCCCGCCTACGGCGCGGCGATTGCAACAACAGTGCCGGTCGTTGTAACCATTCCGGCCGCTTGATTTTGGAGGAGACGCAGCATGGACCGATTCACCGGCGGGTGCCTGTGTGGCAACGTCCGAATTGTCGCGTCGGGGCGCCCATACCGGGTCGGCCTTTGCCACTGTCTCGACTGCCGCAAGCATCATGGCGCCCTTTTTCACGCTTCCGCGATATTTCCTGAGGATGCGGTGACGATCGACGGCGAAACACGCGACTATGCCGGGCGGTTTTTCTGTCCGCGCTGCGGCTCGTCGATTTTCGGACGCACCGCCGACGAAATCGAAGTGAACCTGGGATCCCTGGATGCGCCTGACCAACTGATGCCGACCTACGAAAGCTGGATCGTCCGTCGCGAGTCCTGGTTGCCGCCGTTTCCGCTCACCAGACGATACGAGCGCGATCGTGACGCCACGGGTCGCTTTGAGGAATAGGTCGCACGAACGGTGCGACGGCGCCGGCGCGTCACTCCGGAAGGCCGGCCTTGCGGAAGCCGTCAACGAAATGCTCAAGCGTCGCAGCGTCGCGGAATGGCTCCGTCGTCGCCCAGTGCCGGGTTGTGAAATGCGGGTTGCCGACGAGGAACAGTTCGACCTCTGCACGCGCCTCGTCGAGCCGGCCGAGTTGGGCAAGGCTTGCCGCCAGGAAACGGCGTGAGCTTGTACGATAAGTCTCGTCCCTGCGCAGTGTCTCGACAGCAGCCTCGTATTCGCGGGCCGCGTATTGCGCCTGCCCGAGCGTCAGATAATACCAACTTGCCGGAAACGGGTTCAGCCGGAAGGCCTTGCGGATGTGCTCAAGGCCCTCCTCGACCTGCCCCGCCAAGATCGCGATGTCGGACAGTGCCGCCCAGGCATCGGCCTCGTTCGGGTCGAGCTCGATGGCCTTGGCGAATTCCGCATCCGCCTCGGCGAAGCTGCGCTCATAGGCAAGCAGGTAAGCCAAGACCCAGCGGCAGCCGGCATCGTTGGGATCGATCGCCACGGCTTTGCGCGCCAGCTCCAAAGCAACGCTACGGGACGTTTCGGTTGGTCCGCCGGAATGCACCCATCCCATCCAGTGGTTCATGGCAAGCCAGCGATAGGCCTCGGCGTATTCCGGATCGAGCGAAACCGCGCGGGTGAGCATCAGATGCGCTTCCCGCGCCGTCTGCGGCGAATCATCCATCAGCTTGCGCGCCCGCACGCAGAGATCGTAGGCCTCGAGATTTTTGGGCCGATTGCGCGGCGCTGGTGCGCGTAGCCGGCCGAGCAGCGCCTCGACGATCTTGCCGGTGACCTCGTCCTGAACGGCAAAAATATCTTCCAGGCTGCGATCGAAGCGTTCCGCCCATAGATGATCGCCGCTCGTCGCGTCGACCAGTTGTGCATTGATGCGCACCTGCCCGGCGGCGCGTCTTGCGCTTCCCTCCAGCAGGTAGCGCACGCCAAGCTCCCCAGCGATCCCGCGCACGTCCATCGCCTTTCCTTTGTAGGCGAAGGCCGAGTTGCGTGCGATAACGAACAGGCCGGAGATCCTCGACAGATCCGTGATCAGGTCTTCGGTCAGCCCATCGGCGAAGGATTCCTGCTCGGGATCGCTGCTGACATTAACGAAAGGCAGAACGGCTATCGATGGTTTGCCGGGTAGCGGCAAAGGTCTTCGCTTGGCGCCGCCGAGCTGTTCGACGGCGCCCGTGAAGCGGTAGCCGATGCGCGGAACCGTGACGATCCATTCACCGCCGTCGGCGGCCGGACCAAGCAGCTTCCGCAGCAGCGCTATCTGGACGGTAAGGTTGCCCTCCTCGACGGCGGTGCCCGGCCACGCCGCGTCCATCAACTCAGCCTTGCTCAGGATTTCGCCGGACCGTCCGACGAGCGCCGCAAGCAGCTTTAGCCCGCGGTAGCCAACGGCAACGGGGACACCGTTCCGGAGGAGCGTTCCCGCGCCCGGATCAAGCGCGAACGGTCCAAAGGCAAAGCGCGATCCCTGCATACGGCGCATCTATAGCCCGTTTGGAAGTTTTGAGAACTATTTGGGAGAGCTTAATTACGGCGCTGTTCGTATCCTGCAGAATTCCTCCTCTTTCAGGTCGAGGGTCCTCCCAAATCGTATTGGACCTCAAACCATATGGAGGTTTGCCATGAACGATATTCCCACCTTTGCCTCGGGCCAGCATAAGGCAGCTCGGCTGGCGGAAGTGTCGCGTCGGCACTACAGCCTGGCGACGCTGCAAAGCATTGTCGCGACCTGGCGCGAGCAGACACGCTTTCGCTGGGACCTCAAGCGATTGGCGGAGACCAATCCCCATCTGATCGACGATATCGGCCTGACGAAAAGGCAGGCCGAGGAAGAGATCGCCAAGCTGCCCTTCTGGCAACGATAAGGCGAGTTGCAAAGACACCGGATCACCAACGAGCAGTGGCAGGTGAAGACGAAGCCGCCGCCTCGAAACGATGATCACAGGCTAGTGGTCGCGGCGACAATCAACCCGCCCAAGACGGCAACATTGATGGTGAAGCCGGTACGAAGCACTTCGCGTTCATCGCCGCTGTAGCGCCAGAAGTTGAGCGCCATGAAAGACGCCGCAATGGTGAACACGGCCAAGGCCGCGGCGGGAAAGGGTCCACCAAGGCCCGTTGCGAGGCAAAAGCCGCCGCCGATCTCAAGCACCGATCCGGCCGCGAGAAGAGGCTTGGGAGCAGGAAAGCCCCGTTCGGCCAGGGACGCTGCAATCGCCCGGAATCTGAGGAAATGCTCGGCGCCTGCCCAGATAAAGACGCCGCCGAGCAAAACCAGTCCGAGGTGGTGGAGGACCGCGATCATTCCTTGCTGCCGTCTTCGGTGTAAACCGCAAGCTCGTAACCATCCGGGTCAGCGAAATGGAAGCGCCGGCCGCCGGGGAAGCCATAGATCGGCCTGACGATCTTGCCTCCCGCTTGCTCGACACGCTTGACCGTTGCCGGCAGATCATCGGCATAGAGAATGACGAGCGGGCCTCCTCCCGATCTCGCTGGGCCAGCGGCGAAGCCACCTGACAAGCGCCCGTCGTTGAACTCGCAATATTGCGGGCCGTAGTCGATGAAGGTCCAGCCGAATGCCTTTCCGTAGAAGTCGCGTGACCGCTGAATGTCTTTCACGTTGAATTCGACGTAGTCGATCCGTTGGTCGTTGTTGTTGCTCATGACGCATACCTCTCGTGTGATGTACGACGCCGAAAGATAAGCACGCATCTCGCTTGCCGGATTGAACAAAACGGCCATCGACGTATGAGCCGCAAACGGCGCCGCCGATGGCGATGCACGTGACATCACCCCTCATCTGCCCTCTTCGTTCCGGCCGGAAGAAAACAACCGATTCTTGCAACCGTTCTCGATTGGCAGACGTTGTCGGTCGTGCAGATTGTTGTCTCGAGCGACGGCCGGGCGCAGCCGCTGCGCCGTAGGTTCACCGCCGCTAATCCGAAGGGGAGCGAGATGAGCGATCCCGTCCCAGCGCAGGCAACGGGTACATTTCAGCAACGTCCAGTGTCGGCGCGGCTTCGCGCGACCTTCGCTTCGGTGTGGGTGCATCGAATGGACCCGGCGGGCTCACCGCCAATCGCCGTCATGCCCGACGCAACGATCGATCTGCAATGGATCGGAGGCAGCTTCCGAATTGCCGGACCTGACAAGGAGCCGCAGACCGAGGTTCTAGCGGCGGACGAGGTCGTGATCGGCTTGCGCTTCCATCCTGCCACGGCGGCGGCATGGCTCGGCGTGCCGCAAATCGAGCTGGTCGGTCAGCGGCTGTCGCTCGACGTTTTGTGGGGAGCGCGAGCCCGGCGCCTCGCCAGCCGCGTGCGCGCCAGCGACAATCTCGAAGATCTGGCCTGCTCGCTCCAACAGGTCGTCGCCGAGGAGATGGCCTCCGACGCCCCAGACGTTCCCATGCAGGCGG
The DNA here is from genome assembly GCF_040318135.1 of Mesorhizobium sp. M1295. Classification (NCBI taxonomy): domain Bacteria; kingdom Pseudomonadati; phylum Pseudomonadota; class Alphaproteobacteria; order Hyphomicrobiales; family Phyllobacteriaceae; genus Mesorhizobium; species Mesorhizobium sp. M1295. The sequence goes on from NZ_JAMYLU010000004.1 coordinate 108,432, forward strand.
CATATCGCTTGATCGAGCGCGGTTCGCCACCCGACGCGCCTCTCGTCCCTTGGTTGATGCGCGCCCTCGAAATGAGCGAAAGGACGTTGCGCCGGCGCTTCAACGAGAGCTTCGGCTATGGCCCCAAGACGCTTGAACGTATCCTCCGCTACCAGCGCTTTCTGCGGCTTTCGAACCAATCGAACAGCGCTACGGCCATCCTGGCAGCCGAGGCGGGCTATTCCGACCAGGCGCATCTTGTTCGCGAGAGCCGACGCCTGACAGGAAGCACCCCGCGACAGATTCATCACCTGCTGCACGGCGAGTGAAACCTCGGCGCGTTCTTCGACTTGGCGGCACGCTTTTGGCCGTTTTGTTCAAGTCTTCACTGTCGCCCGACTTTATCCTGGTGTCTCCGACAACCAGAGGAGACTGCCATGAAACCGCGCATTTCGGTTTTGACGATCGCTGTCGCCAACCTCGAGAGTTGCCTCGTGTTCTACCGCGACGGCCTCGGCTTGCCGACGGAAGGGATCATCGGCCGCGAATTCGAGCATGGCGCCGTCGCGTTCTTCACGCTGTCCGGCGGGTTGAAGCTCGCGATCTGGGCTCAGGACGACCTCGCCTACGACACCGGCCTGCCCAAAGCGCCGATCAGTTCGACCTCGTTCACAATCGGCCACACGTTGTGCGCCGCGAGGAAGTCGATCAAGTGATGGATGAGGCCGCCCGTGCCGGAGCCGAGATCATCAGGCCTGCCCGGGACACGTTCTTTGGCGGGTATGCCGGATACTTCCGCGACCCGAACGGACACCTGTGGGAGGTCGTCTGGAACCCCGCCAACATACCGAGTGAGGATTCTCTTTAGGGCGGCGCGGACCTGCAGTATCGAACGGCGTTAGTCATCCCCAGTGCTGGCAAATTCTGTCGGCATCGGGGCGGGCGGCCATGCTTTCCCTGGCAAACGAAGCCAGCTCGACGGCAGTCCACCAGTCTTAAGGGGCTGATTGTGTAGCTTTATCCAGATTCGCCTCGCCTGCATGGCGCATCATGCGGCGGAAGCTCATTGAGATATGCGCCCGCCTTATGTGCCCTATGGACTCCCAGTCGCCGATCTCGGCGGCGGCAAGGACCTCTTCCATTTCGCGGCGGAACGCGGTGAATTCCTCGACAAGGCCCAATTGCGGCATCAGCTTCAGGACGACGCGCGCAACCTGAAAATACAGGCGCTCGCTGATCTCGCGCAGTGGCTGGTTGCCGGTCATCGCCGTGAGCTCGTAAAAAAAGTCCATGTTGAGGCGCAGGAAAGCGCGCTGGTCGGGATTGAGTATATCGGCATCGCAGCGCGCGATGAGCGCCCGTATCCGGTCGAGGTCGTCCGCCGTGCGCGGGATCGGTGAAAGCTTGCCGACGAGGAGCGCCAGCTCCAGGCGCAAATGATAGACCTGCTGCAATTCCTCGATATCGACGTCGGTGACGATCGTGCCGACGCCGTGGACGGATTGAACCAGACCCTCGGATTCAAGGCGCGCCAGGACACGCCGGACCGGCGTGCGGCTGATCTCGAATTCCTGGGCAAGTTCTTCCTCGGACAGACGGCTTCCCGGCGCATAGACGAGCAGACAGATGCGGTCGCGCAATATCCGGTAGATGCGCTCGAACCGCTCTCGCGCGGAGAGCGGGCGCGGCGGCGCGGCGGTCACCGTCGTGGGCGGCTTGGCCTTTGTCTCGATCGTCACCCAGCCTCCAGGACAGCGTGCAGGAATTGCCGTGTCCGCTCGTTCTTGGGAGCACCAAACAGTTCGCTTGGCGGCCCCTGCTCGCAGATCTTGCCTTGATAGAAGAAGCAAACGCGGTCGGAAAACTCCTTGGCGAAGCCCATCTGGTGGGTGACCATCAGCATGGTTAGATCATGCTCGCGGCCGATCTGCCTTATCACCTGCAGCACTTCGCCGACAAGCTCCGGGTCGAGCGCAGACGTCACCTCGTCGAACAGCATGATCTTGGGCCGCATGGCAAGCGCCCTGGCGATGGCGACACGCTGCTGCTGGCCGCCGGAAAGCTGTGACGGATAGTGGTCCTTCTTCTGGGCCAGACCGACCAGCTCCAGCAGCTCCGCCGCTCTTGCCTCGGCGTCCGCCCGCTTCATGCCGAGCACCGTTATCGGCGCCTCGATGCAGTTCTGCATCGCCGTCATATGCGGAAACAGGTTGAACGACTGGAACACCATGCCGATCTTGGCGCGGATCTTACGGATATGGGCGAGATCGGCGGGAACAAGCTTGCCGTTCCTCTCCATATGGGTCAGCGGCTCGCCTTCGACCCAGATGACGCCGTCATTGATCGTTTCCAGCGTCATCAGCATGCGCAACACCGTCGTCTTGCCCGAACCCGACGGACCGATGACGGAGACTTTTTCGCCGCGCGCTATTTCGAGATTGAGCCCGTCGAGAACGGTTAACGTGCCGTAGCGTTTCGATACATTGTCGAAGCGGACCATCGGTTGTTCCGTCATCGCGTGGTCCTCCGGTTGAGCAGCCCTTCGAGGGAGCGGATGAGCGCCGCCGAAACCAGGCTCATGGCAAGGAAAAACAGGCCGACCAGCGTGATCGGCTCGGTGTAGCGGAACGTTTCGGAGCCGATGATCTTGGCAGTCTGCATCAGTTCCATCACGGCGATTGCGGAAAGCAACGGCGTCTCCTTGAACAAGGCCACCAGATAATTGCCGAGCGCCGGAACGATCGGCGGGATCGCCTGCGGGATGATGATGTCGCGAAACGTCGTCCAGGACGAGAGATTGAGCGCGATCGAGGCTTCCCACTGGCCGCGATGGATGTTGTCGAAACCGGCGCGATAAACCTCGGAGCAATAGGCGGCGTAGTGGATACCGATGGCCAGCACCCCGGCGGTGAAGGCGTCGAGCACGACACCGAATTTCGGAAAGACGAAATAGAGAAAGAATATCTGGATGAGCAGCGGGGTCGAGCGGATCAGCTCGACCAGCACCGAAATCGTCCAGCTGGTCCATGGCACGGCGATGCGGACGACCGCCAGCACCAGGCCGAGCGAGGCCGCAAGCGCAAAACCGATCAGCGTCGCCTCGATGGAAATGATGGCGGCGCGGGCGAGCACCGGCAGGATTTCCAGGGCAAATCCCCAATCCCAGATCATGCCGCCTTCCCCCGCGCCAGTCCGAGCGACGCCCGCCTTTCGAGAAGCCGCATGCCGATGGTCACAACCAGCGACATTGCCAGGTACATCAAAAGGACGAGGGTGAAGATCGGAATAGTCTTGAACGTGTTCTGGTTCATTTGCTGCGCCTTGAAGGCGAGGTCCGAAAGCGTGATCAGCGAAACCAGCGCTGTCGATTTCAGAAGCTCGATGAACAGATTGCCCCAGGGCGGGATCATCGCGACAAAGGCCTGCGGCAGGATGATCCGGCGCAACATCTGTGGGCGGCTCATGTTCAATGCCGTACACGCTTCCCGCTGCCCGCGGGCGACGGACTGGATCGCGCCGCGCACGCACTCCGATCCGTAGGCGCCGACATTCAGGCCGAGTGCGAGCACTGCCACCACGAACGCGTTGATCGTGACGCCGAATTGCGGGAGGACGAAAAACAGCCAGAACAATTGCACCAGCGCCGACGTTCCGCGAAAGATCTCGACATAAACCGTGGCCAGCCATCTGAGCGGCGTTGGACCGTACATCCTTGCAAGTGCTGCAAGCACGCCCATGATAATTGCGAGCAGGCTGCCGAGGACGGCGATCTCGACTGTCAGGACCGCGCCTTGCAGCAGCCCCGGCATGAACACTCGGTAGCTTTCCTGTGTTGCCAAGGCGCCGATCACGACGAGCGCGATGACCAGCATGGCAACGAGCGTACGGATACCCATGCGATTCCCCCGGGGAAAAAGGGCGGCGCTTTCGCGCCGCCAGCAGTTGGGAACCTATTTGCCAGCACAGAGCTCTGCGGTCGTCTTGTTGGGGAGATAGTCCTTGCCGAAGCCGAGTGGCTCGACCAGCGCGATATGCTCCGGCGAACCGAGGAACTTCTTCAGCTCGGCGTTGAACGCCTCCTGCAGGTCGGTGTCTTCCTTGCGGAAGCCGAAGCCGCCATGACCTTTCACCGACTTGCCGGCGACCTCGCCGAAGGGCTTGGTCGATTCGACGCCGTCGGCTTTCTTGGCCATGTCCGCGATCGAAAGAGCGGTCAGTGCGGCAGCGTCGGCGCGGCCCGACTGGACGGCGGCGACCAGGCTGGACTGGTCGGGCAAGGAGACGATCTGCCCACCGGCAACGCCCGCTTCCTTGGCGAAGCCGCCTTCGACGGCACCGGCCATCACGGCAAGCTTGAGATCCGGATTGTCCTTGATGCTGGAAAAATCCTTGATGCCTTTCGGATTGCCTTTTGCCACCAGCATAGCCTCGCCGATGCCGTAGGACGGCTCGGAGTAGTTGATCTCAGCGCAGCGCTTCGGAGTGATGAACATGCCGGCGGCGATGATGTCGAAGCGGCCGGCCTTGAGACCCGGAATGAGCGAGCCGAATTCGGTCAAAACACCGTCGACCTGCGGTATGCCCATCTTGGCGAGCACCGCCTTGGCGACTTCTGGCGCTTCGCCGGTCAGCTTGCCGTCTGGCGTGGCGTAACCGAACGGCGCCTCGTTGGCGAAACCGACGCGGATGTAGCCGTCCTTCTTGGCCCGTTCGAGGGTGGTTTCCGCGTGAGCGGACAGCGACGTCAATGACGTCGCGGCGAGCGCGATGCAGGCAGCCGCTTTCACGACCATGCGGCGCGATATCGATGATTTGAGCATGCTTTTCTCCCATTGAACAACTGTGGATGGTTCCCGGGGCGCGGCCTTCTTCGAGGTCGACGCCTGCTTGATCAGACGTATACAACTGCCCTAGACATTTCGCAAGCAGAGATATAGAAACCATGTAAATTCGGCGCTAATTCGTAGTTATCCAACAAACTTGACGTCGAGTTGTGCACAATTTCGCCTGGTTTGCCCATTTACAAGAGGGCAACAGCGTACCCAGAAGGCAGGACTTCGGTGGCGACCGCGAACGAGTTCGGGACATTCACGCAAGCGGAGTATGGGCAGCGCCTGGCCGGCGTGAAGACACGCATGCAAAAAGCCGGCTTCGATCTCGTCGTCTGTCAGGATCCAGCCAACATGTGCTGGCTGACCGGCTATGACGGATGGTCGTTCTACGTTCCGCAGTGCGTGCTCGTCCATCTGGAGGAGGACCGGCCGATCTGGTTCGGCAGGGCGCAGGATGCCAAGAGCGCACGCCTAACCACCGGCCTGCCCGAGACAAACATCGTGCCGTTCTCGGAACGGCTGGTGCAGCAGCCGGTCGAACACCCTTATGACGAACTCGCGCAACTGATCCGGTCGCGCGGCTGGGGAAAGGCCCGCATCGGCGTCGAGATGGACGCGCATTATTACACTGCGCGCTGCCACGCCCACCTTGTCGAGGGGCTGCCCGACGCGCACTTCGCCAACAACCACGATCTCGTCAATTGGGCGCGGCTGGTGAAATCCGAAGCCGAGCTGGTGCTGATCCGCGAGGCGGGTGCGATCTGCACGCATGCAATGAACCGCGCCATCGAGAAAATGCGACCCGGTGTGCCTCAGAACCATGTCATTGCGGAAATCTATCACGCACAGATCATGGGCGTGCCCGGAGCTGGCGGCGACTATGCCGCGATCTGTCCGCTGATGCCCGTTGGCGAAGGCACCAGCACGCCGCATCTGACGTGGTCCGACGCGCCGCTGCCGGACAGCGGCCTCGCCATTCTGGAGATCGCCGGCGTGCGCCGCCGCTATCATGCAGCCCTGACCCGGACGGTACATTTCGGCAAGCCGCGGCAAGCCATCCTCGACATGGCCAAGGCGATCGTCGAGGGCGTCGACGCTGGCCTCGAGAAGGCGCGCCCCGGCAACACCGCCGAAGAGGTGGAAGCCGTCTGGCAGGCAGTCCTGCGGAGGAACGGACTGAAGAAGGAAAGCCGCGTCGGCTATCCGGTCGGGCTCGCATACCCGCCCGATTGGGGTGAACGCACCGCAAGCCTTCGTCCCGGCGACACCACCGAGATGCAGCCTGGGATGTGCTTCCATTTCATGGCCGGCGTTTGGCTCGACGATTTCGGCATCGCCATCTCGGAATCGTTCGTCGTCACGGAACGCGGCGGCGAACGCCTCTGCGATGTGGCGCGCGAACTCATCGTTATCGATTGACATGGCGGCCGGGAAGCCGGCTGCCGAAAAGACCATGCCTGCCACCAAGCCGGCAACAAGCACGAGGACGCCCGATGGACCGTAATCCCTTTTCCGAAGCCGAAATCGCCGGCCGCCTTGCCAAGGTCCGTACTACACTGGCCGAGCGTGAGCTCGACGCGGCGGTCTTCGCCTCGCCGGAGAACGTCTTCTATCTCACCGGGCTCGATCACTGGGGGTATTTTGCCCCTCACCTGCTGATCGTCCCGCTCCAGGGAAAACCTGTCCTGGTCACCCGCTCGATGGAAAAGGTGACCATCGAGAAGCGGGTGAAGGCAGCGGAATTCCGTGGCCACTCCGACAGCGAAACGGCGGCCGACCTTGCCGCGCGGGTCCTTGCGGAGCTCGGCCTGTCCAGCAAGCGGATCGGCCTCGAATACTGGACGGCCGGCCTTAGCCATGGACTTGCCGTAGCACTCCAGATGCAAGCGGATGCCAAGTGGAGCGACGTCTCCGGTCTGATCGACAAGATGCGGCGGGTGAAGAGCGCCGAGGAACAGGTGCTGATGCGGCGCGCCGCAAAGGTGACGGACGCCGCCGCCGGTGCCGCGATCGCCGCGATCTCGGATGGCGCTTCCGAACAGGAGGTCGCCGCCCAATGTGTTGCGGCAATGATCCGCGCCGGCGGTCATGCGCCGGGCTTCGGACCGTTCATCCGCCCGGCCGCGCGCCTCGGTGAAGAGCACACGACCTGGGGCGACGGTATCTACCGCAAGGGCGAGCCGGCCTTCGTCGAACTGTCCGGCTGCATCTCACGCTATCACGCGCCGCTCGGCCGGCTCGTTCGCATCGGCCACATCAGCGACGAAGACGCCACAATGGCGACGGTGACCGCCAAGGCGTTCAACGCTGTCGTCGAGGCGCTGCGGCCGGGCGCCAAGGCGCGCGATGTCTACGCCGCCTGGCAGGCCGTCGCCGACGAGGCCGGTCTTTCCCACTATCGCCGCCATCACTGCGGTTACCTAGTTGGCGCTGGCCAGCCGCCATCATGGACCGGCGGCAATTCGGTGACCGGCTTGAGGCACGATTCCGACCTTGAGATCGAGACCGGGATGAGCTTCCACATCCTGTCGTGGCTGATGGGAACCGGTCGCGGCGATGACTTCGTCTCCAACACGGTGCTTTTGACCGACGCGGGTGCTGAAGTGCTCACCCGCACGCCGGCCGGCCCGATCGTTCGATAGGCCCGCACGTATGGCGCGCTACTCGGCACTCTCGATTTTCCGCAACGCGCTGTCTGGCCAGAAGAATTGGCAGCGCGCCTGGCGGGCGGCGGAGCCAAAACCGTCCTATGACGTGATCGTCATCGGCGGCGGTGGACACGGCCTCGCCACCGCCTTCTACCTTGCCGATAACCACGGTATCCGCAACGTCGCGGTGCTCGAAAAGGGCTATGTCGGCGGCGGCAATGTCGGCCGCAACACCACCGTCATCCGCTCCAACTACCTGCTCGACGGCAACACCCAGTTCTACGAATTCTCGATGAAGCTCTGGGAGACCATGTCGCGGGTGCTGAATTTCAACGTCATGTTCTCCCAGCGCGGCCAGCTCGTCACAGCGCATTCGGCCGATCAGCTCGACGGTTTCAGCCACCGCGCCAACGTCATGCGGCTGAACGGCATCGATGCCGATATCCTCGACCGCGAAGAGGTGCGCCGGCTGGTGCCCTATCTCGATTTTTCCGACACTGCCCGCTTCCCGATCCATGGCGCCATCTTCCAGGGCCGGGCGGGCACGGCACGCCACGACGCCGTCGCCTGGGGCTATGCGCGCGCCGCCGATAGCCATGGCGTCGACATCATCCAGAACTGCGAGGTGACAGGCTTCCTCCGCGACGGCGACAGTATCGTCGGCGTCGAAACGACGAAAGGCCGGATCGGCGCCGGCAAGGTCGGCCTCGCTGTTGCCGGGCATACATCCGTGCTCGGTGCCAAGGCCGGCCTTGAACTGCCGATCGAAAGCCACGTCCTGCAAGCCTTTGTCACCGAACCGCTGAACCCGCTGGTAGATCACGTCGTCGCCTATGGCGCCGACCACTTCTATGTCAGCCAGTCCGACAAGGGCGGGTTGGTCTTCGGCGGCAATCTCGACGGCTACAATTCCTACGCCCAGCGCGGCAATCTCGGCGTCGTGCGCGAGGTGGCGGAGGCGGCGATTGCATTGATGCCGTGTATTTCGCGCGTCCGCCTGCTGCGCCACTGGGGCGGCGTCATGGACATGACCCCCGATGCCAGCCCGATCATCTGCCGGACGCCGATCGACGGCCTCTATCTCAACGGCGGCTGGTGCTATGGCGGCTTCAAGGCAACGCCAGCTTCCGGCTGGTGCTTCGCCCACACGATCGCCACCGGCAAGCCGCATCCCTTGATCGCGGCCTACGGGCTCGATCGTTTCCGCACCGGCCACACGCTCGATGAGGCCGGCGTCGGCCCTTCCGCTTGGCTGCAATAGGAGGCGGAACAAAATGCTGCGCATCGAATGCCCCTGCTGCGGCCCGCGCGACCATGACGAGTTCCGCTACGGCGGCGATGCCTCGGTCACGCGTCCGGCCCATGACGATCCCGATCCGGAGGCCTGGTACCGTTACGTCTATATCAGGACAAACCCGGCCGGCCCGCACCGTGAATACTGGCAGCACGTGACCGGTTGCCGGCAATGGCTGGTGGTCGAACGCGACACCCGCAACCATGCCGTCGCATCAGTCGACTTCGCCAGGAAATCAACTCTCAGGAAATCACCGGCATGAGTTCGAACCGCAAACGCCTGCCGGTGGGTGGCCGTATCAGTCGCGAGGTGCCGCTCGATTTCACCTTCGACGGCCGCAAGCTGATTGGATATCGCGGCGACACCCTTGCCTCCGCGCTGCTCGCCAACGGCGTCACTCTCGTCGGGCGCAGCTTCAAATATCATCGCCCGCGCGGCATCTTTTCCGCCGGGCCGGAGGAACCGAATGCGCTGGTTACGCTCGGGATCGCAGGCAGGCGCGAGCCGAACCTGCCGGCGACGACACTGGAACTCGCCAACAGCATGGACGTGGAAAGCCAGAATCGCTGGCCATCGCTGGCCTTCGACGTACAAAGCGTCAACGGGCTGTTGGCGCCGTTTCTGTCCGCCGGCTTCTACTACAAGACCTTCATGGGCCCGACGCGCCGCGCCTGGATGTTCTACGAGCACTTTATCCGCAAGGCGGCCGGTCTGGGCAGAGCCGGCACCGGCCCGGATCCCGACCGCTACGAGGTTCGTCATGCTTTCGCCGATGTCGCAATTGTCGGCGGCGGCCCGGCGGGATTGTCAGCAGCGCGGGCAGCCGCCGCGGCCGGGGCGCGGGTCGCGCTGATCGAGCAGGATTTCCTGCTTGGCGGCCAGCTTCTGGCGGAACCGTCCGACAGCGCAGCGGCCGCATGGTTGAGGCAGGCCGAGGCCGAGTTGAAGGGCTTCGAAACCGTCGTGCTGATGAAGCGGACAACCGCTTTCGGCAGCTATGACGGCAATGTCATCGGGCTGGTCGAACAGCGCGATCCAACCGGTCCGAAGCCGAACGGCGAGGCGCGGCAAACGGTCACCATGCTGCGCGCCCGCTCGATCGTTTTCGCCACTGGCGCCATCGAGCGACCGATGGTGTTCTCGAACAATGACCGGCCCGGCGTCCTGCTTGCCTCAGCCGCCCGGACCTATCTCAACCGTTTCGCTGTCCTGCCGGGCAAGAAAATCATTGTCGCCACCACCAATGACGGTGCCTGGCGCACCGCCTTCGACTATGCCGCAGCCGGCGCGGAGGTGACGGTTGCGGATCTGCGCGCAGTCCCGCCCGCAGCACTTGCCGCGGAAGCCGCACGGCTCGGCGTAATGATACGGGCCGGGACGCGGATCGTCGACCTGCACGGCGGCCATGCCGTCAGGCACGTAACGCTCAACGGGCCGGAGGGCCAGTCCTCGGCCGCCTGCGACCTGGTCTGCGTGTCCGGCGGCTGGTCGCCAACCGTGCATCTCACCTCGCACCTCGGTGTCAAACCTGTCTATCGCGACGATATCGGCGGCTTCGTGCCGGGCGCGTTTCCGGCCGGCCGGCTAGGTGCCGGCGCGATGATTGGGGCCTATGCAACTGCCGATGCCATCGAGGACGGTCATCGCGCCGGCATCGACGCGGCAGCCTCCGGCGGCAAGTCGGCGCCGGTTCCCGCTCCGGCCAAACTCGATCTCGGCGACACCGCCACGACGCTACTTCGCGAAGCGCCTTCTGTCGGACATGGAAAAGCCTTCGTCGATTTTCAGATGGATGTGACGACGAGGGATATCGAACTCGCCCATCGCGAGGGCTATGAATCGGTCGAGCATCTGAAGCGCTACACCACGCTCGGCATGGGTACCGATCAAGGCAAGACCAGCAATTTTCCGGCGCTTGCCGCGATGGCGGCGCTGCGCAACGCAACGATTCCCGAGACCGGCGTCACGACCTTCCGCCCGCCCTATACGCCGGTTGCCATCGGGGCGCTTGCCGGGCGCGCCATCGGCCATCATTTCAAGCCGATCCGCCGCACGCCAATGCACGACTGGCACATGGCCAACGGCGCCGAGATGCTCGAGGTGGGGCTCTGGATGCGGCCCTATTTCTACCGGCAGTCCGGACATGACGTGAATGAAGCCTATGTCGCCGAAATGCGGAATGTACGTCAGGCCGCGGGGCTGATGGACATCTCCACGCTCGGCAAGATCGACGTCCAAGGCCCGGATGCGGCAATCTTCCTCGACCGCGTCTACGCCAACGGCTTTGCCAAGCTGGCGGTCGGCCGCGCCCGCTACGGCGTCATGCTGCGCGACGACGGCATCGTCTTCGACGACGGCACCACGACGCGGCTGGCGGAAAACCGGTTCTTCATGACCACTTCGACCGCCAAGGCCGCCGATGTGCTGTCGCGTCTCGAATTCCTGCTCGACACGGCCTGGCCGGATTTGCGCGTGGCCGTCACTTCGGTCAGCGACGAATGGGCGGCGATGTCGGTTGCCGGGCCTAACAGCCGCGCGATCCTGAATGCAGCGTTTCCCGCTCTCGACGTTTCCGACGCGGCGCTTTCGCATATGGGACTACTCGAAAGCGGATGGGGGGGCCGTGCGCTCCGCATCCTACGTCTCAGTTATTCCGGCGAGCGCGCTTACGAAGTCTATACCGGCGCCACTGCCGGTGAACAGCTCTGGAGCCGTCTGCTCGAAGCCGGCAGACCATTCGACCTGAAGCCTTACGGCGTCGAGGCGCTAGGTGCGCTGCGCGTCGAAAAGAGCCATGTCGCCGGACCTGAAATCGATGGACGCACGACGCTCGACGATCTCGGCCTCGGCCGCATGGCCGGCAAGCGCAGCGGCTTCGTCGGCGACGTCCTGCGACGGCGCCCTGCCCTCCACGCGCCCAACCGGCAGCGCCTGGTCGGACTGGAATGCATCGAGGACGGAAAACGCCTGCGCGGCGGCGCCATCCTGTTCCTGCCGGATGAGAAACCCTATGGCCATGGGCGCGGTCGCATCACCTCCGTCACTTTCAGCCCCGAGCGCGGCCATTATGTCGGGCTGGCCCTGCTTGCCGGCGATGTCGCGGCAGAAGGAAGCGAGGTCGTGGCGGTCTATCCGATGAAGGCCGAAACAGTTCGCGCCCGCATTGTCTCGCCAGTATTCCTCGATCCACAGGGAGAACGGCTGCATGGCTAGCTTGACCTCTTCTCGGGATTTCAGCCTATCCGTGGCCGATTGTCCGCTTATCCAGATCGAGGGCTGGGACGGGACACTGAGACAATTCGAAAAGAGCGTCTCGGCGTCGCTCGGCACGAAATTTCCCGCTTCGGTCGGAGAGACCGTTCGCCACAAGGGGCTTCTAATCATCCGCATTGCACCTCGCCGCCTCTGGCTGGTTCTCGACGAAGGCACGCAAGCGCCCGCGCTTTCCGTCGACCCCGATCTCGGCTGTTCTGTTCCCCTCGGCGAAGGTCGTGTTCGTTTGAAAATGGCCGGCCCTGACATCGCAAGGCTTCTGTCCGGCTGCATTACCGTCGACTGGCACGCGCCGGCCGCCGCTCCGGGCCGCGCCGTGCAGACATCCTTCCATCATGTCTCCGTGCTCTTCCTGCGCACCGGCGAGGCCGCGTGCGAACTCATCGTGCCGCGAAGTTTTGCCCGCAGCCTCTCGGATTGGATTGCGGATGGCTAGCCAATGGTGGTTTCTCGGGCAAGGATCGGCTTTAGCGGCCGATCCAAGCCGCTATCACGAAACCGTTACTCTCTTGCTGGCCAGTCTTGCAGAAGCGTAATCCCAAATTTCGGCGCGGCTGCTTTGAGCCGCTCGATATCGGCAGGCGTCGGCGGCCCGACCACCTCTCCCTTGCCGAGTTCATGGCCACCTTCGGCGAGGAACTGCTCGAACACACTTGGCGTGTCTATCAGGATGTAGCGAACGGGCTGGTTGCCGGGATTCACGAGCTGGTGCGGGATGCCGCGCTTCAAAAACATGCTCTCACCGGGCGAGAGCGTTCGGACCTCGCCGGCCACAATTGCGGCCAACTGCCCTTCGATGACGTAGACTGTCTCGTCGTCATTCGCGTGAACATGGATTGGTGTTTTCGTCTGCCCGTCGCTTCGGTTTTCGAAGAGACTCAACAAGCCTCCCGTCTGTTCGCCGGAGACCAGTCGCTTCATGACGATGCCTGCGAGCACGAATTCCTTTGGGTCAACATCTGTCATTGATCCAATCTGCCAGGTACATTCGGAGTAGGCCCGTACCGTGCCGTCAAGCAGACAAACTGCGCAGCGACATCCGGCAAACGTCGAACGGGCTCACGGGTTCCCGGTCGCCGGAGTTCCCTCTTCCCAAGCTCACTTTGGACGAAAAGCCGGCTAACCGGACATGCTGGCCGACACCGACATACGCCAACTCGAGGGCGCCGCAGAGGTCCGTCTAATTGACGGCGAAGCTGCAACGGGCTGCCAGGCTCTCGCCAGGCCCAAGCACCGACAGTCCATTCCATTTGTCGATCGAACCACGATTGTGAGCATCGACCGCATGACTGACCGGTTCAAAACAGAAGAAGTCGCTCTCGTCCGATGGCGAATAGACCAGGTAGAAGTTCAAGGGCGACGAAGCTTCAATCCGCAGGCTGCAACTGTGCTCCGGCCACGATATGGTAGCGACGCCGTCCCAGCCGGCAAACAGATTGTTTATCCATCCGCTCGGCAATACGGCCGGGGGCGCCGAAATCCCAATCGGGACGGGTTTTGACATCCACAAACCGTTCGGGGAGATGGCTGGGCAGTTCGAGACAAACCTGCGAGGCCGGCGCATGAAGCGCGGTCCGTGCCGTTCTCGGGAACCATGGATGGATACCAAGCCCGAACGGCAGCCTGACCGAGGCCCGATTGACGATGCGAAGCTTCAGCTCGAGCCCCTGTCCGGTCAGAGCGTAACTCACCTCGGCGCGATATCGATATGGGCCGGGTCCGTTGCTGATGAGCGACAGCTTTGCGTTATCTTGCGCCACGCTGTCGACGTCCCACTCGCTCGAAAATCCATTGCCGTGAACGGGAAATGGCTCGCCTGCAACATTGGCAGGCAGTTCGTGGAATTTGGAGTCGAATGTGAATCCGCCGCCCGAGATGCGATTCGACCACGGCAAAAGCAGGTTGCAGGCAAGGTCGAATGGGCTGCTGCTCCCGCCGTTTGGCCAAGGCCTGAAGATCGGCACGCGCCCATGGTCCAGTCTCGCAAGACCTGCCCCAAGCGACGGGACGATTTCAGCGGACAGGTCTCCGCTTCCGATTTTGATCGTTCGGACCATCAGCTTCAGACGGTATCGGCCTTGGCAGCGGCGATCGGCTGTGGATGGCAGCCTTTGCGAGCCACTGCAAGGAGGTCGTTCGACGCGATCCCGATGAGCGCCTTCATCTGATCGTGAGCGTCGTCGGCCCTGCGCATCCGGATTGCCTCCAGCACGTCGCCATGCGCGCTCAGCGTCTGCTGGTAATTAGCGGTGGCCGATGTGGTCAATCGGAAGGAGAAGCTGAGGGCGGCAGCAAGCATATTGCCGAGATTGGCGAACACCGGGTTGCGGCTGGCACGAAGGATGGCCGTATGAAACCTGACGTCGGCATCGAGACACGCAGCAAGGTCGTCCTGCGGAGCAATGCGCATGGCCTCATAGGCGGCTTCGATGACTGCGAGATCGCCTGACGTCGCCATCTTGGCCGCAAGGTGGGCGGCCGCGGGTTCGATGATCAGCCGCGCCTCGATCAATCCGCGGACGAAATCGAGATCGGGCTCGATATCGCGCATCCATTCCAGAACCTGTGCATCCAGCCTGTTCCATTCGCTCGACACGCGCACACGCGTCCCGGCCCGCTTGCGTGCCTCGATCAATCCTTTCGCCGAAAGCGTCAGAAGAGCATCGCGAAGCGCCGTGCGGCTCGCCCCGTAGATAACGCAAAGTTCAGCTTCCGTCGGCAAGACGGAGTGCTGCGCGTAGGAGCCGGCGAGGATTCGCTGTCCGAGATCGCGTGCGATGCGATCCTTGAGCGATGACGTGGCGCCATCTGCGGCAGGAATGTCCTGCTTGCCTTGGCCAGTCGAAGCGATCGCCGTGTCCATCGTCATGTCCTGTTCAAGTGGTACTCGGCAATTACCACAGCAAGTATCAGCAGCGAGCCCTTGGCAAGCAACTGATAGAAGGTTGGCACGGACGTCAGTATCATTCCGTTGTTGAGGACACCAATAATGGCGACGCCCAGTAGTGCGCCGACGATCGTGCCCTTACCGCCCTGCAAGGCGCAGCCACCCAGAACGGCCGCTGTGATGGCCTCGAGTTCCAGGCCTTGGGATCCGGATACGGGCTGCCCCGAGCCGGTACGGGCAGCCAACAGAATCCCGGCCAATCCGGCCGCCACTCCACTCATGATGTAGATGCCGACACGGTAGCGGTTGATGTTGATGCCGGAGAAGCGTGCAACAACGGGATTGCCGCCCAGGGCATAGATGTTGCGGCCAACGATCGAGCGGGCAAGGAAGAGATGGAACACGATCGCGGTCAGCAAAAGAATCCAGATCAGCAGAGGCAGGCCGAGGATTCGTCCGATCCCAATGAAGCGGAAAGTGTCGCTGAAAATCGCGATCGATTGCCCATCGGATATGATGAACGCGATGCCGCGGAAGATCGCCATCGTACCGAGAGTCGCGATGACAGCGTTGACCCGCCCGTAGGTGATGATGATGCCGTTCACGAGGCCGGCAAGACCACCCAGGACCAGGCCGGCAAGAATGCCCGCTGCCGGCGATCCGGTCGCCTGGATGGCCATTGCCGTCGATACTGTGGTCAGACCGACGATTGCGCCGACGGCAATATCAAGCCCGCCGGCGACGATGACCACGGTCTGGCTCATCGCCAGGACGCCCAGGATGGTAATGCCCAGACCGATGTTCAGCAGGTTTCGGCTCGAGAAGAACACGTCGCCTCTCAGAGTGCCGAAAATGAGCACGAGAATGGCGAGAGCAACCAGGAGGCTTATGTTGTGAATGCCGATGCGCTCTGCCATGCGCAAGGAAGCGCGTCTTTTGCCGGTTTGTGTTGTTGCTGTCCTGAGCTCAAGGCTGTTCACTGAATTTGTCCTCCGAGCGATGCTACAGATTGCGGCATGGCGTGCTTCAGGATCGTGGCCTCATCGATGTCTGGGCGGGAAAGTTCGGCCGTGATCCGGCCTCCAGCCATGACAAGCACCCTGTCGGCGAGCCCGATCAGTTCGGGCATTTCCGAGGAAATCAGGATTATGCCGATGCCGCTTGCGGCGAGTTCATCGATCAGGCGATAGATTTCCGCCTTGGCGCCGATGTCGATGCCGCGGGTCGGCTCGTCGAGGATGAGAAGCATCGGCTGCCGGGCAAGCCAGCGCGCGAGAACGACCTTCTGTTGATTGCCACCCGACAATTTCGAAACCTGTTCGTCGAGGTTGGGCGCCTTGATCGACATCTTTGCTGCAAGCGGTGAGACGATCTCCAGTGCCTTGCGCCGGTTGAAGAAGCCGAAGGTCGACGTCTTGTCGGGCACGCAAAGCGAAGCGTTGTCAAGAATGCTTCGGAACAGCAGCAGGGCCTCGTGCTTGCGGTCTTCGGGGGCGAAGCCGATGCCTGCCACGATCGCTGCATGCGGACTGTTGGGGCCAACGGGCACGCCGCTCATCGTTATGGTTCCGTCGAGGCGCCGATCATAGCCGACAATCGCCTTTGCCAGCTCGGATCGACCCGCACCCATAAGGCCGGCAATGCCGAGCACCTCGCCGCGGCGGACCTTGAGGCTCACATCGGTGACGTGGTCGGTGGTCAAGCCCGCCACCTCCAGCAACGGTAGCCCCGATTGCCACGTCTCGCGCGTAAACAGATCGGCGATGTCACGGCCGACCATGAGTTTGGCTATGGTCTGCTCGCTGGCACCGTCCGCGCGGGAATCGTCGACCAGCCGGCCGTCCCGCAAAACGACAATGCGATCCGCAAGGTCGATGACCTCGTTCAGCCTATGAGAGATGTAGACGATCGAAGTGCCCTCTTCGCGCAGCCGCCGAATTACTGAAAACAGACGGCGCGCTTCGTCGTCGGTCAGCGACGAGGTCGGCTCATCGAATGCGATCAGCTGGCCGCCAGCACGTATGGCGCGCATGATTTCGATCATCTGGCGCTGTGCCGGACCGAGCGTGCTGCAGAGTTGACGCGCCCGCATATCCTGCTGCATGCCGAAGGTCGCAAGCACCTTGTCGGTCTGCTCCTCGAGCCTATGCCAGTCGAGCAGGACGCCTGCCAGCCGCGGCAGTTCGCCGACGAAAATGTTCTCGGCCACGGTCAGGTTCGGAACGATCTCCGGCTCCTGATGGATGACGCGTATTCCGGCTCTGTGGCTGTCGCGCGGTTCGCTGAAAACGATCGGCGTGGAGCCATGCAGCACGGTGCCGGTGTCCGGTGCGAACACGCCCTCGAGAATTCGCATCATTGTCGATTTGCCGGCCCCATTCTCGCCAACCAGGGCGAGCACCTCTCCTGGCCGAAAGGCAATCGAGACATTGTCGAGGGCCTGCACGATGCCGAAGCGCTTCGATATCCTGTCGAGCGAGAAGAAATCCGATTGCATCAAAGCTCACTCCCGAGAAGCGATCCCGTGTCGGTGGCGTGTGCCCGCTGACGAACTGCCGATTTGAGCGTCATGCGCCTTGCGGCGCATGACGCGTGGCCGGTTCAGTGGCAGAGCTTGGCTTTATAGTCCGACGCAAAATTGTCGGCGGTGATGTATTCCGGGTCCGTGAAGGACTGAACGGGAAGCTTCGTTCCGTCCTTGATGGAGGCCAAGAGAATCTTCACCGCCAGCGCGCCATGATTTTCCGAATTGAGCCACATCGTACCACGGAACGCCGAGGGCTTTCCGGATCCGAAGGCGTCACAAGCGCGGCTCCCGTCGATGCCGATCCCCATGCCCTGGTCTGGGGTATAGCCCGCATTCTCCAGGGCTCGCGCACCACCCAGCACGCCATCATCGTTGCATGAATAGAATATCCAGTTCGTGACGCTGGGATTGGCCGTCAATGTGGTGGTCATCACGTCGATGGCGTTGACCATCGTATTGTCGTAGGGGACGCGAACGATATTGCCCGGCTTGAAATCGGGCACCGCCTTCAGGAATGCTTCTTCCGCGCCCTTGTTGCGCTGCATGCAGGTATCCGCTTTGCGGTCCTCGATCGAGGCGATGCGCACCTCTTTGCCGGCCCAGCCGTCGGCCTTGTAGAGCTTGGCAAGTTCTTCGCCCACCCGCGCACCGATGTTGTAGGCATTCATGCCGACATAGGGGACCTGAGTGCCGTCCTCGTAGTAGATGTCGTCATCGACCGCCACCAAGGGAATTTTTGCGGCCTTTGCTTTCTCGGCGATGACCGGTCCCAGCGCCTTGTCGGGGACGACAATGGCGATGCCTTTTACGCCATCGCCGACCATCGTATCGAAGGTCGTGATCGTCAAATTGGCGTCGAACTGAACGTCCTGCGACACGAACGCAGCCCCTGCCGCCTCGGCCGCTTTCTTGGCGCCGCCGACTTCGGCGACAAACCATGGATGGTCTCCCATCTTGTTGATGTAGCCGATCTTGATGTCGTCTGCGCTTGCTGCGCCACTCATCAGTCCGGCAGCCAATACCGCAAATGTCGCCAAAGCCTTTGTTGTGGTTTTCATGAAGATCCTCCCTGAGAGCTCGATGGTCGTTGCTAGTCGTGGTAGAGAACCGAGCGCCCACCATCGATGGTGATCGTCTCGGCATTTATGAACGGCGCTTCGTCCGAAGCGAGGAAAACCGCCGTCATTGCAACCTCGTCCGGCCGGCCAATGCGCTTGGGCGGATGAAGGTCGTAGGCTCGCCGCTTCTCCTCGGCGGGGTTCGGGAATGTGTTCCAGTAGGCTTCCGCGATCGGCGTCTCGATATAGCCGGGGGCGATCGCGTTCACCCGGATACCGCGCGCGGCATATTCGATGGCCAGCGAACGGGTCAGGCCCAAAAGTGCATGCTTGGCGACCGGATACGGGAATGTACGGGGAATGATCTGGAACGCGTGACAGCTCGCTATGTTGACGATAGACCCCGAGCCCTTCGCCAGCATCGTCGGCAAGACTGCCTTGGCGCAGAACCATGCGGCCTGGAGGTCTAGCTTGAGACAGCGGTCCCATTCCTCATCCGGCATCGCCAGTGGTTCGTAGAAGACGTTGGCACCGGCATTGTTGACGAGAACGTCGACGCCGCCATAGCTCGTGATCGTGCGGGCGACCATGTCCGCGACCGCGGATGCGTCCGTGACATCCGTCTCGACGAACGATACGTCGGCGCCTCCGACACGCAGTTCGTCGGCGATCGCTTTGCCGCTTGCCGCATTCAGTTCGGCAATGACGGTCTTTGCCCCATGCATCGCAAAAGCCCGGGCGGTGGCGGCACCGATGCCTTGGCCGGCGCCTGTGACGATTGCGATCTTTCCTTGCAGCCGGCCTGCCATTGCATTCACCAGTCGACCACGGTGCCGTCCGGCATGACGGCGTTGCGGGCATGCAGCACTTCCTGCTTGAAGGGGTGGCGCGCGATAACGTCCTCATTGACGGTGACGCCAAGGCCCGGCAGTTCGGGCAGATCCCAGCGGCCTGGCTTGCGCCGAATTGGCCAGGTAACGACATCGTCGTACCAGGCGACGGCACCGGACATCTCCTCCTGAATGACAACGTTTGGGGTCGATATGCCGAAATGAAGAGCAGCCACACCGGCGATCGGACCGAGGGGGTTGTGCGGCGCAAGGCCGATGCCTGCGGTTTCCGCCATGGCCGCGATCTTCTTTGTCTCGAGCAGACCGCCAGTGTGGCAAATATCAGGCTGGGCAATGTTGAAGGCGCGGGCTGCGATCGAGTGCGTGAATTCGCGGCGCCCGATCAGCCGTTCGCCGGACGCGATCGGCACGGCCGATCGCGCCGTGATATGCGCCAGTCCGGCAACATCTTCGGGCGGCACGGGCTCTTCCGCGAACATGATGCGGGCCGGCTCGATTGCCTTGAGGTAATCCATCGCCGCGTTAACCGATGCAGGGCGTCCGTGGAAATCAACCATGATGTCGATATCCGGGCCTACCGCCTCGCGAAGTGAGCCAACCATGTTGGCAACAGAATCGACTGCCTTCGCAGGAGACACGTAGTGGGTGTAGGGAATGCAGACGACCTTGACCGCATCGTAGCCTGCTTGCGTCACGATGCGTCCGCGTTCCACGATGGCATCCGCGGATCCGGTCTCATAGACCGCCTTCATGTCCCCGAGGCCGAGATGCGTATAGGTGCGCAGATAGTCGCGGACCCGACCGCCCAAAAGGCGCCAGACGGGGACGCCCAACGACTTGCCCAATATGTCCCAGAGCGCGATCTCGATGCCGCTGACGGCGGACATTCCCTCGACGCCAAGACGCCAAAAGCCGTGCCGCGTAAGTATCTGGTAGCACTGCTCCACATTGCGCGGATCTTGCCCGATGAGCAGGGCCTCAAGGTCCTGAAGCGCCCCAACGACGGCTCGGGTCTTCCATTCCAGCGTTGCCTCACCCCAGCCAAACAGCCCGGGCTCGTCGGTTTCGACGCGAACGAAGACCCAGTTGCGCATTTCCGCATTGCAGACGCGCGCCTTGATGGCCGTGATTTTCATTGGTCCTCCCAGACCTGCCGTCTTTTTTCGAGGCAATATGTATGATTTATTATGGATAATATGAACGAGTCAAGCGCAACATCGATGTGGACCAGCGCCTCGCCTCGACGTTCAGCGCAAATGCGCAACCATCATGTCCTCGCCACCCATCCAGCGCAGGCATCAGCAGCTCACTCAGCTTGCCTGATCAGTATTCGCTGACGTCGATGACAGCCTGGGCAAAGGCTTGCGGGGCTTCTTGAGGCAAGTTGTGGCCGATACCGCCGATGATGATCCGGTGCGTGTATCTGCCCGAGAATTTCTTGGCGTAGGAACTGCTGTCGGGATGGGGTGCACCATTGGCATCACCCTCAAGGGTAATGGTCGGCACTGTGATCACGGGAGCTTCGGCCAGCCGGTTTTCCAGAACGTCATATTCCGGCTCGCCATGTGCCAGGCCGAGCCTCCAGCGGTAATTGTGAATGACGATGCTGACGTGATCCGGGTTGTCCAGGGCTGCGGCGCTGCGCTGGAAGGTGTCATCGTCGAAATTCCACTGCGGCGAAGCGAGTTTCCAGATGAGTTTGGCGAAATCGCGCGTGTATTTCTCGTAGCCGGCGCGGCCGCGATCCGTGGCGAAGTAATACTGATACCACCATTGAAGCTCCACCTCCGGTGGCAGCGGCACCACGCCGACCTGCTGATTTCCGATTAGATAGCCGCTCACCGAGACGATCGCCTTGCAACGCTCCGGCCAGAGCGCGGCAACGACATTGGCCGTTCGGGCGCCCCAGTCGCAGCCGGCGATCGTGGCCTTTTCGATCCCCAGCGCATCCATCAGCGCGATCGCATCCGCGGCGAGCGCCGACTGCTGGCCATTGCGCATCGTCTCGTCCGACAAAAATCGCGTAGTGCCGTAGCCCCGCAGGTAGGGCACAATCACGCGGTACCCCTTTGCGGCAAGCAGGCGAGCGACGTCGGTGTAAGTGTGAATGTCATAAGGCCAGCCATGAAGCAGGATCACTGGGGCACCTTCGGCGGGCCCTAGCTCCGCATATCCGACGCTCAGCTTTCCGGCATTGACCTGGCTGAGCGAGCCGAATGATTTCTGCCTGGGTTGCATCGCGGATGCCTTCGCCTCGACCGTCCAAGTGGCTGCCGGTGCGTTCAAGCCGAGTTCGGTGGCGGCGAACGTCATTGCCGTTGCACCAACAATGCGTCGGCGGCGATGATCGACCGTCTCGGGAGCTTTATTCGCATTCATGATGAAGCCTCTATGATGACCAACAAGCGGGAGCGACCAGAACCCGCCGCCGTATCGGCCGACAGGAAATATTGCGCCTATTCCGACGGTGACTGCGACGAATCCAGGATTGTAACCGCTCGGCCAGGAGGCAGTGCGGCGAATTCTGACCGGATGCCGGTAAGGTCCAGCGTTTCCTCGATTTCCCTCCTGAGAAATTCGAGACGTAGGCCGTCCCCGCGCTTGGAAGCGGCTGGATGTAGCATCCGCAGAAACGGCAGCATGAGAATGACTCCTGATCTTTGTTGGGGTGAGAGGATATATTGCGTCTGATCTTATGCTCGGAGCCACCCTCGGCTTTTAGACGAGGCCCTCACGATCCATTGCGATGCGCACGGCCGGTCGCGCAGCCATTCGGGCGCGAAGCGCTTGCAAAGGCGCGGGAACAGGGACGTGGAAGCGGGCCGCCCAAAGCAGCATCACGAAAAGATAAAAATCCGCCACGCTGGGTTTGTCGCCGAACAGATAGTCGGTCTCGAGCCCGTCAGCGACGAACTCGAGTTGGCTCGTAATCGCCGCGCTCGCCTTGGCCTTTTCGGCATCGCTGCTTTGGTGCCACATCGGCTTGAAGCTTCGGTGTATTTCAGTTGAGACGTAGGCCAGCGCTTCGAGAACGCGGGTACGGCCCAACGGCCCCGCCACTCCCAGTGCCGGGTATTGTGACGCAATCCAGTCGAGGACTGCGATATTTTCCGTCAGCGCTTCGCCGCTATCCAGCACGAGGGCTGGAACATAGCCCTTGCGCGTGACGGTGGTGAAATCATCCCCGGAGCTCGTTCGTTTGGTTTTGAGGTTCACGCTTTCGCGCTCGAAGGAAACACCGGCCTCTTCCAATGCGATGTGATCCGCCAGGCTACAGGCGAGAGGGCTGTAGTAGAGTTTCACCGTTTTCCCTTTCTGACCCCGATTGAGTTCCGCAATTGGTCGTCGCCGGGCGAAAACCTGCCCAGCGCCACGCGAGACAACTGCTCCAAAAACTCGCACTTGGCGGGGACGACGACTACGACACCGACAGCTAGGCATGCCTGTGCCGAGGTATGATCGGGCTGAAGTTCGGGATCGCCGTGCGCAATGCCGGACGGTATCTCAGCTCAGTGGCCAACGGTTACCTGGAGGAATTCAGAACCTTCCATGACGGCGTCATCGCCAGCCCGGCCAGTCCTTCGCTCAGGAAATCATAAACGAAAGTATTGGACGCACGCGCCGTTGGCACGATGGCTCACACCCGGCCACGGCCGGCATATTCCGCGCGGCATGAGCAGACTGGAAGGCGAAAGCTGTGGCCTGCTTTTGCTCGATTGCCACCAACGCGATGACGCAGCTTCCAACATAGGAGTCGCCATCATGGCCGACCTTTCCGAAACCTCCACAGCCGAGCACACATTGCACGTCGAAGCGCCCGACGCGATCGAGGTCGACGTCTCCTCGCTGAGGCCAGGAACGTCGCTGATCGTCGACTGGCACGGCAATCCGGTGGTCGTGCGCAACCGCACTGAGCAAGAGATGAAGGACGGCCAGTCAGTCAGTCTCGCCGAGCTCAAGGATCCAATCGCCCGCAACGCCAACCTGCCGGTCGACGCGCCGGCAACCGACGCTAACCGAACTATGCCGGGCAAGGAAGCCTGGGTGGTGATGGTCCAGGTCTGCACCCATCTCGGCTGCATCCCGCATGGTCAGGAAGGCGACTTCGATGGCTGGTTCTGTCCGTGCCACGGTTCACAATACGACACCGCCGGCCGCATCCGCAAAGGTCCGGCACCCGAGAACATGGCGGTACCGGTGTTCCAGTTCGTTTCCGACACCAAGATCCGCATTGGTTGAGGCAGGGGGCATTTCGATGAGCGGCGACAAACACTCGACCTATACGCCCAAAACCAGAATCGCACGTTGGTTCGATGCCCGCCTGCCGCTGCCGCGGCTGGTGCACGACAGCTTCATCGTCTATCCCGTCCCGCGCAACCTGAACTACGCCTATACGTTCGGCGGCATTCTCACGATCATGCTGGTTTCACAGATCCTGACCGGCATCGTGCTGGCCATGCATTACGCTCCTGATACGGGACTGGCCTTCAATTCAGTCGAGGAGATCATGCGCGACGTGAATTCGGGCTGGTTGCTGCGCTATCTCCATTCCAACGGCGCGTCGTTCTTCTTCATTGCCGTCTACATCCACATCTGCCGCGGGCTCTACTATGGTTCCTACAAGGCGCCGCGTGAGCTGCTGTGGGTGCTCGGTTGCACCAATCTCCTGCTGATGATGGCGACGGCCTTCATGGGCTACGTGCTGCCTTGGGGACAGATGTCGTTCTGGGGCGCTACTGTCATCACCAACTTCTTCACGGCCGTCCCACTGATCGGCGACTGGCTCCAGCAGCTTTTGCTCGGCGGGTTCGCGGTCGACAATCCGACGCTGAACCGCTTCTTTGCGCTGCATTACCTGCTGCCATTTGTGCTTGCGGGCGTGGTGACCTTGCATATCTGGGCGCTTCACGTCGTCGGCCAGAACAATCCGACCGGCATCGAGGTCAAATCGAAAACCGATGTCGTGGACTTCACGCCCTATGCCACCGTCAAAGATGCCTTCGGCATCCTCGTGTTCCTGTTCTTCTTCGCCTATTTCGTCTTCTACCTGCCGAACTATCTCGGCCATCCCGACAACAACACGATCGCCAATCCGCTGAAGACGCCGGCCCACATCGTGCCGGAATGGTATTTCTTGCCGTTTTACGCGATCCTGCGGGCCATCACCTTCAATATCGGGCCGATCGATTCCAAGCTCGGCGGCGTGCTCGCGATGTTCGGCTCGATCGCGGTGCTGTTCCTGGTGCCGTGGCTCGACACCTCGAAGGTGCGCTCGGCGGTCTACCGCCCCTGGTACAGGGTGCTCTTCTGGCTGTTCGTTGCCAATGCCCTCTTTCTCGGCTGGCTCGGCTCCCGACCGGCGGAAGGCGCCTACGTCGTCATGTCCCAACTGGCGACGCTTTACTATTTTGCGTTCTTCGTCATCGCCATGCCGGTGCTCGGGCTGATCGAAAAGCCGCGACGGCTGCCGAATTCGATCACCGAAGCAGTTCTCGAAAAAGACAAGGCCAGCGGCCGAGGCCCGATCGCCGGGCCGGAGGCCAAACATTGAACTGTGAATGGCGGTGATCGTTCATGAACTGGTGGAACTCTCCTCTGGTCTACATCGTGTTGCTCGGCCTCGCCGGGATCGTCGTTTGGACCCTCATCCCCAGACGCTTCGCCAATGCGAAGCTGGTCGTCCAACTCAGCTTTTTCCTCGCGATGTCGGCCATGGTTCTCGACCTGCGCGTCGTGCCATACGAGGCCGCAGGGGACAACGAGACAACCGGAGGAGCGATCCTCATGGGCTCGGTCAAGCTGCTCTGGTGGGTTCACCTTGCCTGGGCGCTAATCGGATTTGTCCGTATCTATCTCGTTTTTGAGCGAAAGCCGCGCGAGGCACGTCTCCTGCAGGACGTCGTGGTCGGTATCGTCTATGCTGGAATGTTCCTGTCGATCCTGGCGTTCGTCTTTGCGGTGCCGGTCGGAACGCTCATTGCCACGTCCGGCGTGTTTGCCGTCATCCTGGGACTGGCGCTCCAGAATACGCTCGGTGACGTATTTTCGGGGATCGCGCTTAACCTCGGCCGCCCTTACGTACTTGGAAACTGGATCATTCTGAGCGACGGAACCGAAGGCCGCGTTGTCGAGACCAACTGGCGGTCGACCCAACTCCTGACCCCGACCCACAATGTCGTCGCGCTTCCGAACAGCCTTCTCGCCAAGATCGGGGTAACAAATCTAAGCGGTCCGGACGAGAGCCATGGACTTGCCGTAACCGTCAAGATGGCGCCAACGAAGACGCCGGCGATCATCGTAGACCTCATGCGCACCGTCTTGCTGAGCTGCAATTCAATCCTCCAGGACCCTTCGCCTTTGGTCACAATCAGAAGCCTGGATGCGGCAGCTATCGAGATCGAGTTGTTTTTTCGCGTCGCAAATCTTGACCAGCGAAGTGCCGCTCGGAACGAAATCTTCGATCTCATTTATCGCCATTCAAAGTCGACCGGCATGCTGCTGGCGGAGCCACTTTCGGCTTCGATTGCCATGACCAACCGGCTGAGCGACGAGAAGGCAGCCTCCCAAAGCTTCACCCCGATCGAACTCATCAGGTCCATACCGGTATTCTCGGCGCTAACGGATACCGAGCAGGAGTCGCTCGCCGCAGCGGCCTCGGTTCGCACCTACCATAAGGGCGAGATCATCGCACGACGGGGAGAGATGCTGCCGTCGCTCATGATCGTACGGACGGGAGTTATCGTCCGGCAAATTGGCGAGGACGATGCTCACCTGCAGGAGATCGGCCGGCTTGCACCCGGCGATTTCTTCGGCGAGACCGGCTTGCTCGCCGGCATTGGCGAGATGTCGAGTTTGCGGGCAATGACCCCCGTCGAGGTTTACGAGATAGACCAGGAAAGCTTTGCGCCGCTGCTGCACGAAAGGCCCGAAATGGCTGAAGATCTTGCGGCGATCCTGTCGAAGAGGGTGTCGGCTCTTAATGAAAGCGGCATCGCCGGACAGAACCACGCGAGCTCCAAATTCGCGCTCCTCAAAGCCATTCAGACAGTCTTTCGCGCCGCTCCGTTCAAGCGCGTTCGAGCACCTGGCTGACAAGGCATGCAGAAGGACAGAGATCCATGACCATCCGCCAAAGCGATATCACAGGCATCGATACAATCATCCAGCCGGCTATCCGTGATTTTGCCGACGGACTGAAGATAAGGCGCGTATTGCCCTCCTCGAATCGCCTGATGATCGGGCCCTTCATCCTGTTCGACCATTTCGGCCCCGCTATATTCGACGCAGGTCACGGTTTCGATATGGGACCGCATCCGCATATCGGCGTTGCGGCCGTGACCTACCTGATCGACGGCGAGATCGTCCACCGCGACAATTTCGGTAAAGTGCAGACCATCCGTCCTGGCGAGGTCAACTGGATGACGGCCGGGTCGGGCATCGTCCATTCCGAGCGCACGCCACCGGAAGTCCGGGCGTCGGGAAGCAATCTCTTCGGCGCTCAGGCTTGGATCGCCCTCCCCTCCCGCTATGAAGAAATTGCCGCCGACGTCGCACATTTTGGCGCTCCCGAAATACCCAGGATCTGTGCCGACGGCGTCGAGCTTACGTTGATCGCCGGCGCGTCCGACGGGTTGGTCTCGCCGGTAAGGACGTTCTCCGACATGGTCTATGCCGAAATTGTGCTCACGAGCGGTGCGCGATACCAGGTGAAACCCGAACACCGTGAGCGTGCAATCTACATCGTCGCCGGTGAGGTTGGAATTGTCGGCCAGTTCGGGACGTTTCATGAGGCCGAATTGATAGCTCTGGCGCCCGGCGCTGAGATTGTGCTCCAGGCGCCTGCCTTCCATGCGGCGAGGCTGATGCTGATAGGAGGCGAGCCCTTTTCCGAGCCACGTCATATCTATTGGAACTTCGTCTCCTCTTCAGCCGAACGGATCGAGCAGGCAAAGGCGGATTGGCGCGAACGCCGCTTCTCCGGCGTGCCGGGAGACCACGAGTTCATGCCTCTGCCAGATCGCAGCGTGTGAGGGATAAGGCAGCGGATGGTGACCTCAGCGCCGCGACAGCTTTACGCCGGTGGCGTAGGCAGACCACTACGATATCAAGTAGAGATCGTTCATCGTTTCCTCGTCGAGCAAACCGTCGAACCAGACGTCGAAGATTGTCTCGAGCAGGAACTCGTCGTTGCTTGCTTCGGAAAACAGCGTGAGGGACGCGTGCAACTTCTTCGCATCAACCTCACCGAAGACAGCGCGAGCGCTTAGGCCGGAGAGCCGCTGCAGGGTGCCAACACATTCCCGATAACGGCCTCCTAGGATCGGAAATGAGAGATAAGCGCTGGCTTCGTCGAGCGATGTGATTGAATATGGCTCAGGCGCAGTACCGCTTCGCCTGGTGGCCAACCTTGGGAAGATGAACTCCATATAGGGAGTGCACATCATTCCTTGACGGAGAATAGCCAGCGCGTCGTCGTAGACCGGATCCTGTGCGCTGACGAACCTCTGCAAATCATACTCGTCGTGCATTAGGATAGATCCCTGGGAAACCCTCAACATTCGTGCCCTGACTAGCCGTCGACGACATCTGCATAGTCCGGGTGCTTGGCGAAAAAGCGGCTCATGAAGGGACATTTCAAGATCGCTTTACGGCCGGTTTTGCGGAGCAGCTCGAAGGTGCCCTGCGCCAATCGCGACGCGATCCCTTGTCCGGAAAATTCCGACGGGACTTCGGTGTGTATCAGCGCGACCTTCCCGCCCTCGAGCCGATAGTAGGCCGCCGCAAACATATCGCCGGCGATCGGCAGCTCGAAACGGTCCTGTTCGACGTTTTCAACGACTTGTGCATCCATCTTTATCTCTCGATTGTATGTCACGTTTGTCACCGGAGGGAGATTGGCCGGCCGCTATCGCACCGCAGGCAACCGCAGAGTGACGGTCGTGCCTGCCCCAAGTGTGCTC
Organism: Mesorhizobium sp. M1295; assembly: GCF_040318135.1. Lineage (NCBI taxonomy): Bacteria > Pseudomonadati > Pseudomonadota > Alphaproteobacteria > Hyphomicrobiales > Phyllobacteriaceae > Mesorhizobium > Mesorhizobium sp. M1295. The sequence goes on from NZ_JAMYLU010000004.1 coordinate 136,741, forward strand.
TGAATATCGATGCTTCCGCCTGACTGCTCGGCAAAGCGCTTCACCATCGGCAAACCGACGCCGCCGAGGCCTTCGCTTTTGGTGGTGAAGAACGGATCGAAGGCGCAGACCATCGTCTCGCTGGTCATCCCGATACCGCTGTCCGCGACACGGATATCTACCTGACCGGCGGTAGAGCTTTCAGAGGCCAAGCCGGCATCGATCGAGATGAAGCCGCCGTCAGGCATTGCATCGCGCGCGTTGAACAGAAGATTCAGAACCGCATTTTGCAATCCAAGGCGATCGCATCTCACCAAAGGCAGGTCCGATCCAACCCGAAGCTCAAGACCGAAATTGGCATCCAAGGCGCTCCGCACGAGGGTTTCGATCTCAGCCAGGCAAGCACCTACGTTTGTGTATTCGATTTCCGCGGGGCTCTCTCGGGCCAGGCTGATGGTTTGCCGGACAAGGCCACCAGCCCGTTCCAAAGCCGTTTTGGCGCCGGCAACTACAGGCCCAAGCGCCGGAGCCGCTTGGATGCTCGGATCGCGGGCCAGGTGGTTCAACGCCGACGAGGCGACCTGAATGAGATTGCCCAGGTCATGGACGATGCCGGCCGTCGACATTTGCACGGACATACCACTTCCAGGACCATCGGACGGGCTGTCGAAGACATCTTCTTTTATGTCCGGACGAAACATTTCATTACCCCGTTGGCTCAGCCGACACCTATTTGCTTCAATACACTATAATTTATGGTATTTATTATCCATTATGTCTAAGAAGACTCCGATACATACTTCTGTATATCCAAACGCGAGACCATGATCTATTGATAGCCGATCCCGCTGATGTAGTTGGCAAGCAGCCGTTCCTGCAGTTCCTCTTGTTTGAAGAGCGCCTTCATCGCATCACGGATATCGAGGACGCCTAGCGGTTTCGAGTCAGCCCCGAGCACCGGCACATTCTGCAGGCCTTGCGCGGCCATGGTCTGCCAGACTGAATGAAGATCATCATCGGGACCACAGGACACGATGGACCGGCTCATCAATGCCGCAATCGGCGCTTCTGTTGGCCCTGAATTCGCTAGATGGCGGACAAGGTCGGACTTGCTCAGCACGCCTGCCGCCTCCCCACTGCCGTGGCACACCACGACCAGGCCTATTGCGGGCCTGGAAAGTGAGAGTGCTGCACTGCGGAGTGGAGCGTCGACGTCGATCACCATGAGACGGGCCGATATTACTGGATGCAGACTGTCAATGCGCATGACGCCCTCCTGAGAGCGCCTCGCGGCCGCGGCCGGGAGGCTGGGATCGGTTCCAGGGTTTGGTCGCCGAGGTCGGCGCCTTTGCCTGGCCGGTCAGAATGGCGCGAAAACAAGCGCCATTCTGACCCATTCCAAAGATTAGCTTAGCGCTGCTTTGCTCAGGCCAAACTTCGCATCCCCCGAGCCCGGGACCGGTTTGAAGCCGATGTTCAGACGGTTCCAAGAATTGACCGCCATGACGACGAAGGTCAGATCGGAGATTTCCTTCTCGGAAAGCTGCGACCTGACCCGATCGTAGATCTCGTCCGGGACACCCTGCTCGGGCAGCTTGGTCAAGACTTCCGTCCATGCCAAGGCTGCACGCTCGCGAGGAAGGAACAGGGTCGAATCCCGCCAGGCTGCCAGGTGGTAAAGGCGCAGTTCGCGCTCGCCATGAATCTTCGCCTGTTTGACGTGCATATCGAGGCAGAAGGTGCACCCGTTCAGTTGCGCGGCTCGGACGGCAACAAGGTCGCGGATCGGTTCTTCGATCGACCCCTCTCGCGTCTCACCAAGAAATTCAATAAATTTCTTCAGAAGTTCCGGCGACTGCTCCGCATAACTCGCGCGTTGGGCGACGGCTTTTCCTTTCGGAGCGACCGGTGACGCTGCAATATTCATTACTTATCTCCTTGAGGTGTTTGCAATCCATTGCATCGTAAGAATGACCGGTGAGCCAAACTGTTGCTATCGTGCCGATGATATGTATTGCCATTCGATCGGTTTGGGGCGCCTAAACCGAAGTATAGGAAGCGGTGGAAATTGGCACCCTGAACGCTGCCCTCGGCAATTCGCTTTGCCGCAGGCATGCGACAGGTGCGCGGCGTTTGGGTCACTTGAAGGGCGAGGCTGAACCGACCGGTGTCGATAGAACCTGGATCGAAACTGCGCTCACTCTTCGAAGGGAGCGTTCATCACAAGATCAACTGCCGAAGTCGCCTTGTAGCCTGAAACAAAGCGCTCGCCGAAGTCCCGGGCAAAGTTGTCGTAGGTGGTTTCCGGCCTGACCTCGGCGATATGGCAAAAGCATCGGGCCATCCGTCGCTTCATTTGGAGGCGTGGAAACTCACCGATGATCTTTGCAATCTCGGCTGACGAAACGAGGCTGTATTGCAAGCCGACGACATCGAGGCAGATGCCGGCTGTGCAAAGCGCCACCTCAGCCTCCTTGTAGAGGCCGATCGACGGCGTCGAGTTGAGGGCGATGCTGTCCCAGATCAATTGGGCGCGCCGCTCGTCGAAGCCGCCTTCCCGAACGAAGGTGCGGGCGAGATCGGCGCCTTCCACTTCGAAACGGCGCGGCCCGGCGAAGTCCTCATTGAGCGTGACGTCATGCAACAGAGTTGCAACGGCAACAACCTCCGCGTCGTGCTGGATATTCTGAATCTGTCCGATCCGGGCCGCGAAAAGCCAGGATCGGACCACGTGGTTGAACAAGTAAGGTTCACATCGCTCGCGAGCATGTTCGATCGCTCGGCCGACAAGCGGTGTATCGGGGACCGAAATCCCCGCAAGTGTGCGGCTGGCGATCGAATTCATGTCACTGACCGTCCCTTCGCATACGCCCCGATGGTCCGGAGGGCCACGATTTCATTTCGCGTTCGTCGTCAGTTCCGTCTCGCTGGTGTCGACGACGAAAATAGCAAGCAGACGAGCGCCTTCCGTCTTGCTGGCGTTTTCGCTGACGGCATGACGGTCGCCCGGGAATTCCGAGAAACTCTCGCCGGCGCTATAAGTCTTCACCGGCCCATCGTTGACCTGGCTTCGGATCGCTCCCTCCAGGACCGTGGCATAGATGAACGCGGATTTGGGATGGGTATGGGCCGGCGACGTACCCCCCGGCGCGTACTCGACGAGCACGGCTTTCATGCTCTTGCCGGGCACGTTTGGAAGGGCCTGGTCGTAGACAAGCTTCACACTGGCGGCGTCATTGGCCATTGCTGCGGTGACGGAAGCGGCGGTGAGCGCGGCGCAGAGAAGTGTTTTGATCATGTCTGGTCTCCTTGTTGTGCGAATGGTGGACTATCCGATGATTACTTATTTCGGTGGTGTGTATCGGCTGAGCCAATCATCGAAACGCACGGCGCCGATGCGCGCGTTCTCGCCGGGCACCAGCGTTCGATCGTCGATTGCCACCTGGCCGTAGTAGAGGGCGCCGGGATCCGGGACGACTTTGCGCGGGTCGTTGGTGGCCTTCAGGAAGCGCTCGACAAGTTCGCTCATGCGAACGCGCTCCGGGCCGGCAATTTCGATCATGCCGTTCAACGGCGCGGCAAGCGCGACGTCCGCCATCGCATCGGCAACATTATCAGCCGCCATGGGTTGGAAGTAGGCCGGTGACATATGAATGGTATCTCCGACAGCGCCCGTGTTTGCGATGGCGGCGGTGAATTCGAAGAACTGCGTGGCGTGAACGATCGTGTAGGGAATTCCGGACTCCCTGATCAGCTTTTCCTGAAGCAACTTGCCGCGGAAATAGCCCATGCCCTGCAGCCGGTCGGTACCGACGACCGACAGCGCCACGTGATGACGGACACCGGCAGCCGTTTCGGCGGCAAAAAGATTACGCCCGGATGCCTCGAAGAACTCCAGGGCAGCCTTTTCCTCGAACGACGGCGAGTTCGCGAGGTCGACGACGACCTGCGCACCGGAAAGCGCGGCGGCCAGACCCTCTCCCGTAACGGTGTTGACGCCCGAATTCGGCGACGCCGCAAGCACGTCGTGTCCTTTGTTTCGCAGTCTCTCCACGGTCTTTGAACCGATCAGCCCGGTTCCGCCTATGACGACGATCTTCATGTCTAGTCTCCTGGTGTTGCGTGTCTATTTTCGTTGCTCGATCGGATGCTGGGCGTTTCCGGCCTGCTACTGACTGACCGATGCAGCAGCATCCTCGATGAGTGACGTGACCTCGTCGGGATGCGAGACCATGAGCGCGTGGGACGCGCCCTCGATGACGACGGTCTTTACCGCGTGCGCACGCTTGGCCATGAAACTCATGACGGCTGCCGGGATGTTCCGGTCATCTGAGCCGTAGATCATGTAGGACGGCAGCGTCTTCCATGAGGCGACGCCCGAGGCTTCAGCCAGAGCTGCCTGCGCAACAGGGCGTTGAGTGGCAGCCATCAGCAAGGTCTGCTCTTCCGGAACGTCGGCGGCGAACTGGGCGCGGAACTTGGCCGGCTGGATGAAGAGGTCTTGTCCGCCGTCCGGCAACGCGACTGGAGCAAGCGCGCTACCCAAGGTGCTGCCGGGAAACATGCTGGACAATGTAAGGCTCGATTCGCCGGTATCCGGCGCGAATCCCGCCACGTAGACCAAGGCCTTCACATTAGGATTGCCATTGGCGGCCTCGGTGATGACAGGCCCGCCGTAGGAATGCCCCACCAGCACGACCGGCCCGGAAACCGACCGGACGATGGCTGAGACTGCTTTCGCATCGCTGGCAACGCTGCGGAGCGGATTGGCTGCGGCTATCGCTACATAACCGTCTTTGCTGAGTTTCGTGATGACTGCGTCCCAACTCGACGATTCCGCGAAGGCGCCGTGCACCAGTACGATCGTCGGCTTGGGCTGAGAATTCGCGGCCTGCGCCATCCCGCCGCCCGACGCGGCAAGCGCCGCAGTGAGCGCCAAGACTCGAGTTATGTTTCGCATTTGCTTTCTCCCGTGTGGCCTGTGGTGACCAATGCTCAGGAGAATGCGCCGATGCGGCCCGCCAACCTATTGTGCGGAAGGGTCTGTCATACAATGCCAAGGTGCAGGGTAGGTCACCAGGGAGATCAGGTGCCTTGCAGCATGATTGAGGTATCTATGCCGAGTGTGCACTGTCGGCAGCCGTCTGAGCAGACACTGAGGGCGCGCGCGGCCGGAGAGTGTTTGCAAGACGCCGCTGCCGCTGTGGCGAGAACCTGGCGCGGTCGATCCGTTGAGCGCTGGTGAGCCGGCCGGATCGAACACGGCGGCAAAGCCTCCTCTCGTCAACGACATAGTTCCTGGCCTTCGGCCCGCATCGCCAATGCCTTGGTATGGGTCAAACCGCCGGACCGTCTGATCGTGTCGCTGGGTCACGACATTTATATTTGTATGGGTGAATACCATCCAAGCTATTAATGGAGTTACTGAAATGAAAATGACAGTCCTTGCTGCCGTCGCGCTTGTTATTACAGCAGGAAGCGCCATTGCCGGAAGCGACCACTATGGATCAAACGGAGCCCAGCAGCCTGCGACTGCGTCTGACAACATGTATACATCCTCGATCAGAAAAATGAACAGCGATACCGGGGTGCCGAAAACCGTACGCAAGCCGACTGTTCCCAACGATGAATATGGCCAGGGCATCTGGGGTCACTGATCCCGACCTACAGAAAATTGAAGGACCGGGGCGAGACCTCGGTCCTTCAGCCGTATCGGCGAGCCGACTTCTCTCTTGCGCGTCGATCCCTGCAATGCGACTTGCCGCTTACAATTTGCACCACGTCGGCGAAACGTCTCGCCTCCACCTATTTGGAGGGATTCGTGCGGCAGCTTCCCGGAAAATCGTCGTGAGGAAGACCGATTGCTCAGGCATTATTCGGCCGTCTATTGGCGCGACGACTTCGCAGTCGTGGCTCAGAGCACTGCCATCCCGCCGTCGACCCGCAGATTGATGCCCGTGACGAAACTGCTCGCGTCCGAGGCAAGGAACAGGGCGGCTTTTGCCAGCTCTTCCGGCTGCCCCATCCGGCCCAAGGGTATTGCCTCAGCCATCGCCTTTTCAAACAGCCCGCGCTGCTCAAACGGTATGCCTAGCTTATCGAGAATAGCCGTATCCACCGGACCTGGGCTAAGCACGTTGACCCGGATACCGCGAGACTTCAGTTCGATCGCCCAAGCGCGCGCAAAGGCATTTATGGCCGCCTTGGAGCCCGCGTAAACAGCATGACCGTCCAGAACCTTCTCGCTGGCCAGCGAGCCTGTGAGGATGATTGCGCCGCCGTTCCGCATGATCGGAATCAGCTTCTGGACGCCGAAGAAGACGCCTCGCGTGTTGACGGCAAATTGCGCATCATATTCTGCCTCGGAGACGTCGGCCGAGTGGGTGATGGTGTTTATGCCGGCGTTCGCCATATAGATGTCGAGCGCCCCGAACCTCTGGAGGATCTGCTGCGCCACCTCATCATGGTGCGCCACGTCGGCCACATTTCCCTGAATGCCCAGCGCGCCTGCCCCGATCTGCGCGACCGCTTCCTCGACCGCCTGCCGCCGGCGGCCGGTAATGACGACTTGCGCGCCCTCGGCGGCAAAGATTTTTGCAGCCGATAGTCCGATCCCGCTGTTTCCGCCGGTGACCACCGCGATCTTGCCTGAGAGTGCGCCCATGTCGCTCCTGCCTTCGAAAAATTGTGCCGGTGCTGCTGCGATAGTCGCAACCGCTGGCCAAGAAAATTTCACGCCGAATTGAGACCGCCAAAATGAGCGGCAATCGCAAACGGCTACCGATTGATAAACTCGCGGCGCTTAGCCGGTTTGACGTCTTGGAGAGCGCATTGGCCTTCAAGGCAGAACAAGCGCGCGGCGGCGACCCCCGACAGCGCAACGTAGTGTCGAACACCGGCGATCGCCTCCGCGCTGCACAGGCGCGGTTGCCCGAATGGCAGCCGTGTCGCAGCACATGTTTCGCGCCTTTGCCAGCGCTCCAGCTCGATGGCGCAGTGGTTCGGTTCCACAATCCGGGATATGAGCCGGCAGAACCAGCATTCAGGCCACCGCTCGGCTATGCGAGCGCACAAGGTTTGACCTGGCGCGCCACCCGAAATGCGGTTCAGGGCGCGCGAAATATTGCCAAAGGTGGTCATCGGCGGCTCCAAGGAATTTCGGAAAACATGCGGTCGTGACTGAGGCTTGCTATCCTTTGATGAAGGCGAGCAGGTCAGCATTGACCTGATCCTGGTGCGTGGCCGTAATCCCGTGGGGTGCGCCGGGGTAATAGATATCCTTTGCGCCTTTGATCAATCGGGCCGACTTGACTGCCGAGTCCTTGACGGGGACGATCTGATCGTCCTCGCCATGCAGGACCAGGGTTGGTACGTCGAACTTCTTGAGGTCCTCGGTAAAATCGGTCTCGGAAAACGCCTCGACGCTTTCGTACGCGTTCACGAGACCCGCCTGCATGCTCCAGAGCCAGAACTGATTCAGAATCCCCTGGGAAACCTTGGCGCCTGGCCTGTTCGCGCCGTAAAACAACGGTGCGAGGTCCCGGTAGTACTGCGAACGATCCTTGACGAGGCCAGCCCTTATGCCGTCGAATACCTCGATCGGCAGGCCTTCCGGATTGGCCGGCGTCTTCACCATGATCGGCGGAACAGCGGCGATAAGAACAGCCTTGGCCACCCGCTTCGTCCCGTGCCGTCCGATATAGCGAGCAACCTCGCCTCCTCCGGTGGAATGGCCGACCAGCGTGGCGTCCCGGAGATCCAGCGCCTCGATCACGGCTGCAAGGTCGTCGGCATAGCCGTTCATGTCGTTGCCGGATGTGGCCTGGCTCGAGCGGCCATGGCCGCGCCGGTCATGCGCAACCACGCGAAAGCCATTATGGGCCAGAAAGAGCATCTGGCCGTCCCAGGCGTCGGAATTCAGCGGCCAGCCGTGCGAGAAGGTTATAGCCGGGCCCTTACCCCAGTCCTTGTAGTAGATTTCGGTGCCGTCCTTGGTCGTGATGGTGCTCATCGTCTTGGTTCCTTTGGTTGAGGGGGAAGAGGGAAGGTTTTGTTTTCGGCTCGCGGCCGAAGCAGCGCGGGGCAGTCCGGAGGCAACGGTGGCGATCAGGCCGGCCAACAAGACATCGCGGCGAGATCCGCCGACGGAGAAAAGTCCGTCGTTGTTCATCAAGTCCATCCATGTGCTTTGAACATCCTGCTCACCATCACGACCGTCGAGTCGGCCCGTGCGGTCGCGGTCGGGGAGGAGCGAGCGAGGAGCGGTAGAAACGCGACGGTCATGATGGCTTGCGAGGAACAGGATGCACCGATCCGGGCCGCGAACCTATTCTACGGAAGCATCTGTCATACAATGCCAAGGTGCAGGGCAGGCACGCCGAGGATTGGGGACGGGCCGAGGCAAGCTCTTATAGACATACCTCAATTTAGGCTTGGGTAGCGGCGCGGGACCGACGCGGCATGGCCGGCGTCAGTTGCTGTTGCATGAAATGTTGCGAGTTTGTCGGTCAGGCTGGCGCCGCAAAAGAGCGCCGCTCAGTGGTAGCGATGTTGGCGCGGGCCTTGCCGCAAAACACCCAATAGGACCACCGATGTACATCAGGATCACCCGCAGCAGCAGCGTGCCGACGGGCAGGAAGGCCTGCGCGCGCTGAAGAAAGCAATTTCCCACAGCCTGAAATGGCCGGGCGCGCTGGGCGATCCTATTGGATGGAGCATGGATCGGCTTGTGCCAATTCTAGACCTCGCGCATCGGCGCGGGCAGCGTTTCCCACGCCCGGATCAGCTCACCGATGGAAGCGGCTTCCATCTTGCGCATGACATTGCCGCGGTGAAGCTTGACGGTCACTTCACTGATGCCAAGGTCGAAGGCGACCTGCTTGTTGAGGCGCCCGCGCGCCACTTCACGCAGGACCTCGCGCTCGCGCGGCGTCAGCGTCTCGACGCGCTCGATGTTGCGCTTGACGATCACGGCATCCGCCCGCCGTTTGGCATCCACCGCAATGCCGGCGATCACAGCGTCAAGCAGCGTCTGATCCCGCACCGGTTTGGTGAGAAAGTCCACGGCGCCGGCCTTCATCGCCTGGACAGTCATCGGGATGTCGCCATGCCCGGTCAGGAAGATGATGGGTTTGGGGTTGCCGTTTTTCGCAAGATGGTGCTGCAGATCGAGACCGCTCGTCCCCGGCATGCGCACGTCGAGGATCAAGCAGCCGGGGCTCTCCAACACATCGGCGTCAAGCAATTCACGGGTTGAGGTAAAGCACACCGGCAGGAAACCCGCCGATAGGATCAATTCAGACAGGGCCTCCCGAACAGAGGCATCATCGTCGACGATAATGACCAGCGGCTGCTCGGCTTCAGCCCTTCGCTGCTGTGATGACGGCGTCGATCTCGGTAAGGGCAATTGGTCAACTCTCATGTTTAGCCTCCGTTTCTGGGTTGCGTAAAGCGTCGCCGATCGCCGCAAGCAGTGCCTGGCCATCGAACGGCTTGCGGAAAAGCCTGCCAATGCCCTTGGCGCGGTGCTGATCCACTATCTCGTGGCGGCCGGTGATCAGGAACACAGGCAGGTCCGGACGCGCCTTCTTGACCAGGTCACGAAGTTCAAAGCCGTCCATGCCGGGCATCCCGATGTCGGTGATAAGCATGTCCAATCCAGACAGGCCGCTGACCAGCAATGCCCCCGCCGACGAGAAGCTGCGTGCCACATAGCCGGCGGACTCCAAGAGGTCCTCCAGCGACTCGAGCAGTCTTGGGTCATCGTCGACAATCGCCACGACAGGCCTCCGCTTGCTCACCCTCAGCTCCCCCCTGCCCGGCGCGAGTGCGTGATCGGTATTCCCAATCGCTCGGCGATGCGCACGAGGTCGGCGAGCGACGCCGCGACCATCTTCTGCATGACGTTCCTTCTATGAATTTCCAGCGTAACTTCGCTGATCCCCAGCTCAGCGGCCGCCTGCTTGTTGAGCAGGCCGCTGACCACCAGCGGCAGCACCTCACGTTCGCGCGGCGTCAGTTCGAGATAACGTTGCTTCAACACGCCCAGCTCGGCGCGCTCCGATCGCTGTGCCCGATCCTGGGCAATCGCTGCATGGATTGCGGCCATGAGGTCTGCATCGCTGAAGGGCTTAGTCAGGAAATCCACGGCGCCGTGCTTGATCGCACGCACGGAGGACGGGATATCGCCATGTCCTGTCAGGAAAACGATCGGCGGATGATCGCCCTCGGCAATCTGCCGCTGCAGATCGAGGCCGTTGATATCCGGCAACTCGATATCGAGGATGAGGCAGGCAGGGACGTCCGGCTTGTCAGCGCGGATATAATCGCCCGCCGATCCGAACGCTACGGCACGCATGCCGTGCGCAGCCAGCAGCTCACTGAGCGCCTCCCGGATGCGTTCATCGTCATCTACGATGAAGACAATTTGGCCGTCCGTCGTCATGACGCCGCTTTCGCTTCAATCGGCAACGTGAAGATAAACGTCGCTCCACGTGGTTCGTTCTTCTCGACCCATAAACGCCCGCTGTGCGACTCGATGATCGAACGGCAGATCGCCAGTCCCATGCCCATCCCTTGCTCTTTCGTGGTAAAGAACGGTTCGAATATCCGGTCGGGAAACTCGACGCCCCGGCCGTGATCGCTGACTTCGGTCTGGACAACATCCCCGATATGGCGCACGCGGATTTTGATAACTCCGTCGTCCGCACCAGAGTCCATCGCCTCCATGCCGTTGCGGATGAGATTGACCAGAACCTGCTGGATTTGGACGCGATCGAACGCGACTAGCGGAATGTCGCTTCCGATATCAACGCTGATGCGAACGCCCCGCCGCATCGCTTCCTCGGTCACGAGGTCGCGTGCCTCTGCGATGACACTGCTGAGCGTCGCATTGGTTCTCGTCTCGGTGGATTGCTTGAACAGCGCGCGAATGCGGCCGACGACGTCCGCCGCCGAGTTGGCGTCCCGGATAATGCGCTCGGCCGTAATCTTCGCGCGTTCGACGTTCGGCGGTGCTGCGGACAGCCAACGGTGGCATGCATGGGAGTTGGCGACGATCGCAGCCAGCGGCTGATTCACCTCGTGGGCGATCGAAGCCGAAAGCTCGGCGAGACTTGCAGCCTGAGCCGCTTGCGCGAGTTTGTCGGACGCTTGTCGCAGCGCTTCCTGGGCGCGCACCTCTTCGTCGATGTCGAGGGAAACCCCGTACCATTGCACAACCGCCCCGTCCTCATCACGCCGCGGCTCCACCCTGCACTCCGCCCAGCGATAGCCATCTGTTTCGCGCCAGCGAAACCGCATCGCGGAACCGCCGCCTGTTTCGAAACAATTCAGCAACGTGCTCAGCACCTCGGGAGCATCTTCGGGATGAACCAGTTCTTGCAGCAATTCCTCGATGCGCGGCTCTCCGAGTGCTTCGAAATCAGCGATCACGGAGCGGAAATGGTCCTGGTACCGCTTGTTGAAGTAGACCGGCCCGCCGGTCGGCACCGCGCTCCAGATGCGGACCGGCACAGCGTCGATCATCTGCTGAAGCTGCAATTCGCTCCGCCGCAGGGCCTCTTCAGCTTGCATTTGATCGTCTATGTCGTGACAGAGGCCGTACCACTGGACGATGCGGCCAGTGTGATCGCGCATCGGCTCCGCCCGGCTCGACATCCAATGATAGACGCCATCGGCGCGGCGCAAGCGATACCTCATGGAGAAGCGCTCGCCGGTGGCGAGGCAGTGACTGAGCGTATCGCCGAATGCTGCTGCGTCGTCCGGATGGACGCCGGCCTTTATCATCGCAGCCAGCCGGCTGATGCCCGGTTTGTCCAAATCCGTTACGTCCAGGCCGAGAAAGTCGACCATGCGCTTGTTGAAAAAGGTCGGATCGCCATCGGGCCTCAGGCGCCAAACGTGGCTCGGAACCATGTCGACAAGCTGCGAGAGCTCCCGCTCCCGGTCGCCCAATGCCTCAAGACTTTCACGCAAAGTGAGCACCGCCGCCTGATGCTGCCGGGATATGGCGGCCACGACGAGCGCCGAAAATGCCGAGATGGCCAGAAAAAGCTGCAGCATGATCTGGTTGTGCTTCTGGGACTCGGGATCGCCGGCAAATTGGCTGGCGCCGGATATCGTGAATACCGCCGTGATCAGAGCGAGAACGGTCAATGCTACGGCGGCGCCTCTGAACTCAAAGCGCACTGCGGCCCAAAGAAGAGGCGGCATGATGATGTAGGCGAAGGGCAGATAGCCGCTCAAGGAAAGGGCGGCGATACCAAGAAAGATCAGCCCCAGGACGCAAGCTTCCATCCACCGCGCTGCTGAGAGCTGCGCCTTGCCGCGCCAGTTCTGGAACACGACCAGCGCCAGTGGCGCTACGATCAGGACTCCCGTCGCGTCTCCGATCCACCACAGCGGCCAAGCCGTCGCAAAGGTTTGCGATTGTATGCCAAACCACGCAAGCGCCGCACTTCCCACCGTCGCGCTTGCAACTGGCGCAATTCCAGCGGCCAGTACGACGAATGCGAGAACGTCGCGCAAGGTTTCCAGCCGAACTGGGCGCTTGCAGGTCTGGTTCACGAGCCATGCGCCGGCCACCGCTTCAAGAGCGTTGCCGGCAAAGATCAGGAAGGCCGCGGGCAGCGGAGTGTGGAACCACAAGAAGTTGCTGAACAGTTCGGCCAGACAGGCCCCCAGCACCCACCACGGCCAGCTATACCTGGAGGCGAAGACAAGCGTAGCGATGAACAGTCCGCTCGGAGGCCAAATGGAAATCCCTGTTCCAGGTATGATTGCGAGCGACTGGGCGAAGCCGCAGCCCAGGACATAGACCGTAATAAAAAGCCCCAGATGCAAGAATTGGGGACGGTGCGACCAGACGCGCGATAACCTGCCTCTTTCAAGATCGCTGATCATGTTGCCGCGAATCAGGCCTGGTTCACTCGTCGCCAAAGATCGGCCACTTCCTTGCAATCCCGGTCCGGATCGGTCGAAGTCATGCTTTAACGCGCCCGTTGCGTTGGAATCGGTCTCGCCAAGTGAGTTGGGCGCTGTCGTCATCGGGTGCCCCTGACGGACAAACAAACTCTGGAGATTGTCGGCGCTTCGTATAGCACTTGCTCTTGGTAGCTGGATCTGGGCTGACGGACTCACACCGTCACCCTAATCCCGCCACGCCCCAACCGCACCTCATGGAAATCCATGCATTGCGTGGGGGCAGCGACGCCCTTTACCGAAAGGAGAATAAACCAAGCGTTTGCTGAGCGCCGCCGGATACGTTCAGCATCGTCCAAGATGAGGACGATTGTCGTCGTCCGGCATCATTGCACAGCTTTCGCTTCAACCGGGAGAGTGAAGATGAATGTCGCTCCATGCGGCACACTGTTCTCCGCCCATAGGCGTCCGCCGTGAGACTCGACGATCGAACGGGAGATCGCCAGCCCCATGCCCATCCCATTCCCTTTCGTCGTAAAGAACGGCTCGAATATCTTGTTAGGACGTTCGATACCCGGGCCGCGGTCGCTGACCTCGGTCTGGATCGTGTCCTCTATCCGGCGCACACGCAGCCCGAGAACCCTGTCCGTGGTGGAGTCCATCGCCTCCATGCCGTTGCGAATGAGGTTGACCAGGACCTGCTGGATCTGGACGCGATCGAAGGCGACGAGCGGAAGATTGCTTTCGACATCGATGTCCATGCGAACGCGACGCCGTATGGCTTCCTCGGCCATGAGGTCACGCGCTTCGGCAATAACGCTGGGGATCGGCGTGCTGGTTCTCATTTCAAGCGAAGGTCTGAACAAGGCACGGATGCGGCTGACGACATCCGCCGCCGAGTTGGCATCGCGGATGATGCGCTCGGCCGTGATTTTCGCGCGCTCGACGTTCGGGGGCACGGCGGACAGCCAACGGTGGCATGCGTTGGAGTTGGCGACGATGGCGGCCAACGGCTGGTTCACCTCATGAGCGATGGATGCGGAGAGTTCGGCAAGGCTCGCCGCCTGGCTCGCACGCGCAAGTCTCTCTTGTGCCAGTCGAAGCTCCTCTTGTGTTCGCACCTCATTTTCGATGTCGAGGCAGATAACGTTCCACTGCACGATGGCACCTTCAGCGTTGCGCATCGGCGCGGCGCGCGTCTCGACCCAGCGATATTCACCATCGAAGCGCCGCAGACGGTGCCGTCGCGCATACGGCTCGCCGGTGGACAAACAATGGGCATATCTCTCTTTGACACCTGTCAGGTCGTCGGGATGAACACCGGCGTCGAGTGTGCCGGCCAGCCGGGACTTTCCCGCTTCGTCCAATTCCTCAAGATTGTATCCGAGGAATTCGCGGAGCTGCTGGCTGCGATATATCGGTTCGCCATCCGGAGCGGCGCAATCGATCATTGCCGGCAGCGTTTCAACGAGCTGCCAGAGCGCACGTTCTCTCTCGCGCAGCGCCTCTTCGACGCGCAGCTGGTCGTCGATGTCGTGCGTAAGGCCGTACCATTGGACGATGCGTCCACCTTGGTCCCGCAGCGGCTCCGCGCGGCCCTCCATCCAGCGATAAACGCCGTCGGCACGCCGCAGGCGATACTTCATGAAGAAGCGCTCGCCGGTGGCGAAGCAGCTGTTGAGTGCTTCCCTCAGGCTGGCGGCATCGTCGGGATGGACGACGGTGGCAATGAAGGCCGCCAGCCGGCTCGTGTCCGGCTTTTCCGCGTCCGCTATGTCCAGGCCGAGAAAATCTATCAGGCGCCTGTTGAAGAAGGTCGGCTCGCCGTTCGAAGACAGCCGCCAGAGGTAGCTCGGAACCATATTGACGAGCTGCGAGAGCTCTCGTTCGCGGTCGTGCAATGCGGCTTGCGTGGTCACCAGGTCATGGATGTCGACGCTTACGCCGTACCACTGGAGGATGCTGCCATCTTCGTCGCGCAACGGCTCCGCGCGAGTCTCGGTCCAGCGATAGCCGCCGTCGGCCCTCCGTTGGCGATATCTCTGAACGTAAGGCACGCCCGTTGCGAATGAATGGCGGATCGCCTGCCGTGCGGTGTCGATATCGTCTGGATGGATCACGCTCAGCGACGGCGATCCGTCCGGGGCGGTGATGTCATGGAGCGTGGCCCCGGTTACATCGGTGAACCGCTTGTTGACGTAGGATGGCCTTCCTTCCCGTGTCGTACTCCAGATCAAAGCGGGCACGGTGTCGATGAGCTGCCGAAGGCGCCGCTCACTTTTGCGCAACGCCGCCTGCGCGCGCACCTCATCGTCGATGTCGAGAGAAACCCCGTACCATTGCACGACCGTTCCGTCGTCATCGCGCCGCGGCTCCACCCTGCACTCAGCCCAGCGATAGGTGCCGTCTTTTTCGCGCCAGCGAAACCGCATCGCGGAGCCGCCGCCAGTTTCGAAACAATTCGATAACGTGCGCTGCACCTCGGGAGCATCTTCGGGATGAATAACCTCGTGCAGCAGCGTTTCGATGCCCGGCTCGCCGAGCGCATCAAAGTTCGCGATAACGGAGCGGAAATGGTCCTGGTATCGCTTGTTGAAGTAGACCGGCCCGCCGGTCGGCATCACGCTCCAGATGCGGACCGGCACGGCGTCGATCATATGCTGCAATTGTCGCTCGCTTCGCCGCAACGCCGCTTCGGCGTGCATCTGATCGTCTATGTCGTGACAGAGGCCGTACCACTGGACGATGCGGCCGGCGTCATCGCGCATCGGCTCCGCCCGGCTCGACATCCAGCGATAGACGCCATCGGCACGGCGCAGGCGATAGCGCATGGCGAAGCTCGCACCGGTAGCGAAGCAACCACGGAGTGTATCGCCAAATGCTGCTGCATCGTCCGGATGGACGCCGGCCTGTATCATCGCCGCCAGCCGGCTCGTGCCCGGTCTGTCCATATCCGTTACGTCCAGGCCGAGAAAATCGACCATGCGCTTGTTGAAGAAAATCGGCTCGCCGTCCGGATCGAGCCGCCAGATGTGACTCGGGACCATGTCCACGAGCTGCGAGAGCTCCCGCTCGCGGTCGCGCAATGCTGACTCCGCCCGCTTCTGGTCCTCAATGTCTATTGTCGTGCCGTACCATTGAATGATGCGGCCCTGACCATCGCGAAAAGGTCGTCCTGAGCTTCGAAACCAGCGATAGACGCCATCGGCGCGCCGCAGACGATGCTCGGTGTCATAGTGATCGCCGGTTTCGAGGCAATGCCGCCATCTGGCGGCGACACGATCATAATCGTCGGGATGGACGGCTCGACGCCAGCCGAACTCATCGTCGTCTTCGGAGGTGTTGAGATCCTCATGCGTGTTGCCGAGGAACGCCACGGTGTTTGGGCTGACAAAGGTGAATCGTCCGGCGGCATCGGCTGCCCACGCGTGGCCGGGCATACTCTCGATGATTTGCAGCGCGAGCGTTGCTTCGGGGTCGATTTCGCCAAGTGAGTCGGACGCTGCTGTCATTGGCTTCTCCTGTCGGACAAAGAAAGCCTGGGGACGGTCAGCGCTTTATATAGCACTTGTTTTCAATATCTGGACAGGCGAACTCACCGCCTAAATCTAGTCCCGCGATGCCCCGGCTGCATCTCATGGAAATCCATGCATTGCGCGGAGATATCGCCGCTGCGGCGGCCCGGCCGCTACGGCGCGCCTAACGATCGCCTCGGGCAAGAAGCGACGCGGATCGACGCGTCAACACCCACCACTGGGAAATACGAGCCGGACAGGTAAGACGCTCGGCTGCCTCTTCGTCGACTGCAGAGTGAAACCGGAAAAACCTCTGCATTCGTCATCCCTGTCTCGTCCGGTTAACACGGCTCATGAGATAATCTGGAAGCCTCGCCCGACCAAAACATCTGTTCCAAAGTATAGGGCGTGGACGCGGTTTTAGTTCTGCGGAGCGGCTTGGCGGCCGAGCAATTGCTTGGCGACAATCAGGCAGGGCACAGCGACCGCGAACAGCAGGACGAGCGCGAAGAAAGCTTCGTCGAACGAGATCGTGGCGACCTGCCTCTCAAGCGCGCGCTGCAGCAGCGGCAGCGCGGCCTTGGTTGCCGCGGCGCTGTCGATACTATTCGCCAGAACGTTCGCAGTGGCTCTCAAGCGCTGGTCCACGGCTGGATCGCCATTGACGAGGTGGGACGTCAGTATCGTCCGGTTGTGGACATTCTGGTGATCAATATACGTCTGCAAGAGGGCTGTGCCGGTCAGACCGCCCGCCTGCTTGCCGAAGTTGAACAGCCCGATGCCGAACGGCAGCGCATCAGGGGCAAGGCCCTGCAGTGTAATCAGCGTCAGTGCCACGAACAGAAGGCCGAGGCCGAATCCTCGCAGCAGCAGAGCAAGGGTCAGGTCCGGTGATCCGCTACCGCTCGTCGAAGCGGACAGCAGCCACATGGCGCCTGCGAAGAGCAGAATGCCAAACGGCGCAAGCGTGATCGGGCGCATCCCGGTGTTTTGGATGACGAAGCCGGACAACAGAAGTCCAAGCGCGAGCATGGCTCCGCTAGGCAGCAGAAGCACTCCTGCGCCCGTGGCGGTAAAATCGAGCACGTTGAGGGCAAAAGTCGGAATGAGATAGGCGCTGCCCGAAAGAGCAGAGCCGGCGACGAAGCTGACGAGAAGGCCAAAGCGAAAGTCCGGATTGCCAAGGGGCGAGATGGCCAGCAGTGAGCCTTCTGAACGAAGGCGGGTCTCCCAGACGGCCAGGAGGCCGGCAGCCGTCACACCGGTTGCGGCAAGGAAGGTGATGTCGGTGTCGTCGAACCAGTTGAACCTGCTGCCTTGCAGCAGGACGTAGGTCAAAAGCGCGGCGCTGATGCCGAGCAACGATATCCCGACGGCAGGAAACCTGGTTTTCCGCCAAAAGGTCCGATCGCCGTCCGCCGCCAACAGGACAAGGGAGACGATGCCGAGCGGAATGATGCTCAGGAATATCCACTCCCAAGTCAGATGGTCGACAAGCCAGCCCTGCAGGACCGGCGTGACGGTTGTCGGAGCCATGACGGCGCCTACGGCAAAAACCGCCTGAACGACCGGCTGATGCCGATGAGGGAAGCGAAAGAACAGCAGCGTCTGGCCGGCGACGAGAATTGTGCCGCCAGCCAGCCCCTGGACAATGCGGCAGATGCAAATCCAGGTGAGGTCCACCGACAACGTCAAGGCCGCGGATGCCAGCAGAAGGGCGACAACCCCCGCGCGCAGGCAGACGGTCGGCCTGGCTGCCGTTACAAGAAGCGGAGCGACAAGGAACGCCGTCAGCTTCGCCGCGATGAAAACCACGTCGACCATCGCCAGCTCGTCCGACGTTGCGTAGGTGTCGCCAAGCATGTCGATCCGGCCGATGGACAGTGCGGTGGATGCGACCGCGTCCATGAAGGCGGCCAGCACGACGCCGGTTGCTATCAAGGAAGCGCGCAGGGTACCGGGATGGCGCTGCACAGCCGCCGTTTCGGCGAGGTGCATCATTGCGCTGAGCGCCCGTTCGCGGTCCCGCCTGTCTGCATTTCCCGCGCTACTGCCGGAGCATCCCTGGTGCCGACGGTGATGGCAACACGAGCCGAGAGTCCCGGAACCAGGCGGCCGGGCAACGGATTGCGCGTCATCCTGATCTTGACCGGCACGCGTTGGACGACGCGGATGAAGTTGCCGGTGGCATTGTCCGGCGGCAGCAGGCTGAAGGCTGCGCCGCTGCCAGGAGCGAAGCTGTCGACAAGGCCGTCGATTTGCAGATCTGGATATTCATCAACCATGACGCGGACCCGTTGGCCGATCTCAACCTGCTTCAGCTGCGTTTCCTTGAAGTTTGCGACGATCCAGACATCGTTAACCGGAACGATGTCCAGGGCTGCCGTCCCTGGGGTGACATAGCGGCCGACCCGGATCTGGCGATTGCCGACGATGCCGTCGACCGGGGCCCTCACGACGGTGTTGGCCAGGTCTAGCATTGCCAGGTCGAGCGCTGCCTGTGCCTGCGACAGGGCTGCCTGCGCGCCGGACAATTGTGCATCCAGGACGCCGAGCTTCAACTTCTGAGCCAACAGATTGGCCTCTGCGCCGTCCAGCGATGCCCTTGCCTTGTCATGGCCGGCCTGCGCATCCTGCAGCTTCTGATCGCTTGCGGTTCCGTTCTTCTGCAGCGTGACGTAGCGGCTTAAGTTGGCGCGGGCGAATTGCAGGTCGGCTGCGGCAGATTGCTTCTGCGCCTCGGCCTGCGCGATCAATGCGTCCTGCAGTTCACGGGTCGCCTTGATGTTGGCGATTTCCGCCTGCCGGGCGGCGACGTTGGCTTTCGCCTGCTCCGCCTTGGCCTTGTAGTCGCTGTCGTCGATGCGAAACAGGACAGCACCCTTTGACACACTGGCATTATCGTCTATGTCGACTTCGACGACGTAACCGGCGAGCTTCGGAGCGATGCTGGTAATGTCTCCGCGGAGATAGGCGTTATCGGTCGTTTCCTCGAACCGGCCCCTTGTAAACCACTGCCAGCTCCAAATAGCTGCCATTGGCAGCACCATAAGGGCAACGAGGGCGATCGCGATCTTGCGGGGTTGGCTCATGATTGCCTCGACCCCAAGTCGACGCGCTCACTATCGAAGGAGATCTCCGCCTGCCGAAGAGCGAGCCGTTCGGCAAGGCTGCAAACCCACGGTGCGCAATAGAGTCTCACGAGAACGTCTCCGTCGAGCTGCGGCTCTGCAACAAGGCAGAACTGAAGAACGATCGCGGATTTCACGGCCTCGCCGCTATCATGCGGACGAACATCCCATTTGCCCTGATCGGTAGTTCGTACTGAACCTCAGCACAGGTCGTATTGTCAGTCGGCCGGATTCAGGCGCGCGAACGTGGCGGCGCGGATCTCCGTATTGCCGAAGACCGTCCACGAGAAAATCCACTTTGAAGTAAATTCCGGACATCCCGTGGCAGCAATGATCGCAGAGAGCGCCCTCTTGAAGAGTTTGGTTGTCTTAACGTTCACCTATTTTGTATTTTGACAAGCGCGCAACACGCGTTCGCTGTGCAGCAGTCACGACGGTTCATGAAAGCAACCCGCTACCTTGCCGCCCGCTAACGCGGTGCGACACGCAGCCCGGCGGCATCGAAGAGATGCATGCGCTCCGGCGGCAGAGCGAGGTTGATCGGCGGCCCTTGCGATTCAACGCCCTGCTGCTTGAGAACGGCGATAAGTTTGCTGTCGCCGGCAATGGTGGCGTGGACAACGGTTTCCGGTCCCAGCGCCTCGGCCAGCGTTATTCGCGCTTCCACCGATCCCTTGCTGCCATCCGAAAGTTGGATGTCGTGTGGTCGGATGCCAAGCGTCGCGTCGTCTCCCGGTTTCAGCGCGACCCCGTCGGCGGCGACCGAGGCCGACAGCCCGCCCGGACCTTCGACACACACCTCGGCGCCGCTTGCCGAACGCACCTTCACCGGCAGCAGGTTCATCCGCGGCGCGCCGATGAAGCCGGCGACGAACAGGTTGGCCGGCGCGTTGTAGAGATCGAGCGGCCGGCCGACCTGTTCGATCCGCCCCGAGCGCATGACCACGATGCGGTCCGCCAGCGTCATCGCCTCGATCTGGTCATGGGTGACGTAGATCATCGTGGTTGCCAGCCGCCGGTGCAGGCCCGCCAGTTCAGCGCGCATGGTGATGCGCAGTTCGGCATCGAGGTTGGACAGCGGTTCGTCGAGTAGAAAGGCGGTCGGATTGCGCACCACCGCACGGCCGATCGCCACGCGCTGCTTCTGGCCGCCCGACAATTGACCGGGCCGGCGGTTGAGATAGGAAGCAATTTCCAGCATGCGCGTCGCTTCCGTGATCCGCGCGTCGATCTCGGCTTTCGGCATACGGATGTTTTCGAGCCCGAAGGCGAGGTTCTGGCGCACGCTCATGTGCGGGTAGAGCGCGTAAGACTGGAACACCATCGCCAGACCGCGCTGCGCGGCCGAAACGTTGGTGACGTCGACCCCGTCGATCTCGATCTTGCCGTCGGTCGGCCGATCGAGCCCGGCAATCAGCCGCAGCAGCGTGGACTTGCCGCAACCCGACGGGCCGACGAGGACTAGCATCTCGCCGTCCCCGACGTCGAGGTTGATGCCGTGCAAGATCTTCATCTTGCCGTAAGCGCGATCGATGTTGGTCAGCGTTATCCGTCCCATGACATCCTCACTTCAGTCCGGTGCCGGCAATGCCGGAAGTGATGTAACGCTGCAGGAAGACGAAGACGAGGACGACGGGGATCATCGTCACCACGGTCATCGCCAGGATGTAGTGCCACTGCACGTTTAGCTGGCCGGCATAGGTGTTGAGGCCGACCTGGAGTGTGTAGAGTTCCTTGCGCGACAGCACCACCAGCGGCCACAGAAAGTCGTTCCAGCGCCAGACGACCGAGAAGATCGCCAGCACGGCGAGCGCCGGTGCTGCAAGCGGCAATACGATGCGCCAGTAGATCTGCCATTCGGAAGCGTTGTCCATGCGCGCCGCATCGAGCAGCTCGTCCGGGATGGTCAGCATATATTGGCGCAGCAGGAAGACGCCGGTCGGCGTCGCCACGGTCGGCAAGATCACGCCCCACAGCGAATCGAGCAGTCCGACGGCGCCCACCACCGAATAGAGCGGCACCAGGATGACCGACAGCGGCACCATCAGCGTACCGACGATCACAAGCATCGTCAGATCGCGGCCGCGGAACTTGTATTTCGACAAGGCGAAGGCGGCCATCGAATTGGTGAGCAGCGTGATCAGCGTCGCCATTGCCGTCACAAAGACCGAATTGCGCAGATAGCGCAGGAAGTCGAAATGGACGAAGGGCTCGGTGTAGTTCTCCGTTGCGAAGCCGATTTCGCGCACCGGCTGCCGGTCGGCGATGTTGACCTTGACGATATCGTTCGGCGCCTGCGGGTCCACCATTTGCGCCATGATGCCGATGCGCCGCACCTCGGCCAGCACCTTGGTCGAACCATCCGGAAGCTTCACCCTGTAGAGGGCCAGCGGCTTATCGTAGCCTTCGACCCTCGCCTGTTGGCTGACATAAGGCATTATGGTCGGCGGGAACTCGGCGAGCTGTGCCGGTGTCTTGAATGACGAACCCACCAGCCAAACGGCCGGACCGAACATGATGACAACGCCGCCGAGCAGCCACAGCCAGCTCACGATATCCGTCCAGTGCCAGCCGCGACCGCCGCGCCGGCGGGTCAGGAATGTCATGACGCTGCTCATTCGCGGGCTCCTTTCCGCTCACCCCGGCGTCCGACCTGCAGCTGAACTAAGGTGAGCACGACCAGCACCAACCCCATCAAGATCGAAGCCGCCGAAGCCAGCCCCGGATTGCGCAGCAGGGAGGCGAAGCCGATCTCATAGATGTACTGCGTGATATAGAGGGTCGAGGTTCCCGGCCCTCCACCCGTCAGCACATAGACTTCGTCGAAGATCTGCACGGCGCGGATCAGCGTCAGCACGATGACGACAAGCAGGTTAGGCATCAGCAGCGGCAGCGTGATGCGCCAGAACACCCGCGCCGGCTTCGTGCCGTCCATCTCGGCCGCTTCGTAAAGGTCGCGCGGGATCGCCTGCAATCCGGCAAGCAGGATAAGCGTATAAAAGCCCATATGGGCCCAGACCGAAACGCTGACGGCGGCGGTGAAAGCCCAGAAGCGGTCGGTCAGCCAGTTGTGCGGCTCGCCGCCCAGATCATGGACGATCAGGTTCAGCAAGCCCTGGCGTTGCAGGATCCAGCGCCAGATCAGACCGGTGACGACGGGCGACAGCAGCACCGGAAAGAAGAACACCGCGCGCCAGAAGCTGCGCCCGACGATCTCACGGTTGAGGATCAGCGCTGTCGCCATCGACACGACCGTCATCAGCGCCACCTGCACGACGACGAACAGGCGGGTATTGTGCACGGCCTTCCAGAAGAGATCCTCGTGGCAAGTGGCAGTGTCCAGGTAGTTGCCGCAATCGAGCAGGCGCTGGTATTGCTCGAGCCCGACATAGGTTCGGTCCTGCAGGAAGTAGGCCGTTCCTGACGTGGCCGAATAGAAGAAGTTGATGATCATCGGCACCAGGACGAAAATGCCGAAGATCGCCATGTTTGGGGCCAGGAAGAACGCGGCCATGCCGCCGGTGCCCGTCGCGCGCTGCCAGAACTTCAGCGGCACGTTGACGATCGATGCCAGCCACACGACCGGCGCCGCGAGGGCGGCGCCAATCCATGCCTTCAGTGTCGCGGCGGCGGTCACTTCGCCTCGGCAACCTTGTCGGCGATATCCTGGTCGATCCTGCCCCAGGCATCGTCGAGGCTGAGCTCGCCGGCCATCACCTGGCTGACGCGCGTCACCAGCGCGGCGAAGTAAGCATTGGCCCACTTCCACGGCGGCAGCGCATCGGCCGCCGGCAGGGTTTCACCCGCCGCCTTGACGAATTTGTCGAGCGCCGGACCGACATTCTTGTCGGCCGAGACCCATTTCAGCCCGCCCTTGTCTACGACGCCCTTGTGCGCGGGCAAAAACAGCGTGCGCTCGCTGAACTCTTCCACCACGTCTTCACGGGCCAGATAATCCATGACCTTGGCGACATCCTTGGGATTCTTCGTGTATTTGATGGCGACCAGCGCCGCGCCGCCTTTCACGCCCGAACAGCCTGTAGTACCGCAGGGCGAGCCGGTTGCCACCCAGTCGAAACTGTCGCCGATCTTGGTCGACAGATTGGCGACCTGCCAGCTGCCCGAATAGTAGAACGGGATCTGGGCGTTGATGAAGTCGTCGGCGGCCGCGCGGTAGGTCGAGCCTGCCGCCGACACCCAGGTATCCTTCAGCATCAGGCCCTTGGCGGTCCAGTCGACGAGCTTGCCGACGAACGCCTTGGTGCCGTCGTCCACTTTGGCCGGCATGCCATTGGGGCCGATATAGTTCGCTCCGAAGGAGACATTCGGACCCGAAATGCGGTGGCCGGAACGGTCGATGGCGAAGGCAGCCGGAAGCTGTTGGCTCTTCGCCACCTCGGCGGCGGCGTTGATCCAGTCGTCCCAGGTCGCCTTGTCGCCGGGCAGCGGCACGCCGGCCTGTTCGAACAACGTCTTGTTGGCGAAGCCGCCGGTGAGCGTGAGCTGGGTCATGAAACCCGGGATGGCGTTGGAGCCGTCGGGGCGCATCCAGTCCAGCGTGTCAGCGAAATTGTCCTCCCAATATTTCGGATCGGCCACCAGTGGCCTGAGATCGAGCCAGTGCTGGGCAAGCTCCTTGATGTTCGTGACGCGGGCGATGTCCGGGCCCTGGCCGGCTTCGAGCTGGATGGGCAGCTGCTCCTGGATCACCTTGTAGGCGACGTTGTCGAGCGTGACGTGGATGTCGGGATTGTCCTTCATGAAGCGGTTCAGAATGTCCTGAATGACATCGCCTTCGACACCGTCCGAATACCACATGATGCGCACGTCGCCGGCAAACGCGCTGGTCGATGCGAGCAGACTGACCGATAGCGCGGCCAGCAAAGTGCGGGACTTATTCATGCTTTCGTCTCCTCCTTTAGCGGGGCGGCGCCCCGATAGTTCAAGCCGCTACGCCCTCTCCTCTTGAGCGTCGCAGCCGATTCCTCCCTACTCTCTGTGCTTCATGCGCATCGCCTCACCGCGCACGGTCCAGTTGGCCGGATCGAGTGTACGTCCCTCGGCCACGATCCTTGCGTCGGCGAGGAAATGCACCGTGCCGTACTCCGGATCCTCGACGATCAACTCGCCGTCGGGACCCGACCGCACCGACAGGCCGGCAAAGGCGCCCGCCCAGGCGTCGAGCGCCGGCAGATTGGCATCCCTGTCACCGAGGCGAACGATCCATGTCGTCCTGCGTCCCGCCGCCCGCAACTCGTTGCCGGCCGTCGGGCCGGCCTCTACCTGCGTGAGCGGAACATCCGTCTTCAGCATGACGAAGGCGTCGCCGGATTGCGCGAACGCCCGATCGCCACCCACTCGCACGGCATCGAAGGCACGTGCGGGGAACCAGGCGTGCGTGAAGTCGGGCTGTTCATCCGAGCAGGAGAAGCTGACGATGGCGAGGTCGCGGTATTGGTGAAGCCGGGGCAACGTGCCTGAGCCACCCCAATATGATGGTCTGCCATATCCCGACTGCAGCACTTCGCCGGGGTGGTTGATCCAGATCTGCGCATCCGGATTCTTGCCCAGCCGGGCGTGAATGACGGTCTCCTGATAACCCCATTGATTCCAGCGATAGCCAGCGGCGCTGCCCATCGCATGGCCGCGCGTCTTGTAGTGGTAGAGCCGCGCGAAGCGGTCTTGTCCCTGCGCGAAAGTCCATTCCCACGCCGTATCGTCGGTGAGGGAAGCAATTGCTGCCAACCCGTCCGGAACGCTCAAATCGTGATCCCGCAGGCACAATGCCAGCTGCGGCAGCGCGTGAAAGCGCATGCCGTAATTGCCCTTGCCCCAAAGCATGCGGCAGATGCCGGACAATTCCAGGGAACGCGCGGCGCGCAGCGTGTGCTCGTAGGAGCGGCCCTGCGCCCCGGTGAGGATGCCGCGATGCGCCGAGCGGGCGACGATTTCAAGCAGGCGTATGACTGCGTTGCCGGCACGTTCGGCGATGTCCTTGTCCGGGGCCAGCGCGTAGAGCGCGCACAGGCCCTTGAGGTCGATCGGAAAATAGGGCGCCGAGTTGAACTCGGCCATCTCCCATGCCTCGAAATGATCGAGCCAGGCGCGTACCCGCGCGGCTCCCACCGCGGACTGTTCGCGGCCAAGGCGGCCCGACCGCACGAACCGCACATCAGGCAACAGGCTCCCAGCAATATAGGCGGCGGTGTGGAAGAGCAGCGCGTGGTTCTCGGAGAAGTACCACTGCACATCATTGCCGGGCTCGTCCATCCAGTAGCGATAGCCGAGGATGGCGTTGTCGATGCGCGCGCGCAGGCTCACTTCCAGCCGATCGCCATAGGCCTTGCGGCACCACAGCAGCGGCACCAGGATGAAGTCGGCGCAATCGTGACAATCCTCGATCGCCGGCAGCGTGCCGGAGATCATGGCGTCGGTCTCGGCGCCCTGCTGCCCGATCGCCAGGCGCGCCAGCGCGCGCACCGTATCGGCCTCGGCGTGATCGGCGACCTCGCGCAAAGCCTCATCTATACGCGCGGTAAGCGTTTCCGGCGCATCGCCCTGACGGTGCGCGTGGCATATCTCGACGCCGAAGACACGCGATACGGCATGGTCTGCGACCCTCAGCGACACCTTGAAATGGCGAAAGTCGGCCGGCAGCTGCTCGGTATCGGCGATCGGCAGCCGCGTCTGGCCCGTTGGCAGATCGAAGGCGAAGCGCACCGGCGTCTCGATCGACATGAAATCGCCTTCGATCTCGATCTCGACTTGCGCGTCGCGCGGCAGGGCCACGCCGGTGACGAGCGCCACCTCGCCGCCGTCATAGGCGGGACGGTCGAAATGCATGTCGTCGAGGGCTGCTTCCATCGCATCGGCAACGCCGCTCTCGACTTCGATCGGCAGTGCGACCGAAGCAGCCGGACCGGATAGATAATCGAGCTGGAAATAGTAGCGGGCGTCGCGCTCGGCGAGATCGTCGAACCATATGCGAATGTCGTTGCGGCCGACCCTCAGCACGATCTTGAAGTGCTCGGCACTTTCCAGATTGCGGCCGTAGGGCGCCATCCAGCCGGCTTCCTCGCCATTGGCAAAGAGTATGGCGCCGCCGCATGTACGCAGCCGTACCATCACCTCGCCACTCGAGGCCGCCTCGATGGTGGTCTCGGCCCAGGTCCCAAGCACCGTCGGCCGGAACCAGAAGCCCGACAGGTCGATGCGTGGCGAGGCGAAGGGCAACCAGATGCGCTCAGCGCCGAATTCGGCGCTGACCTGTGGTCGCTTGCCGCGTCGTTCCGCTGCGAACTGCGTGCGGCACGGATATTCATGGGGAATGAAATTCTTGTGCTTGGTAAGGAAGAAGAAGGGATCCATCTCGCCTTGCATGGGCTGGTCGGCCACGTCGTAGCGTTGCTCGGCGATAGACCCGAGCCGCCAATAGACGATTGGCTGCCCCGCCACGAGCGGCCGGCGCAGCGTAAAGTCCGTCCGAACGCTTTGCGCGGCCTCGCTCATCGCAAATCCTTCACGGGTACTGGATCGACATCGGTGTAGGCCTGGTTCTCGCCGGTCATGCCCCAGACGAAAGCATAGGGGCCGGTGCCGGCACCCATATGGATAGACCAGGCGGGCGACAGGACAACGTCACCGTCCGCAACCATCAGGTGGCGCGTCTTGTCAGGCCGGCCCATCAGATGGACCACACGGTCGGCCTCGGCGAGGTCGAAGTAGCAATAAGCTTCCATGCGCCGCTCATGCAGATGCGGCGGCATGGTATTCCACACACTGCCCGGCGCGAGGTCGGTGATCCCCATCAGCAAGAGGCAGGACGGGGCCACTTCGGGATGGATGTACATGCGCAGCGTGCGCCTGTTCGCGCGAGCCTCCTCGCCGAGCACAAGCGGCTTGGCTTCGCTGTTGACGATGAGACGGTGCGCAATAGCGGCGCCGGCCGGCACCGAGTTCATATAGAAGCGTGCCGGCCTCTCCGGATCGTCGCTCTCCAGCGTCACCTCGCGCGCTCCGCGTCCGATATAGACGATGTCGCGGTTAGCCACGGGAAAGCGCCTGCCGTCCACCGCGACGGCGCCATTGCCGCCGAGATTGGCGATGCCCATCTCGCGCGCGTCAAAGAAGAGCGGCGTGCCGACTTCGGCCCCGTTGCCGAATGTCAGCGGGTTGGCCAGCGGCACCGCGCCACCGACGATCATGCGGTCGACATGGGTGTAGACGAATTCGATCGCGCCGGGCCGGAACAAGCCGTCGACCAGGAACTCGGCCCTCAGCCGGTCCGTGTCCATGCCGGCAATATCGCCCGGCGACACGCCATAGAGCGTCCGCATCATGCCGCCTCCACCTTCGACTGCAGATGCCGGGTCCCTTCGGTCAAGCACAGAATGGCCAGCGCCTGTCCGTAGCCCGTCGGATGGATGGGTATATCGCGATAGAACTGCAGGTCGGCGCCCATGCGTGTGCCATAAGACACGTTCGCCACCACACCTTTGTCATCGATGTTGGCCACCACGGCTTCCAAGGCGCGGAGGCCGGCGGCACGGCACTCTGTCGAGCCGATTCCGAGCCGCGCGGCCTTCATCAACCCGTAGCCGAAGCCGGCCGTGGCGGAAATCTCCTCGTAAGACGTCGGGTCGTCGAGCAGAGTGTGCCATGCGCCCGAACCTGCCTGCACCTCGAGCAGGGCGTTGATCTGCGTCTCCAGCACGCCGAGCAGATAGGCCCGGACCGAGGGTGCAATTTCGGCGAACTCCACCAGTTCGAGGATACCGACGGTAATCCAGGCATTGCCTCTCGCCCAACGCGCACGGGCGAAATTGTGCCGTCCCGCGAACGTCCAGCCGTGAAACCACAGCCCTGATGCCGGGTCGGCGAGATAACGGGCGTGGACCAGGAATTGCCTTTCTGCTTCCTCGACGAAGCGACGCTGACCGGCAGCCTGGCCGTAGGATGCGAGGAACAGCGCCACCATGAACAGCGTGTCGTCCCACAATTCGTCGTCGTTGACCCGGTCCGAAACATCATGCTGGAAACCGCCTTCGGGCGTCCGTGGCAAGGCGGTGACTACCTGCTCGGCCCATTCGCGCAGGACCGGCTCGAAGCGCGGCTGGCGCCGGCGCCGCCACAATTCGCTTAGCGCCAGCAGAGGCGCCGTGGTGTTGACGTTCATCGCAGGGAGACCGGCAGCGATGCGTCGGTCGTACCAGGCCTCGATCGTCTGCAGCAGCCGATCGTCGCCGGTCTGCGCCCACAGCCGAACCAGCCCGTAGAGCCCGACGCCCTGCGGCCATTCCCAGCTGTCGAAGCTGACATAGTCGCCCGGCGTGCCGTCGAGATTCGGCTCATGGAACCGCCCGTCATGACGCAAGCCGGTCATGCCGGCCACGAGGCTGGCAAGCACGGAATTCAGGCGTTCGGCCGACAGCGGCATCACTCCTCCCGTTTCTCCCGCTTCATCGGAACTGTTTCACAGCCATTTTTCTTGCGCAATCTGAAAATTTTTTGCATTAATCGGGTGACTTGGCGGAGATGACGGAGCGGATGAATATCCAGGGCAAGCGCGGGCGCCCCAGCCGCCGCATTCGACTTGAGGAGATCGCGGCGCGTTGCGGCGTGTCGGTCAGCACCGCCTCCCGTGCGCTGAGCGGTGTCGGCGGCGTGAGGGACGAGCTTCGCACCAGGATCATCGAAACGGCGAAGTCGATGAACTATGCCATTCCCGCCTCGGTTGCCGGCCGCAAGGTCATCCTGGCCGCAAGCAGCGTGGCAATGGTGGACAGTGCCCGCAATCAGTTCACCTACCATGTCCTTGATGGGCTCAACGAGCGCGCCCGGTTGCTGGGCGTCGAACTGGTGACCCGGCCGGTTTCGGCGCCCGAGGACGAAATCGCGCTGCTGCGTGAATCCGAGCGCGACGACACCGTCGCCGGCTGCCTGTTTCTGACACTGGACGATGACGATGTGCTGACGCTGACAGCCGGATTCGCCAAGCCGATCGTGCTCGTCAACGGCGACGATCCCTCTATGCGCCATTCGAGCGTGACGCCCTGCAATCGCTCTGCCGCCATGCTTGCCGCGCAGCATCTGATCGGCCTCGGCCACCGCCGCATCCTGTTCCTGATGCGGCGTGGGCGGCGCACGATCGAGCGGCGCTACGAAGGTTGGCGCGACGCGCTGATCACGGCCGGCATTGTCGGCTTCGACGACTTCGTGGTCGAGGTGCAGGACTGGCTGCCGGAACTTGCGAGCAGGGCCGTGACCGAGCGCATCGCGGCCCGCGGCCTCGATTTCACCGCCGTGCTGACGGCCGGCGACAGCCTGGCGTTTGGTGCCATCGCCGGCGTCCAGGAGGCCGGATATTCGGTGCCTGGCGATGTGTCCGTGGTCGGTATGGACGACTTGCCGCTCGCTGCCTTCTGCAATCCGCCGCTGACGGCGATGCACATTCCCATGCGCGAGATCGGATCGGCGGCGCTTAGCCTGTTGCTCGACGACATGGCCCATTCGGGGTCGCCGCCGCGTCGCGTCGAACTTGCCTGCAATCTCGTGGTGCGCCAGTCGACGGCACCAGCCCGGAGCGGCGCCGGCGGTCATCAACTGGCCTCTTGAGCGCGCGACTTGCCGCCAGCAAAGAGCAACGGCAACCCCTCTTGCGTCTCCAGTTCAAGGACACGTCCAAGCAGGATCATATGGTCGCCAGCCGGAAAGCGGTCGGCGACGCTGCATTCGAACCGCGCCAGCGCGCGCGGCAGCAATGGCACGCCGTGCTCGCTCCATGACAGGTCAAGATCGGCAAAGTCCGTCCCCGACTTCGAAAAACGCCAGCACAGATCGATTTGATCTTCCGCCAGCACGTGAATGGCGTAGTGCGCGGAATTGGCGAAGGCTTCGAACCGGCGCGAGTGGCGGCCGATAGACCAGAGCACCAGCGGCGGGTCGAGCGACACGGATGAGAAGCTGTTGGCGGTGATTGCGACCGGGCCGTCGGCCGTGCCGGTGGTGACGACCGTGACGCCGGTGGCGAAACGCCCGAAGGCATTGCGCAAAAGGCCTGGATCGCACACGACATGCTCCATCAGCGGCGCTCCCCCGTTCCCAGTGGTGTCGCCGGGATCCGTTCGGGCACCCGGCCATAGGCGTGCGGGAGCGAGCATGTCTTGAGCTGGGGCAGGACCTTGGTGCCGAAATGACGCGCCTCGTCGAGATGGGGGTAGCCGGAAAAGATGAAGGCGCGCATCCCCATCTTCATATACGCCTCGATTTCCGACAGAACCTGATCGGTCGAGCCCACCAGCGCCGCGCCGCAGCCAGAGCGCGCCCGCCCGACCCCCGTCCACAGATGCGGCTCGACATAGCCTTCGGCATCGGCGATCTGGCGGTTCCTGGCCTGGTGCGATACGCCGAGCGATCGGGCGTCGAGCGCGCGCTCGCGGATCGCCCTGCCCTGCTCGTCGTCCAGCCTCGAAACCAGCTCCCGGGCATATTCCTTTGCCTCTGCCTCGGTATCGCGCACGATCATGTGGACGCGCAGGCCGTAGTCGAGCGTCCGCCCATGACGCTCGGCGCGCTCGTGGACTGCTCTCATGCGGCCGGCAAGCTCCTCCTTGGTTTCCGGCCACATCAGGTAGACGTCGCACTGTTCGGCGCAAAGCTCGAGCGCGTCGGGCGAATAACCGCCGAAATAGAGCAGCGGGCCGCCATTCTGCTGATAGGGCTTCGCCGGCGCCGTCGAGAGCCCTTTGTAGCGATAGACCTCGCCCTCGAAATCGATGCTGTCCCTGGTCCAGGCCTGGCGCAGGATCTGCACCACCTCGCGGGAACGCTGATAGCGGTAGGCGCTGTCGGCTGTCTCGCCCGGAAAGTCCGACGAAATGACGTTCACCGTCAGCCGGCCTTCCAGCATGTGGTCCAGCGTCGCAATCGTGCGCGCCAGCATGATCGGCTGCATCTCGCCGCAGCGCACAGCGGCAAGCAGATTGATCTTCGACGTGATCGGCGCGCAGCCGGCAACGAAGCTCAGCGTGTCCTGGCCGACCTGATAGGACGACGGACACAAGATGTTGCGGAAACCGAGTGCCTCGGACGTCTTCACGATCTCGGAGCAATGCGCCCAGCCCGAGCGCAGTGCGCCGTCCGGCACGCCGAGATATCGATAGTCGTCCGAGCAGAGTGCGGCGAACCACGAGACTTCGGCAGCATCGAGATCCGGCGAGGTGATTGGGACGATGCTCATTGCCACTCTTCAGAAAAGACGTCCGGGCCACTCAATGACGTCCGGAGCTGCGAATAGGGCTTGCGTAGCATTCGTTTCTGTGTAGATCAATACTGTATCAATTTTGGAGCCAAACCCGAAACCGAGATGCGATTGGAACACCGATGCATTTGACAAGGGCGGACCCAGGCCACCGATCCAGCCAGATGCGCGGGCCCTTGCCTGTGCACTTGCAGACCAGCGAAATGCTGATCCGCGAAATCGCGGCCGGACGGCTGCCCGACGGGGCGCGGCTGCCGCCCGAGCGCGAGATGGCCGCGAGCCTCGGGATTGCCGTCGGCACGCTCAGGCGCGCGCTGGCAGATTTGACCGAAAAGGGCCTTCTCGATCGCATCCAGGGCTCGGGTAACTATGTGCGAGCGCGCGGCGACTTGCTCGGGATCTATGCCTTCTTTCGCCTGGAGCGCATCGGCGGTGGCGGCCTGCCGAGCGCCGACGTGCTGTCCGTCGAGCGGCTGCCCAAGCCCGCCGACCTGCCGCAATTCGGCAGCACCGGCGAAGCCCACCGTATACGCCGGCTGCGGCGGCTTGACGGCGAGCCGGCCGCGGTCGAGGAGATCTGGCTCGACGTCAGCCGCGCCGAGCGGCTCAAGCGCGAGGACCTGTCGGAATCCCTCTATCTCCACTACCGGCTCGCGCTCGGCTTTTCGATCGTTCGCGCCGAAGACCACGTCGCCGTCGCGCCTGCGCCGGACTGGGCCCCGCTCGAGTTCAGGCCATCGCCGGGGACGGTCGTGGGTTTCATTGAACGTATCGCCTGGGCTGGCGACGGCGCCAGCGCGGAATATTCCCGCAGCTGGTTCGATCCGGGCGCGGCGCGCTACGTCACGCGTTTCAGATAGGCCGGAGGAAGTCGCAGCGTGACCAGATCATCGATCGGCTACGGCATCATCGGCTGCGGCATGATGGGCCGCGAGCACATCCGCAACATCGCTCTGTTGCCCGACGCGCATGTGGCCGCGATCTTCGAGCCGGACCCCGGCATGTTGGCGGCGTCGCTGGCGACGGCGTCGGGCGCGCGATCGGCGGCATCGATCGCCAAACTGCTGGCCATGGACGAGGTAGACTGCGTCTTGATTGCCAGCCCCAACCACCAGCACCTCGGTCAGATGGAGCAGATCGCCGCACTTCGACCACTGCCGGTGCTGGTGGAAAAGCCGCTCTTCACCGACGCCGCTGGCGAGGGGCGGATCGCGGCGCTGAAAGCTCGGCTTCCGCTCGTGTGGGTGGCCATGGAATACCGCTATATGCCGCCCGTCGCCGCATTCATCGAGCAGGCGCGCCACGCCACCGGCGGCATCCGCATGCTGACGGTCCGCGAGCACCGTTTCCCGTTTCTGGCCAAGGTCGGCGACTGGAACCGCTTCAACCGCAACACCGGCGGCACGTTCGTCGAGAAGTGCTGCCACTTCTTCGACCTGATGCGGCTGATCCTCGGATCCGACCCCGTCCGCGTGATGGCGAGCGCTGGACAGGCCGTAAACCATCTCGACGAACGCTACGGCGGTGAGAGGCCGGATATCCTTGACCATGGCTATGTGCTGGTTGATTTCGCGAGCGGTGCGCGCGCCATGCTGGAACTCTGCATGTTCGCCGAGGGCAGCCGCTACCAGGACGAACTCTGCGCTGTCGGCGGCGACGGAAAGATCGAATGTCTGGTGCCGGGTCCCGGTCGCTTCTGGCCGACCCACCTTGGCCCTGCGCCAGTGCCCCAGTTGATCGTCAGCCCGCGCAATCTGCCTGGACCACGCCTGCTGGAGATTCCCGTCGACCCCCGGCTGCTCGA
Organism: Mesorhizobium sp. M1295; assembly: GCF_040318135.1. NCBI lineage: Bacteria > Pseudomonadati > Pseudomonadota > Alphaproteobacteria > Hyphomicrobiales > Phyllobacteriaceae > Mesorhizobium > Mesorhizobium sp. M1295. Next base: position 170,350 of record NZ_JAMYLU010000004.1, read on the forward strand.
GGCAGGCGACCATAACGGTTCGACCTATTTCGAGCATGTCCGCTTCACCGCTGCGGTGCGCGGACAAGGCAAAGTGGAAGTGACCTTGCAAGACGGCTGGTGGGCCGTCGTCATGGGTCTCGCCGCCCAGAGATCGGCCCGCGAAGGCCGCGCCATCGAACTTGCCGTTGAATTCGCGTTGCCGACCTGAGGCCGACCACGCATTCACCAGACCATAGGGTCAGATGCGCCGACCGGTTGCTGCGTCGAACAGATGCGCACATGCGCGGTCGATCTCGATCCGCACCGGCGCGCCCTGCTTGAGCGGAAGCCGTTCGCGGAAAAGGCAGGAAATTTCCTCGCCGGCGCAGTCGACCTTGGCGAAGATTTCCGAACCTGTGGCTTCCAGAAGCGTGACCGTGCCTGGCATTCCCCCGGCAGTTGCGCGGATATGTTCGGGGCGGATGCCGTAGACGAGTTCGCGTCCTGCGGCATCCGCCGGCTGGGCGCCTTCGGGCAACGGCAGGATCAACCCGCCGGCGCTGCGGAACACGCCCTCCTCGATGCGGCCGGCGATGAAGTTCATCGCGGGCGAGCCGATGAAACCGGCAACGAAGAGATTGGCGGGATGGTCGTAGAGGTCAAGCGGCGCGCCGATCTGCTCGACCAGGCCGTCATGCAGCACGACGATCTTGTCGGCCATGGTCATGGCCTCGATCTGGTCGTGCGTGACATAGATCGTCGTGGTACCCAGCCGCTGGTGCAGGGCCTTGATCTCGCCGCGCATCTGGACGCGCAACTTGGCGTCGAGGTTGGAGAGCGGCTCGTCGAACAGAAAAACCTGCGGGTCGCGTACGATCGCGCGGCCCATGGCGACGCGCTGGCGTTGGCCGCCGGAAAGCTGGCGCGGATAGCGGTCAAGCAGCTTTTCCAGGCCAAGAATGCCGGCTGCCTTCCGGACCCGGCCAGCGGTGTCGGCCGGGTCGGCTTTCTTGATCTTCAGGGCAAAGCCCATATTGTCGGCCACAGTCATATGCGGATAGAGCGCATAGTTCTGGAACACCATCGCGATGTTCCGGTCTCGCGCCCGCAGATTGTTGACCATGCGCTCGCCGATTGCGATCCTCCCGCCCGAGATCGTTTCAAGTCCGGCAATCATGCGCAGCAGCGTCGACTTTCCGCATCCCGACGGGCCGACCAGGATGACGAACTCGCCGTCGGCGATATCGACACTGACGTCGTGAATAATCTTGGTGGCCCCGAAGGCCTTCTGCACGTTGTTGATCGTTACCGATGCCATTGGATCTTTCCTGGAAAAAAAGTGATGTCCGGACGCGCCTCAGCCGCCCTTGACGGCGCCGGCGGTCAACCCCGCGACGATCTGCCTTTGCGCGAACATGGTCAGGATCAGCACCGGCAGCGTCACCACCAGCGCCGCCGCGGCGAGCGGCCCCCAGCTGACCTGCTCGTAGGACAGCATGTTGTAGACGGCGACCGGCAATGTGCGCGTCTCCCGGCTGGCGAGCACCACGCCGAAGACGAAATTGTTCCACGAGAAGATCACGGACAGGATGAAGGCGACGACGATGCCCGGCTTGGCGATGGGCAGGGCAACCAGCCGGAAAACCTGCCAGGAGCTGGCGCCGTCGATATTGGCTGCCTCTTCCAGTTCCATCGGCGTGGTCTCGAAATAGCCGATCATCACCCAGACCACGATCGGCACCGTCACCACCAGGTGGATGATGATCTGCGGCCAGAGCGTGCCGAGAATCCCGATCCATTGGAACAGCAGAAACAGCGGGATGAGATAGGATAGCCCAGGCGTCATGCGGGCGATCATGATGACGACGGCGGATCGCTCGGCCTTGAGCCGCGCGATGCCATAGCCGGCCGGTACGCCGATCAGCAGCGCCAGCAAGGTCGCCGTGCCGGTCACCAGAACCGAATTCCAGAGATAGAGCAGGAAATCGTTCTCCTCGAACACCTTTACATAGTTCGACCAGGCGAAACGTTCGGGGATCAGGATCGGCGGATAGGCACCGTTGTCGATTTCGAACTTCAGCGACAGCGAGATCATCCAGAGGAAGAACAGGATCGCCGGCGAGACGAAAACCAGGGCAGCGAAAAACAGACCGATCTGGTTGAGCAGCCGTGAACTCATCTATTTGCCCTCCGTATCGATCCACTGCGAGCGTTGGCGCAGCATCAGCAGGACAAAAGACAGGGCCACGATGACAATGAAGAACACCACGGCCATGGCCGAACCGTAACCGATATCGTAGTAGGAGAAGGCGGTGTTGTAGAGATAGATGTTGATGGTTTCCGAGGCCGTGCCCGGCCCGCCCTGGGTCATCGCGTAGATGATGTCGAAGCTCTTCAGCGCATCGATGGTGCGGATGATGACCGCGATCATCAGGAACGGTGCGATCATCGGCAAAGTGAGATAGCGGAATTGCTGCCAGGCATTGGCGCCGTCGATCTCGGCGCTTTCGAAGGGCTCGCGCGGCACCGAAGCCAGCCCACCCAGCACAATCAGCATGACCAGCGGCGTCCACTGCCAGGTCTCGACCGCAACCAGCGACGGGATGACCGTGTTGGCATTGAATATCCATTCCTGAGCCGGGATGCCGACCAGCGACAGCAAGTAGTTGAGTACGCCGAGCTGAGGATGGAACATCATGGTCCAAACCAGTGCCACAGCAACGGGCGTCGCCATCATCGGCATGACGAAGACGCCGCGCAGCAGACCGCGCAGCGGAAACCTGGCGTCGAAGATCAGGGCGGCCAGGGTGCCCAGGAGCATCGGCGCTGCAACCGAGAGGAAGGTGTAGGTCAACGTATGAACAAGGGATTCCCAGAAACGTGGGTCGCTTGCCAGGCGGAGGTAGTTTTCCATCCCGGCAAAGCTCCGCGACTGGCCGAGCGTCCAGCGGTTGACGCTCATCCACAGCGTGAAAGCCCAAGGAAAAACGATGACGGCGCCAACGACGACGAGTGCGGGGACAACGAAAGGCCAGTAGTTGGGAGCCAGCCGGATCGTCTGGCTCCCGTCGATAACCGGCATCGTCACCCCGGTCTGTTCTGGGGTGGTGGCCGACATCAGCCCTGCTCGCTCCTGTCGAGAACCGGCTGGAACTGCTCGGTGGCCTTCTTCAGCTCGGCGGCGGGATCGGCGCCGGCAATCATGTTGGTCAGCGCCACGCCATAGATGTCGCGGAATTCGGTGACGGGAATGATGACCGGCAGCGCCAGCCGGCTGATATTGCCTGAGCCGATCACGGCATCAAGCCAGCTTGCCGGCATAGTGACGCCTTCGCGCACCTTGGGATCCTCCAGCACGGATTTGCGGAACGGAACGCCGGCGCCGGCCTGCAACAGCCTCGCGCCCATGGCTGGCGATACCGCCCACTGGCAGAACAGATAGGCGGCCTCCTTCTTCTCGCTGGCGGCGGTAACGCCAATCCCGTCGCCAAAGGTGCCCGAGGCATGCGCCTTGGGACCCTTGGGCATGACGCCGTAGCCGACCTTGCCGACCACCCTCGATTTTTCCGGGTTTTCCATCGGCGGGGCAAAACCCACGCCGTCGAGCCACATGCCGATCTTGCCTTGCAGGAAGGCAGACTGTGCTTCGGCCCAATTGAACCCGGTGACGCCCGGAGGGGCGGACTTGGTCATCAATCTTTGATAGAGCGCGGCAGCCTCGATCGCCTCGGGAGCCTCGGTGCGCAGCTTGCCCTTGTCGTCGAGCGGCGTCATGTCGTAGCCGAGCATCAGCGATGTCCACACCGGCGTATTTGCGTTCTTGAGCCCGCGGGCGACGAAGCCGTATGTATTGGTCGACGGGTCGGTCAGCGCTTCGGCGGCGGCCACCAGTTGCTCGAAGGTCTCGGGATATTTGAGGCCCTTGGCCTCGAACAGCTCCTTGTTCCAATAGAGTATCCAGTAGTCCACCGAGAAGGGTAGCGAGCGCAGCACGCCCTGGCCGTCCTTGGCAAACAGCATGCCGGCCTCGGCGAAGTCGCTTTCGACCAACCCCGGGTCGGTGAGCGACGGGTCGGCGAGGTAGCCGGCGATGTCAGCCAGCCAGCCACCTTTCTCGAACTGGCGCTTTTGCACGTGGTAGCTCAGATGCACGACGTCGAAGCTGGGCTTGCCCGAGCTCAATTCGATCACCGTCTTCTGGCGCTGCTGCTGCTCGGGCGTGGCCTCGGCATTGACCTTGATGCCGGTCAGTTCCTCGAACTCGGCGAGATATTTCAGGATGGTGTCGCTGCGCGGGCTTTTCACCAGATTGACGTCAAGCGTCGTCCCGGCAAAGCGTTTCCAGTCGACGCCTGCGGCAAAGCTAGGGCGGAGCCCCACAAGGCCGGCGGCGGTGAGCGCCGCGGTTCCGGCAAGGAGTTGCCTCCTGGTTGGGTTGAACAGATTGGACGACATTTCTTCCTCCCGGTTGCTGTCGTTGTGGATGCGCCGCGAACCGCGGCGCGGCTATATTTCCTCAGATCTGGAGCGCCAGCCGGCGCGCATTGTCGATATGCAGACTGATCGCTTCAACCGCCTTTTGCGAATTGCGGCTCTCCATGGCTTCGATGACCGCCAAATGTTCGCGCATCACCGGCACCACGCGACCGTCGATGCGGAAACGCTCCTGGTGGATCAGCCGGATTTTCACCGAGTTGACCAGATAGGCCTTGGCGATGATCTCGTTGCCCAGCGCATTGATAAAGGTATCGTGCATGGCCCAGTCGATGGTCTGGGCCTTGGCTTCCATTTCCGGCGTCGGCGCCTGCCCCAGAGCTTGAGCCAGCATCTCCTCGTGTTCGCGCCGCATGCGGGCAAGTTCGGCATCTGAAGCGCTGGCCGTGAATAGCGCCACCGCCTCGCGTTCCATGAATAGCCGAAACTGAAAGGCCTCGCGGATCAGATTGATGTCGATGTGCGCGATTTGCATGCCGCGCTGCGGGATGGTGGTCAGCAATCCCTCGGCCTCGAGACGCGGGACGATCTCGCGAATAGCGCCCAGCGGCAGCCCGGTGAAAGCGACCAGTTCGCGCTGTGACACGAACTGCCCCGGCCGCAGATCACGGGCCAGCAAATGCCGCGTGAAGCTGGCATAGGCTTTCTCCCGGAGAGTGATCGGTTCGCTGCCGTCTTCCACTTCAGCTCGCTTCCTTGTCGGCCAGCCCGGCCTTGTCGGTCAGGCCGCCTCTGTCGCAAACAGCCTGTCGTAGGCCGCGGCAAGCTGCCGCCGTCCTTGTGGGCCGATCGCCTCCAGGGGCGGGCGGACCGCCAGCCAGCGCTCGTCGCCGGTCGTGCGCGCGACCATGACCTTCACCGCCGGTGTGACCGGGTATTTGAGCAATTCGAGCACGAAGTCCTCGACGCGTGGGTCGTCGCGGCCGTCTTCGACCATTGCGAGGATTTCGCCGGTAACAAAATTAGCCATGCCGGAAATCGCACCCTGTCCGCCGCGGCGCACGCTTCTCGCCAGATGCCGTTCGTCGCCGATCAGGATCACCAGATCGCCATGCGCTTCAAGCAGCGCCTCACTGTAGCTCCAGTCCCCGCCGGAATCCTTCACCCCGGCCACCACAGCGGGAAAGGCGGCGCGCAACCGGCCGATCAGCCCAAGCGGGAGCGGCACCATGGTGACAGAGGGGATGTTATAGAGGAGCACATCACGCGCCAGCGGGCCGAGTGCGGCGAAGACGGCGGAAAACCATCCGAACAGCCCGTTCTCGCCGACATTCTTGAAGTAGCTCGGCGGAGCGAGCAGAATGTTGCGAACGCCGCGCTGCAAAGCGTGCCGAGCCTGATCGGCGGCATCTTCGATTGCATCGACCAGCACGCCGGCGACGAGCTGATGTGCCGGTATACCGGCCGCCAACATGGCTTCGGTGACGATCCGCCGCTCGTCGGTGCCCACCGAGGCTCCTTCCCCGGTGGTGCCGAACAGCGTCGCGCTGCTGCAGCCGGCGCCAAGGCAGGCTCGGGCGTGCGCGATCATCGGCGCGAGCGCTATCTGCCCCGACGGGTCGAAGGGTGTGGCTAAGGCAACCGAAAGACCAAAGCGGGAAGCCAATGCGATCTCCGTTGAAATCAATGTGCACGTAGCGTTAGCACGCTAACATGTCAGATGTAAACTGGCGATCTTGCCAACTCGGCATCGCCGATTGGCGCTGCCGCGGCAGCGCCATCACCGATCACATCCTGCCGCCCGAGCATCACATATGCTGCTGTCCCCGAGCGTCTGCGGATTGGCTGGACGAGGCGGCCTAAGCTGATCAAGTGGCGACGAGGTGGCCGTCGCCAACATCTTCAAGCTTGAGTTTCCGGGGCTCGTCACCGATGCGCCGCACAGCGCTTGGAATTTCGCTGTCCAAACGGGCGAACCGGGCGCGGCGCCGGCCTGGATCGGGAACCGGAACGGCTTCGATCAGCCGCTTTGTGTAAGGATGGCGCGGGTTGGAGAAGATCTGGTCGCGGGTGCCCATCTCGACGATCTGCCCCAGATACATTACCGCCACGCGATCGGAGATGTTCTCTACCACCGCCATGTCGTGCGAGATGAAGAGATATGCGACGCCGAATTCGCGCTGCAGTTCCTTCAGCAATCTTAACACGCGCGCCTGCACCGACACATCGAGAGCAGAGACGCTCTCGTCGGCAATGATCAGCTTTGGTCGCAGCGCCAGCGCCCGTGCAACGCAGATTCGCTGGCGCTGCCCGCCGGAGAATTCGTGGGGATAGCGCTCCATCTGGTCAGCGGAGAGGCCGACGCGTTCGAACAGTGCGGCGATCTGGGCGTGCCGTTGCTCTTTGTCGCCGAGGCCGTGGATCAGCAGAGGCTCGGCGACGAGATCGCCTACTCGCATGCGCGGGTCGAGGGACGCGAAGGGATCCTGAAAGATCATCTGCACATTGCGGCGTACAGCCTTGCGCTCCTTGCGGCTGAGCGCCGACAAGTCGTGGCTGCCGATTGAAATGCTGCCGGTGTAGGGCACCAGCCCGGCGATCGCCTTGGCCGTCGTCGACTTGCCGCAGCCCGATTCGCCGACCAGCGACAGCGTTTCGTGCGGCGCGATCGAGAAACTGACGCCCTCGACCGCGTGCACCCTGCGGTCAACGCGACCGAAGAAGCCGCCGCGCAGGTCGAAGCGGACGTGAAGATCGCTGACGGATACAAGCTCGGCCGGCATGTGGGCGGCGTCTTGTCGGTCTTCGGCCGGCCGTCCACCGCCGATGCGTGGCACGGCGGCCAGAAGCTCGCGCGTATAATCTGCCTGCGGGCGGGTGAAGATGTCGGTCGCGCTGCCCTGCTCGACCATCCGGCCATCGCGCATGATGATAACGCGGTCCGCCATCTCGGCGACGACACCCATGTCGTGCGTGATCAGGATAACGCTGGTGCCGTGCTCGCGCTGCAGGTCACGCAGCAACTCCAGCACCTCGCCCTGAACGGTGACGTCGAGGGCGGTCGTCGGTTCATCGGCGATCAGCACATCCGGGTTCAGGGCCAGAGCCATGGCAATCATCACACGCTGGCGCATGCCGCCTGAGAGTTCGTGCGGATAGTGCTCGAGCCGCCGTTCGGCATCCGGAATTCGGACTGCCTTCAGCGCCTCGAGCGCCCTCAGCCGCGAGTTGGAGCGCGACAGCGAGGCGTGTGCCTCGATCGCCTCCGTGAGCTGCCGGCCGATGGAAAGAACCGGATTGAGCGATGTCATCGGTTCCTGAAAGATCATGGCAATGCGGTCGCCGCGGATGCGGCGCATACCACTCTCGCTAAGAGCCGCGAGATCCTGATCGCCGAGCCGGATGGAGCCTGATCTGATGCGTGCCGCCGGCTGCGGCAGCAAGCCCATGATGGCCAGCGCCGTCATCGACTTGCCGGAACCGGACTCGCCGGCGATGCAAAGCGTTTCGCCGCGCATCAGGTCGAATGTCAGGTCGGAAACGACGTCGCGGTCGCCCTCTTCGCCGCGCACGGCGACGCTCAGACCTGAGACGCTGAGTACCGGCCTGACAGAGCCACTCTCCGCGGCGGCCTGCCCGGATCGTTTGATGTCCTCCACCTTCATTCAAAGACGCAGCGGGGGAAGTAGAAAGAAACCACCCAGTTGGGCATGTCGACGATCTCGCTGATGCGCAGGTCGCCGCAAACCGACACGAGCATATAGGCGTCTACCGGATCCATGCGGTAGCGGCCGGAGAGCAGGTCGATCATCTGCGAGACGGCGCTCCTGGCGCCGTCCATCAGATCCGGCCCGATACCGGTTGTCACCTCATAGCCCTTGGCGTCGAGATGTCGCGACACCGGACCGGGCGTCGTGAAACGCGGCGTCCGCAGCCGGGCATCCTTGACCAGATCGAGCGTCAGCACGGCGTCCATGGGGCTCTCGATCGCCGTGCCGCAGACCTCGCCGTCGCCTTGCGCGGCGTGCGTGTCACCGACCGAGAACAACGCTCCCGCGACCTCTACGGGCAGGTAGAGCACCGTGCCGGCAGCGAGATCACGGATGTCCATATTGCCGCCCACGCGCCGCGGCGGGACCACCGAATGCAGACCCGGCTCAGCCGGGGCATTGCCGATGGTGCCGGCGAAGGGCTTGAGCGGCACCCGGCCGCTCTTGCCGAACAGCGCGGGTTCGAGCGAGGCGGCGTCGTACTTCCAGATATTCAGTGCCGGTTGAGTGAAGTCATCCGCCAACAGACCGAATCCCGGGATATTCGCTGTCCAACCGAAGCCGGACGGCTTGAACGCCTCGATGGTGATTTTCAGGGCATCGCCGGGCTCTGCCCCGTCGACATAGATTGGCCCAGTGACCGGGTTCACCTTGGCAAAATCGAGCAAAGCAACGTCGTCAACGGTGCTCTCCATCGTCAGCTGCCCGCCGGACGAGTCCAGGCACTGGAACTCGATCGTCGACCCTGGCGCCACCCGTTCGGCCGGGACAAAGGAATTGTCCCAGCCGAAATGATGGTGGCGCCCGTGGATGGTGTAGTCGCAGTTATTGCACATCGGTCACATACACATTGTCGTAGTTGATCGGGATGTGGACCGGGTCGACATAGAGGTTGTCCGCGCCACCCATGCGGGTTGATTTCATGGTGAAACGCTGCTCGTTGAACACCGGTGCCCAGGGCGCGTCGTCCATGATCTTGCCGTAGATCTCGCTCCACATCTTGGCGCGTTCGCCAGCCTTGGCCGGGTCGACGATCGAGTCGGCTTCGGCCGCCTTGGCGTCGAGCTCCTTGTTGCAATACCACGACCAGTTCCAGCCGCCCGGGACGGCACCAGCGCAGCCGAGGATCGGGCCGTAGAAGTTCGACGGATCGGGGAAGTCGGCGATCCAGGCCATGCCGCCGGACCAGATCATCGGCGCACCGGCCTTGTCGCCGCCGGCGGCGATGACGTTGGCCTGCGCGAGCGACTGGATGCTGGCCTTAATGCCGACCGCCGCCAGATCCTGCTGGATGGCCTGCGCGATACGCGGGTTGGGATCGGTATTCATTGCAAACAGCTGCGTGTCAAAACCACCGGGATGCCCCGCCTCGGCAAGCAAGGCCTTGGCCTTGGCTACGTCATAGGGATAGCCCTTGAATTCTTTGTCGTAGCCAGGCATCGACGGCGGCAATGGCTGATTGGCCGGCACCGCACGGTTGTTGATCAGCTGGACGATGCGGTCCTTGTTGATCGCCATGTTGACCGCCTGCCGCACCTTCAGATTGTCGAACGGCGCCATGGTGGTATTCATGGTGATATAGCCGGTGTGCAACTGGCCGCCCTCGACGACACGGGCCTTCTGCTCGGGATCGGCCATCACCTCCTGGAATTTCGCCGGCGGAATGCCGTCGCCGGGAACGTCGATCTCGCCTTTCTGGAGCCGCAGCAGCGCCACGATCGGCTCCTGACCGATCTCAAAGGTGATCTTGTCGAGATGCGGCAGGCCCTTGTGCCAGTAATCCGGGTTACGCTCGAAGACCACGCGCTGGCCGAGCGTCCATTCCGCGAGCTTGAAGGCGCCGGTGCCGACCGGATGTTTGCCGAAGTCCGCGCCGTATTTTTCGACCTCTTCCTTCGGCACGACATGCGAGAAGTTGATCGCCATGACATGCAGGAAGGTGGCGTCGGGCCGGGTCAGCTCGAACTTGATCGTGTAGGGATCGACGACGGTTATGCCGGCCAGGCTTTCCGCCTTGCCGGCAGCGACATCGTCATAGCCTTTGATCGACCCGAAGAAGCCGGCACCAGGGCTCTGTGTCTTTGGATTGGTGACCCGGTCGAGCGAATATTTCACGTCGTCGGCGGTCATCTCACGGCCATTGTGGAACTTCACTCCTTGGCGCAGCTTGAAGGTGAAGGTCTTGCCGTCGGGCGCAATCTCGTAGCTCTCGGCAAGGTCGGGCCGCAGGTTGGTGGTGCCCGGCTCGTAGTCCATCAGCCCGTCGAACAGGCTCTTGATCATCGACCAGTTCTGCCAGTCATAGCCGATGGCCGGATCGAGCGTAGCGACGTCGTCCTTGTAGGTAATGGTGATCGCGCCGCCCTGCTTGGCATTCGGATCGACGGCGTCTTCGGCGCGTACGCTCGTCATGCCAAGCACCAGCGCAAGCGCCGATGCCGCCACGGTCGATATCAGATATTTTCTCATGTCATGTTCCCTTTCTCTGGTGTTCTTGGTTTTCATCTGAGCTTGATGCGTGGATCGATGAACGGTGCGACAGTGTCGGCCAGGAGATTGCCGAGCACGATGGCAAAGGCCGAAACCAGGGTGACCCCCATGATGATCGGAATGTCGATGCGCTGAATGGCCTGCCAGGCTAGCTGGCCGATGCCTGGCCAGCCGAACACGCTTTCGACAACCACGATGCCGCCCATGAAGATGCCGATGTCGATGCCGATCATGGCAATGACCGGCAGGATGGCGTTGGGCAGCGCGTGCCGGAAGATAATGGCGCTGCGTGCAAGACCCTTGGCACGCGCGGTACGCACGTAATCCTGGCGCAGCACGTCGATCATCGACGAGCGCATCATGCGGGCGTACCAGCCTGCGCCGAGAATTCCCATGGTCAGCGATGGCAGCACCAGATGGCGCCAGGTGCCGTAACCGCCGATCGGGAACCAGCCGAGCCGCACCGCGAATACATAAAGCAGCAGCAGGCCCACGACGAATTGCGGCGCCGAAACGCCGACGAAGGAGGCGACCATCAGCGACTGGTCGGTGGCGGTGCCACGCTTGACGGCGGCGATGAGGCCCATCGTCAGCCCGATCACGACTTCGCAAGCAATGGCGCCGACCATCAGCAGCAGGCTTGCCGGCAGACGCGAGACGATAAGCTCCGTGACCTCCGAGCGCTGAATGTAGGAGCGCCCCAGATCGCCGCTGAGCAGGCTGATCAGATAGTGCCAATACTGGACGACAAAGGGCTGGTCGAGGCCGAGCTGCCGGCGGATGTTCTCGACCGTCTCGGGCGTGGCGCTGCGGCCGGCGATCTGGCGGACGGGATCGGCGGGCAGCAGATAGAGCAGCGCAAAGGTGATCAGAGAGACGCCGAGCAAGATGAGCACGGCCTGGACAACGCGGCGGCCGAGATAGGCGATCATGCCCGCCCCCTTTGCGTCGGATCGAGGATGTCGCGCAGCGCATCGCCGACCAGGTTAAAGGCCAACGCCAGCGCCAGGATCGCCGCACCCGGAAAGAAAACCAGCCAGGGCGCTGCCTGGAAATAGGTCTGGTTTTCGAAGATGATGTTGCCCCAGGAAGCAGTCGGCGGTTGCACGCCGATACCGAGATAGCTGAGCGTCGCTTCCAGAAGCACAGTGGTCGAGATGCCGAGCGTGCCCCAGACGATGATCGTCGGCAAAAGGTGCGGCAGGATATGACGAAACAGGATGCGTGGGGCGCTTGCGCCGATGGTGCGCTCGGCATCGATGAACTCGCGCTCGGCGAGCGAACTTGTCTCGGTGTAGATGACGCGGGCGGTCTGCACCCAGTTCACCAATGCGATCACCATAGCGACGATCCACAGGCTCGGCTGGAGCACCGCCGCCAGGCAGATGGCGAGCAGCAGCGCCGGGAAAGCCATCATCAAATCGGTGAAGCGCATAAGCGCGCTGCCGATCCAGCCGCGGAAATAGCCGGCCGTGATGCCGACCAGCGTGCCGATCAGAAGCGCCACGCCATTGGCGACGATGCCGATGATCAGCGACGTGCGCGCGCCGAAGAGAAGACGGGTCAGCAGGTCGCGGCCAAGCAGGTCGGTGCCTAGCCAGAATTGGGCTCCCGGCGGCAGTGGCGCGCCTTCAAGCGTGAGCCCGTCAAACATCTGCTCGTTCGGATCGTAGCCTGTCAGCCACGGTGCAAGAATGGCGCCGGCCAAGACAAGGGCAATAATCCCGAGGCCGAGCAATGCGAGAGGCCGTTTTAGCAGACGTCGCCAGACGCCGGCGCGAGGCTTGGCTGGCATACGCCCCGCGGCTGAAAGCTCAGGCGCGATCGGATTGGTCATCGTCGCCTTCTTCTTGTGTCATCGCCACGATCCTGCGCGCGGCGTCCTCGACGCTGATTTGCCAGCTCATCGCCAGCGAGCGAAGCTGCGCATAGGCACGGCCGTCCTCGGCGCCCTTCGACAAGACCTCCACCGCGCGTACGATGGTCTGGCGCTCCGCGACCCGCTGACGAAGCGAGGCGATCTCGCTGGCCAGAAGCTTGCGCGCCTCGAAACTCTGCCTTGCGATCAAAAGCGCGCTATAGACGCCGGCGTTGCCGACCGGTTTCAGCAATTGGGCATCGGCCTTGTGCGACAGTGCCCATTCGACACGCCCCGGCGCCTCGGAGCCGATCAGCGCTATCAGCGGCATCGGTGCCTCGCCCGGCTTCCACGGAAATTGCTCGTCAAAGCCGAGGTCTACGTCGAAGAAAACGAAGTCCGCCGCCAAGGCTTCGGCCGGCAGTTCCGGCCAGAAGCCAATCGCCTCAAGGCCGATGGCCGACAATTGCCTTGTGATCGCCTGCACGGTCGGATGTGGACGATGCAGGACAAAAGCCCTGGCGCCTCCAAGGTTCGGGATACGCGCCATCTTGCTCACGACACCACCCGCAGGCGTGGCCGCCCGAACGTCTCCGTCCGGTCATAGCGGGAAAGGTAGGGATCGGGTGCCACGCCCTTCGTCAGCGTGACCGTTTTGAACGATGTCCCATCGATACGTCCGATCTGCACCGGCAAGGTAGCGTGCTGGGTTTGCGGATCGATGGCGATGTCGCCCAGCGGTGTTCGAAATGATGTTCCGGCAAAGACCTTGGGCAGGTCCGTCCATTGTGCACCGGGGTTGCGGGTGAGGATCTCGGCGAGCGTGCGCACCGAGGCATAAGCCGCCGCCTCGAAGGATGAGGCAGGCATGACGGAAGACACTGAAGCCGCTCCGCGATCCGCCCCCGAGGTGTCGTGAAAATAGGGCCCAACGGAAAGATGACCATCCCCTGCCCCGTTGAGCGCCGGCAATTCGCATTCCGTGAGATTGCAGGACAGGATCGGGCAACGCTCCGGCCTGAAATGCGGGTCGCGCCGGCCAAGCTCGGCATAGGCGGCGATAAACGCATAGGAAGAAGGGCCGATGAGATTGTTCAGAATGAAATCAGGTCTCGTCGCCTGTACCTCCGCGATCAGCCTCGCAACATCGACCTCGCCAAGCGGCAGATAGCGTTCGCCCAGCACCTTGCCGCCGGCGTCCGCAATCAGGTCGCGCGCCACACGGTTGGTCTCCCAACCCCAGATGTAGTTGGAACCGAGCAGGAAGCCGTCGGCGCCGAAACGAGGCACGACATAGGCAAGTAGCGGTACCAGATGCTGATTGGGGCAGGCGTGGGTGTAGACGACATGCTCATTGGCTTCGAAGCCCTCGTACGGGCAGGCATACCACAGCGTGCCGCCTGCCCTTTCCAGGATTGGAATGACCTCCTTGCGGCTCCACGAGGTGACGCAGCCAATGATGTGACGCGCGCCGCTGTTGGCGAGAATGTCCGCGCAGCCGCTTGCATACCGATCGATGTTGCCCTGCGGGTCGCGCTCGACCGGGATGAATTCGAAGGGGACAACGGGATCGGCGTTGACGTCGGCGATGGCGTTCATCGCGCCCGCACGGCAGGATTCGGACACCAGCCGGTAGTTGCCGGACCGCGAATAGAGAATGCCGATCTCGATATGCCGTTTCAAGCAAAGCCTCAAAATGACAATGCCCCGCAGCCACCGCCGCAAGGCGAGGCATACGAGGCATTCTTGCCGCCCGGCGGCCAGAGCCGGTATTTGTCTCACCGTATTACGCCCGCGCCCCCAGTCAAGAGCCGCCACACGAAACTTTGGCCAGCCGAAACGGTTCGACGCGGAGCACGCAACTCATGCCGCTGGTCGTGTAGAGTCCGCCGGGAACCAAAATTACTGATGTCCAGGTATGAGGCCGGACAACCTGGTTCGCTACCATTCAAAGCAACGACTTTAATATCGGTTTACCTGAATCTGCTAGCAGCAATGACGCCGGTTTTCGTCGGTCAAGCAAAGGGTCCACCTTGCCGCAGCAATTCAGCACTCCGTTCAGTCACCGGGGCGACCGCAACTGGTCGAGGTTGCACGGCTTCATGGGCGTCGAGTTGGAACTCGCGTCCGATGTTCTCGTGCCTCGTGTCGCCTTGGCCCGGAAGCTCGGCGGACGGGACTTCGGTGCCGGGAGCCGGGCTTGAGCATCATTCGCGCCTTGCAAGGCGCCGACCTCCCGGCAGTCGCGGACATGTTTCAGCGCGTGCTGCTGAAGGAAGGGACGAAAGCGCCGGCCTCTCTCGTCGAATACATGAGACGGTTTTATCTGGATGCGCCCGGTTGCGGCGGCGACCTCCGGTCGCTTGTCCATGTCAACGACGCCGGTCGCGTCTCCGGATTTGTCGGTGTCCACGTGCTGCCGATGACGTTCAACGGCCGACAACTACGCGCCGCCATCTGTAGCTCGCTCATGGTCGAGGACCATGAGCACGATCCGCTGGCCGGCGCCCGCTTGCTGAAAGCATACCTTGATGGTCCGCAGGACATCTCCTTCAGCGAGACGGCCAACGATATCTCCGTGAAATTGTGGACCCGGCTGCGCGGCGCGGTCCTGCCGCAATACAGCCTTGACTGGGTCCGCGTGATGCGCCCCGCGGCCTTCATGCTCAGCCTTTCCGCCAATCGCCTGACGCTTGCCCGAATGCTCAATCCGTTGGCGCGTGCCGTCGACCGATTTTATTGCAGGAGGATGACGCCCAGCGAACGACGCTGGTCAGGTGTGGCGGTGGAAGGGGCAGGCCACGGAGCATTTCGGATATCCGAAATCGACAGCCACACATTTGCCAAGCTCATCGAGCCGTTTACCGCTCAATTCGCCCTGCGCCCGGATTGGACGGAAGGCCAACTCGACCACATCCTGACCGATGCGGCACAGAAGCCGGATTTAGGCGAGCTTGTCTTCGGTTGCGTGACATCGCCAGTCGGCAACAATGTCGGCGCTTTCGCCTATTACGCACGGAAGTATCAAATTGGTCGCGTGCTGCAGATCCTCGCCCTCCCCGGCCAGGCGGGCTCGGTGATAGACTGCCTTATCGATCATGCCGCCGCGCGCGGCGTCAGCGGCCTGCGCGGACGTGTTCAACCTGCACTTCTGGAGGCGATGCTTGGACGACGCATCGCTTTCCTGACCGTTGCCTCAACGGTGGTGCATTCACGTGATCCAGAGCTGTTGGACGCCATGAAGAACTCGCAAGTCTTCCTGAACGGTCTTGCGGGCGAGCAGTGGAGCCGGCTGATCGGGAGCCGTTTCAGCTAGAGTCGGGACACGTTCAAATCGAACCGTCCATCCGTGGCCCGGTTTCGAGGCGGTTCAGGTGCCGATTTCCTCGACTTCATCAACGAGTTGCGGACGCTGGTGCAGATAACGCGTCGCCTTGCGTTTGGCGATGATATCGGCCCAGACGCGTTCCACTTGTGAGGCGGCCAACCCCGCCGCCTGCCCCACCAGCTCAGCCGCCACGCCGTTGTTGAGGCCGTAAAGGCAAATATCCATACGGTCATAAGGAAGCGAGAAGTAGAACTCCTCCTGGGTCTGCGCCAGCGAGTAGGTATCGGTGGTCGGCGGCCGGTTCCGGATTTCCTCCGGAACACCGAGATGGGCCGCCAGCGCATAGACCTGCGTTTTATAGAGGTGCGCGATCGGCTTGACGTCCGCTGCGCCGTCACCGTTCTTCACGAAGAAACCCTGATCGTATTCCAGCCGGTTCGGCGTTCCAAGGACGGCGAAGTTCAAGCGGTCGGCGTGATAGTATTCGATCTGCTTGCGGGTGCGCTGTTTCATGTTGGTGGCGGCGACGATACCAAGATAGACAGGCAACGGCATTCTCAGTTTCGTCTGCTTGCCTTCCGGATCCTGCACCACCAGGGATGAGATATTGTAGCCCTTGCCCTCGAGGGCGTTCGCGATCACGATCTTCGAGGCCCAGCCTTCGGCGTATTCCGGGACCAATTCGCGGATAAAGGCGTCGCGACGCTGGTAGCAGCCCATCGCGCTCAGGGTCGGCCCGATATCCTCTACGATAGCCTCGACGCCAAAAGTTTCGGCGACGAGGCGGCCGAGCCGCAGACTTTCGGGATCGGAATCGCTTTCCGGCATGAACAGGCAAAGCACATTCCGCGGTCCGACGGCTCGCGCGGCCAACGCGACCGACACGCTCGAATCGATCCCGCCCGAAAGACCGAGCACAAGGCCCCGCTTGCGAAACCCGCGCAACTGCTGACGCAAAGCCGTTACGACACGGTCCGTTTCGGCGGCCAGGTCGATCGCCAGAGCCTGCGCCAGAAAGGTCCGCGCGTCCTTGGCGGGGCGAACATTCATTGAGCGGCCTCCATGGTTTCTGCCGCAAGCCGACGACTGACCTTGCCGGTATCGGTCTTCGGCAGTTCCCGGCGGAACTCGATGACCCTGGGGACCATAAAGTCCTCAAGGTGGCGTGCACAATGACGAATGATATCCTTTTCGCTAAGCGCCGGGTCGGACCGTACGATGAGTGCACCGATCGCATGCCCGAGCACGGGATCCGGCACACCGACAACCACTGCTTCCGCGATGCCCGGATGCGCGTGAAGCACGGCTTCCACTTCCTTGGGCGCGACTTTCTCCCCCCGCGACTTTATGATGTCGTCCTTGCGGCCGACGAAATAAAGAAAGCCTTCCTCATCGGCCCGGAACAGATCGCCGGTGTAGAGAACCATCTCCCAAGGATTCGGACCTGGGCGAAGGGCTTGTGCCGTCGCAGCTTCGTTTCGCCAATAACCCTGCATGACGTGCGGCCCGCGAATGACCAACTCACCTGCTACGCCCGGCGGCACTCGTTGCCCGTAGTCGTCGACGACAAAGGCCTCGGTGTTCGGAATGGCTATCCCGACCGACCCCGGCCGGTGGTCGAGTTCCTCGGGGGGCAGATAGGTGCAGCGCTTGCATTCCGTCAGGCCATACATCGAATAGAGCCTGACATCGGGGAAAAGAAACCGCAGGCGTTCTATGTGAGCCGGCGGCAAGGCAGCCGCCGTGTTGGAAATATAGCGAAGGCTGGGCAGGAAGCCCGGCGCCAGGTCACGCATCTGCAGGATCATCGCTGCCATCGTGGGCACGAGCGGAAGACCGGTGACGCCTTCCTGGCGGATACGTTCAAAGACCGCCTGGGGAAAAGCGAAGGACTTCTCGAGCACGAGCGTGGCGCCGAGCCTGACAGCCATCAGCAACTGATAGAGCCCGTAGTCGAAAGCCAGGGGCAGAACATTCAAGATGATGTCGTCCGGCGAATTGCGCAGATAGGTGGTGATTGAGTCGGCCGCCGCGTCGCAATTGCGGTGCGTCATCATCACGCCCTTGGGCCGGCCGGTCGAGCCCGAGGTGTAGATCAACATCGCAAGATCGACGTCAATGCCGCGGTGGTCAATCTCCCTGGCTTGGAACGTCAAGCAATCCGCCAGGGATGTGGCGCCTGCCGGGCATTGGTTATCCGCACCAAGGGTGGAAGCCACGAAGATGCCGGTCTTGCCGGAGGATCCGGACGCCTCGGCGACCAAGGGCATCAGTTTTGCTTGCGTAAGGATCGCAGCTGCGTCGCAATCGGCGATGATGTAGGCAAGCTTTTCGGCCTTGGTAGATGCGTTGATCGGACTGAAAGTCGCGCCTGCCTTAAGAACTGCGAAAATCGAAACCGCAGCCTCCCAGCAATTGTCCATGAAGATCAGGACGCGGTCGTCGCGCCTGACGCCATTCGTGAAAAGGGCGGCGGCCAGGCGGCTTGAGAGATCGTCCAGCTCTTCGTAACACAGCCTTTTGTGCTCGGTGATCAATGCCGTTTTGGCTGGATGGGCAGCGGCCTTGGCAGCCAGAAAATGTTCGATCCGCACGGACGCTCCTCGCCAATTGCGCCTACGCTGCCAGCGCTTCTGCTTTCGCCTTGATGAAGGCGGAGATACGGTCAATCGAATCCAGATTGGCCGGTACGATGTCGGTATCGACCATCGCGATGCCGAAATCATCCTCAATGAAAGCTACGAGTTCCAGCACGGCCGTCGAGTCGATGATGTCGTTCTCGATCAGTGATGCCGTGTCTGCAAGCTCGTAGGACGAGTCGCCGAACAGGAAGTTGTCGACGATAAAGGTTTTGACCTTGTCCTTGATTGTTACCATGATGTTTTCTTCCCTCGATTTCTCAGGCCGCTCGTGCTGTACCGACCTTTTGGCCGGTGAAAATCTTCTGCCACAGTTGGGTCGACAAAATGCCGACGAAGGCAGCATTGTCGCGGAACCCGGACGCTGGCTGCAAGCGGCATTTCTCGTGCAGGTTCGCCACCGCCTTGGCGTTGAATAGTCCTCCGGCGGCGATGCTCGCCTCGCTGAGCGAGTCGCGCACGTAGTCCAGTTCTCCGGCTCCAACGAAGGAGCGGGCTTCCGGCGCCCGGTAAGGCTGTTTGGTGCGCTCCCCGATGGCCGTCGGGAGCAAGTGCTTGGCAACTTTGCGCAGTATGTGTTTTTCCACCAGCCCCTTCAGCTTCATTTCCGGCGGAAGTCTTGCTGCAAACTCCACCAAACGATGATCGAGGAAGGGGAAACGCCCTTCAATACCGTGCGCCATGGCCATCCGGTCGCCCTGGCTCGAGAGGATGTAGCCCGGCAGGAGAAAGCGGGTTTCGAGATATTGCCCCTGATGTAGCGGATGCCACCGGGAAAACGCCTCAGGCAACCGGCTGGCCAGTTCCTCGGCTGCGTCATAGCCCTTCAATGTCGCGCGCAGGTCACCGGAAAAGAACATCTTCGCCGCTGATGTGGTCTTGAAACGCGGCCGATGCGAGAATAGGGGATCGTCCAGGGCAGCGCTGCCGGTGCCGAAGAACGCAGCCAGGTACTCCACGGACTGCTGTTGCAGCCCCGGCAGATAGGGATAAAGCTTGCGGAACAGCTGTGGCCTGATGCGCGATGCCGGCTGTCGTCCGCAGAAACGGCGAACCCGCGCTTCCTTGAAGACATCATAGCCGGCAAAGACCTCGTCGGCGCCTTCGCCTGTCAGCACCACTTTCAAACCGGCCTGGCGAACGAGGCCGGACAGTTGATAGAGGGGGGCGGGGGCGGTACGGATGATCGGCCGTTCGGCAAAGCGGATGACTTCGGGAAACACACCGGCGATATCGCCCGCACGGCAGGCGATGGTTCGATGATAGGTGCCAAGCGCCAACGCCATTTCGGTCTGGAAGGCGCTTTCGTCATGCTCGGCGCTGTCGAACGTCACGGAAAATGTCTGCAGCTTAAGAGGAGTCATGCCGGCCGCGATTGCCGAAACGAGGGATGAATCGAGCCCGCCCGAAAGGTAAGAACCGACCGGAACGTCGGCGCGCATGCGAAGCCTCACCGCGGCGGTCAAAAGGGCCTGCAGTTCTTCGGCCGCATCGTCCTCATTGCTGATTTTTGATGGCGCGTCGAGATACGGGTAGTCTAGGTGCCAATATGGTTTGACCGTGACTTGCCCCTGTGTCGCGATCATCACGCTTCCCGGCTCCAGCTCGTGGATGTTGCGGAAAGCCGTGCGTGGAGCGATCGGCGCCCACAGCGTAAAGATCTGGTCGAGTGCGATCGGATCGATTTCGGCCGAGACGCCGGGCACCTTCAGCAGGGCTTTTATCTCCGACGCAAAGTAGAGCACCCCGTCCCTGCTGGTGTAGAACAGCGGCCGAACACCCATGCGGTCTCTTGCAAGCACCATCCGCCGACGCCGATTATCCCATATCGCGAAGGCGAAATCACCGTTCAGGAGCGACAGGCAGTCTTCGCCCATCTCGTCATACAGCTGCAGGAGAACTTCTGTGTCGCTCGACGTGCGGAAGCGTCGGCCCTTGGCCAGCAGTCCTTCGCGCAATTCCACGTAATTGAAAATCTCGCCGTTGAACGCAATCGTCAAATTGCCGGTCTCGTCGGACATCGGTTGCTGGCCATCACCAATCCCGATCACCGACAGCCGCGCATGCCCAAGTCCAGCTTCGGGCGCTACGAATTTCCCTCGTTCATCCGGCCCGCGATGGGCGATCGCAGACGTCATGCGCGCAAGCAAAGCTTCCGCATCCCGGACTGAACCGAAATAGCCCCCGAATCCGCACATCTACACAGCTCATACTGAACAGCAAGCCACAGAACATAGCGTTCATAAGCGCCTCAAAGGTTAATCGGATACTTTTCAGCGAGCATGTGGTTAACAGGATGTTAGGACAGTATGATGCTTTTTGCAGTCCGACTTGTACCCACTCCAGGTCACGCTTGACGGTGAGCTACTGTCGCACGAGCACCATGGGCCAGGTTCTTCAAAGCTTCGCGCCGGATCAGTTGCGGATTGGGCCGAATGCCAGTGATACCGGTTCGCATCGAGATAGCGATGTCACGGCGAGCAGTGCAAATTACTGCTTCGAGTACGGCCGGTACCAATCGACAAACTTCTTCAGCCCGTCCTCTATCGAAACGCTAGGCCTGAAGCCGAAATCCCGCTCCAGCGCGGTCATGTCGGCATAAGTCTTCTCGACGTCGCTCGCCTGCATCGGCTCGTTGTGGCGGATTGCCTTGACCTCGAGCAATCTTTCCAGAATGTCGATGAAGTCGCCCAGCCGCACCGGCCGGTTGTTGCCGACATTGTAAAGCCTGTTCGGCGGAACGTCAGCCGCCGGCGGCTTGTCGAGCACAGCGACAACCGCCTTCACAACATCGTCTATGTAGGTGAAATCGCGCCACATTTCGCCATTGTTGAAGACCCGGATCGGATTGCCCTCGAGCATCGCCTTGCTGAACATCCAATAGGCCATGTCGGGGCGGCCCCAGGGACCATAGACCGTGAAAAACCGCAGGCCGGTCTGCGGTATGCCGAACAGATGGGCGTAGGTGTGGCTCATCAGTTCATCGGTTTTCTTGGTGGCGGCGTAAAGCGAGACGGGCTTGTCGACCTGATCGGCCTCGCTGAACGGCACGCTGCGGTTGCCGCCATAGACCGAGCTCGACGAGGCATAGACCAGATGCTCGAATGCCGGTTCGGCGCGACAGAATTCGAGCACTTCGAGGTGGCCCATGACATTGGAACGGATATAGAGCCGTGGATTGTCGAGTGAGTGACGCACGCCGGCCTGCGCTGCGAGATGCACGATCCTGACGATGCCTTTCCCGGCCAAAGCGGCCGCAAGCGCGCCCTGTTCGGCAATATCGATCTGGTGGAACGAAAAATCCTTACGGGGCAGAAGGCGGGCAAGCCGCCCCTTTTTGAGCGCCAGGTCGTAATAGTCGTTCATGTTGTCGACGCCGACGACCGCTTCTCCCCGGTTGAGCAGATGGTGGCAAACATGACTGCCAATGAACCCCGCGGCTCCGGTGACAAGTATAGGCAACAAGCTTCTCCACGCGCACAGCCGGGCGGGTATCTGGAGAGGCAGATCCAGCCCATTTCGTCGTGCTATAGTCGAAAGCCGAGGTGGAGACCACCACTAAGCTGATGCTTCAGCTTGCCTCGCGCATGGCTTCGGCAGCCTGCAGGTCGACCGACACCAGTTGGCTGACGCCTTGCTCGGCCATGGTTACCCCGAACAGCCGGTCCATGCGCGCCATGGTGATCGGGTTGTGTGTGATGATGACGAAGCGCGTTTCGGTGGTTGCGGCCATTTCGTCCATCAGATTGCAGAAGCGTTCGACATTGTGGTCGTCGAGCGGGGCGTCGACTTCGTCGAGCACGCAGATCGGCGCCGGGTTGGTCAGGAACACGGCGAAGATCAGCGACATCGCCGTCAATGCCTGCTCACCGCCGGACAGCAGCGTCATCGTTTGCGGTTTCTTGCCGGGCGGGCGCGCCAGGATCTCGAGCCCGGCTTCGAGCGGATCGTCGGACTCGATCAGTTGCAGCTCGGCGGTGCCGCCGCCGAACAAATGCGAAAACAGCCGCTGAAAATGGCCGTTGACCACCTCGAAGGCGGCGAGCAGCCGCTCGCGGCCTTCGCGGTTCAGGCTGTGGATCGCCTGCCGCAGCTTGCGGATCGCCTCGATGATGTCGTCGCGCTCGGAGACGATGGTCTCCAGCCGGTCCGACAGTTCCTTCTGCTCTTCCTCGGCGCGCAAATTGACAGCGCCCAACCGTTCGCGCTCGACCTTCAGCCGGTCGAGCTGACGCTCGATCTCGGCCATTTCGGGCATCGGGCTGTCGGG
Organism: Mesorhizobium sp. M1295; assembly: GCF_040318135.1. Classification (NCBI taxonomy): domain Bacteria; kingdom Pseudomonadati; phylum Pseudomonadota; class Alphaproteobacteria; order Hyphomicrobiales; family Phyllobacteriaceae; genus Mesorhizobium; species Mesorhizobium sp. M1295. The sequence goes on from NZ_JAMYLU010000004.1 coordinate 193,100, forward strand.
TTCGAGGCCAGTGTGGCGGATCACCAGATGCGGCGGCGTGTTCAGCGTTTCCTGGATGCGCGCCTCGACTTCCAGCCGCCGCTCGTCGGCAGCGGTCAGCCGCTCTTCGGCGCGAACACGCGTTTCGCGCGCTTCGGCGAGCGACTGGATGGCAGCGGTCGCAGCCTTGTCCAGCTCGGACTGCCGGTTCTCCGCTTCCTGCAAGCGGTCACCTGCAGCTTTTCGCAGGCTTTCGGCCTCGGCGAGTTGCGACAGCAGGGCGCGCCGTTTGGCGTCGATCTCGTCGGGTGCGTCGGCCAGTTGCTCGCGCTCGGCCTCAGCCTCTGCCTTGCGTTCGCCGAGTGCCGCGATCTGCGTCGAGGCGTTTTCGGCGCGCTCCACCCAGTTGCGCCGTTCCGCGCCGATCGCGTCGAGCCGGCGCGTACGTGCCTCGGCTTCTCGCCTCAGGCCCTCGTGAACGGCACGCGCATCGGCAAGGGCGGCGCGGTCGCGGGCGACGTTGGCCGCCAACTGCTCGAGCTGCAGTTGCAGATCGCCGAGATCGGGAGCGTCTTGCAGCAGCATTTCCGCCTCGACGAATGCTGCCGCCGTCTCCTCATGGCTGTCGACGATACGCGCGCGCGCCTCGTCAAGTGCTGCACGCCGGCTCGACAGTTCGCCGCCGGCTTTTTCGGCCTCAGCCAGCGTATTGCGGGCAGCATCCAGCCCATGCTGGGCGTCGCGCCCGGCCTGTCGGGCATTGCGTTCGGCCTCGCTCGCCTGGGCAAGCGCCTGTTCGGCCTGCGCAAGCGCCTGTTCGGCTTCGCGCAGGATGCGCGTGGCATGAACCGCTTCGGCATCGAGTTCGGCCAGCCGGTTTTTCTGCGCCAGCCGCTGCGCGGCGGCGGTCGGCGCATCGGCGCTGGCGGTGAAGCCATCCCAACGCCAGAGCGCGCCTTCGCGGCTGACCAATCGTTGACCGGGAGCAAGCAGCGTCTGCAACTTTCTTCCGTCGGCGGCATCGACAATGCCGATCTGGGCCAGCCGGCGGGCCAGTTGCGCCGGCGCGCGCACCACGCTAGCGAGGCTCTTTATGCGTTCCGGCAAAGCGACATCGCCGGGCTGGATTTCGCTCTGGCCCCAATGCACAGGCGCGCTACGATCAAGCGGCACGTCGAGATCTTCGCCAAGCGCGGCACCCAGCGCCGTCTCGTAGCCACGCTCGACGCTGATCTGCTCCAGCACCGAGGGAAACAAATCGCCGCTCGCGGCGTTCAGGATCTTGGCGAGCGTGCGGGCCTCGGTTTCGATCCGCGCCAGTTCGGCCTTTGCGTCCTGAACCGGTGGGCGGGCGGCACTTTCGCTTGCGCGTGCCTCGGCGACCGCCTGTTCCGTGGCAATCGCGGCTCGTTCGGCCCCTTCGAGCAGCGCCTGCGCCTGTTCGACCAGCAGCCGCTTCTCGGCGGGGTCGGGCAGGCCGGCGACCCTGGAGACGATCTCCGACAGTTCGCGGTCGACATCAGCAAGCTGGCGGGCAAAGCGGTCGCGGCGCTCAGCGGTATCGCGCAGCGTCCGTTCAATCTGGTTGCGCGAGGCGGCCGCCTCCGCCCGTTCGGCGGTCAGCGAGGCCAGCTTGGCCTCGCTCGAAGCAAGCGTCGATGCCGCCTGCTCGAAAGCCGCGCGGGTGCTGGCCTCGCGCTCGGCGGCGCCGGCGTTTTCGACATTGAGCGCGGCTTCTTCGGCGGCGAGGCGTTCGAGGATATCCGCATTGTCGCGGACCATGTGCTCCTCGCGGGCAAGGTCGCCATCGAGCTGTTGCAGTCGGCGGTCGAGCTCAGCCTGGCGGGCGCGGATGCGGCCTGCTTCTTCCTCGATCTGTGCCTTAGCGATCGACAGACGCTGGAAGGCGGCGGCGGCGGCGGCTTCCGCATCGCGCAGGTCCGGCAGCCGGTGGGCGTTGATACCTTGTTCCCTGGCGGCAGCCATCTGGGCGGCAGCACGGTCGCCGACCAGCGCGGTGGCAATCGCCAGCGCCGAACGCGCTTCGCCTTCCTGCGTCTTGGCCAGCGTCCAACGCAGATGCAGCAGCGTCGCTTCGGCCTTGCGGATGTCGGCCGACAGGTTCTTGAAGCGCGAGGCCTGGCGGGCCTGGCGTTTCAGGCTTTCGATCTGGCTTTCCAGCTCGCCGACGACGTCGTCCAGCCGTTCGAGGTTCTGTTCGGCCGCCTTCAGCCGCAGCTCGGCTTCGTGGCGCCGTGTGTGCAGGCCGGAAATGCCGGCCGCCTCTTCCAGCAGTGCGCGGCGCGCCTGCGGCTTTGCCTGGATCAGCTCGCCGATGCGGCCCTGGCCAACCATCGAGGGCGAGCGGGCGCCGGTCGACTGGTCGGCGAACAGCAGCTGGACATCCTTGGCACGGGCTTCCTTGCCATTGATGCGGTAGAGCGAGCCGGCCTCGCGCTCGATGCGGCGCGAGACCTGCAACTCATCGGCGTCGTTGAAGGCAGACGGCGCAGTCCGGTCGCTATTGTCGAGGAACAGCGTGACTTCGGCGGTGTTGCGGGCCGGACGCGTTCCCGAGCCGGAAAAGATGACATCGTCCATGCCGGACGCACGCATGTTCTTGTAAGAGCTTTCGCCCATAACCCAGCGTAGCGCCTCGACCAGGTTCGACTTGCCGCAGCCGTTCGGCCCGACGATGCCGGTCAGGCCGCGTTCGATGACGAACTCGCCGGGTTCGACGAAGGATTTGAAGCCGAGGAGGCGAAGGCGCGAGAACTTCATTCGCGCCGACCCATAGCCAAGTTTCGCAAAACTGTTCCGCGGTTTTGCAAGGAGAACCAGCGGCAAGACAAAGAAGTGCGCACGCCGAAGCGCAGCCGCTTCGGCGCTGCCAAAACGTCAGAGCAGAGGGTCGATGATGGCCGACATTTCCGCAATCGACATCGCCCCTTTGTAGGTCTTTCCGTTGATGAAAAAGGTCGGTGTGGAATCGACCTTGAATTCGTCGGCGCCGCGCTTCTGGACGGATCTCACATCGTCCAGAAGTTTCTGGTCCGTCAAGCAGGCCTCGAAGGACTCCTGTGTAAAACCGGCAAGCTTGGCGATTTGCAGCAGTGCGTCCTTGGTATTGTTCACACCAACCCAGTTCGCCTGCTGCCTGAACAGCACGTCGACCATCGGGAAATAGTTGTCCTTGGAGCAGCGCGCCAGCATGAAACCGGCCTCGGCGCTGGGGTCGAACGGAAATTCGCGTAGGATGTAGCGGGCCTTGCCGGTGTCGATATATTTCGTCTTCAGCTCCGGGAAAGTGGTCTCGGCGAAATGCGCGCAATGTGGGCAGGTCATCGATGCATATTCGACGATGGTGACCTTTGCGTCGTCCTTGCCAAGCTGCATGTCGGGCAGCGCGCCCGGCTTCAACAAGGCCGTCATATCCACGGTACCCTGAGCTTCCGGCGCCTTGGCGGCGGCTGGAGCGGCCGGCTTCGCAGGATCGGCCGGTTTCGTCGGATCGGAGGGGGGCGCAGGCGTCACATCCTGCGCCTCGGCTTTCTCGCCGGAATCGCTGCAGGCGGCAAGCAGCGCCATCGCCGGTATGGCGGCCAGCGACGACAAGAGATTTCTGCGGGACAAGGAACGGATCATACGAATCACCTGGCAATAGTTGGATTTTGCAATGCAAAGGCTACAAAAAGCGAGAGTTGGCGCGAATTAAGGCATTGCCACCCCTATTCCAATCGGCAAATTCGAGCATGCCATCACGATAGCGCGAGATTACGGCTTCCTTTGGCCTAGAATGGTGGCGCCAAGCCGCTCCAGCGAGGCGCGCAGCCCGTCGTCCTCGATCAAACCGACAGTGCCCGACAGCTTCGCCTTCTCGGCCACGGTCAGCGGCCGCAAACTGGGTTTCGGCTTTTCCTTGCCCGCCATTACCGGTTTCTGCACGATCCTGATCCGGCCGATCGCATTGAAGCCGAGAAACGCATTGACCCGGTTGATGATCTCGCTGGTCTCGTGCTGCAGATGCAGTGCCGCCACACCCTCGCAGGCAATCACCAGCACCGCCGGCTCGAACGGATCGTCTTCGTGCATGCGGCGCGGCCACTGGATCTTTTCCGGGCGCGAGCGGCCGGCAAGCCGCGGCCCGGCAATCTCTTCCCACGACTGAACCAGCCCGATCGACATGCCGGCCCGCTTGCGCAGCACCGGGTCGAGGATCTCGGTTGCGAGATCGCTCACCGGAACGGGATTGCCGAAGGGCCTTTTCCCTGCCATGTGCGTTCTCCAGTCACCAGCTTCAGCACCAGTGGATTAGGGCCGACCCTCGATCAATGGCACTGCACGACCAGACCCGCAAGGCCGTATCCGGAGACAATGGCGAGATCGCGTTCCGGCTGCTTGGCTGGTACGACGCGCATCACCGCGACCTGCCCTGGCGTGTTCCGCCGCACGCGCTGGCAAGCGGCGCGCAGCCCGATCCCTATCTGGTCTGGCTTTCCGAGGTGATGCTGCAGCAAACCACGGTCGAGGCGGTAAAATCCTATTTCCGGGCGTTCGTGCAGAAGTGGCCAACTGTCGAGGCACTGGCGGCGGCACCGATCGAAGACGTCATGAAGGCCTGGGCCGGGCTCGGCTATTATTCTCGCGCCCGCAACCTCAAGGCTTGCGCCGATCTCGTCGCGCGGCTAGGCGGCCGCTTTCCGGACAGTGAGACCGGCTTGAAGGAACTGCCCGGTATCGGCGCCTATACGGCAGCGGCGATCGCGGCGATCGCCTTCGACCGACCAGCCGCCGTCGTCGACGGCAATGTCGAACGGGTCGTCTCACGGCTGTTTTCGATCGCCACGCCGCTGGGCGAAGCCAAGAGCGAGATACGCAGCCATGTCGAGCACCTGGTTCCCGGGACAAGGCCCGGCGACTTCGCGCAGGCGATGATGGACCTGGGCGCGACGATCTGCACGCCGCGCCGGCCCCGCTGCACGCTTTGCCCCGTCAGGCAGGATTGCAGCGCCACAATCTCGGGCGATCCCGAGCGCTTTCCGGTCCGCCTGCCCAAGGCCGAGAAACCCTTGCGCCGCGGCGCCGCCTTCGTCGCCGTCAGGGGCGACGGCGCCATCCTTTTACGCAAGCGCGTGGATAAAGGCCTGCTCGGCGGCATGACTGAGGTGCCAACGACCGGCTGGACGGCGCGCATCGACGGCGCCACAACGGAAGCGGCAGCCCCGTTCCCCGGCGACTGGCGGCAGGCCGGACGCATCGGCCATGTCTTTACCCATTTTGCGCTCGAACTCGACGTGTTCAAGGCGGAGACCGACAGCGTCGCCCCGGCCGGGCATTTTTGGTCGCTGGCCCATGAAATTTCCGGGGAGGCGCTGCCGACCGTCATGAAAAAGGTAATCGAAGCGGCGATACCGGGCGCGACGAAGAAGCAGCGTCCGCATTGAAAGAAAGAGAGAAGAATGTCCGAAATCCGCCACATCGTTTTCGACATTGGCAAAGTGCTGATCCACTATGATCCGAACCTGCCCTTCAGCCGCTTGATCCCCGATCCCGACCAACGGAAATGGTTCTTCGACAATGTCTGCACGCATGATTGGAACATCGAGCAGGATCGCGGCCGGACCTGGGAAGAGGCAGAGACGCTCCTGATCGCCCAGTACCCGGATCACGAACAGAATATCCGCAATTTCCGCCGCCATTGGCACGAAATGGCACCGCATGCCTATAATGACAGCGTAGCCATCATGGAGCGCCTGATCGACACGGGCCATGACGTGACGCTGCTGACCAACTGGGCTGACGATACGTTCCGCGAAGCGCGCGACCGCTTTCCGTTCCTGGAGCGCCCGCGCGGCATCACCGTGTCAGCCGAGATCGGGCTAATCAAGCCGGATCGCGCCATCTATGATCACCACGTCACCGCGTTCGGCCTCGAACCGTCAGCCACGCTATTCATCGACGACAGCCAGAAAAATGTCGACGGCGCCAAGGCGGCCGGCTGGCAGTCGGTGCTGTTCACCGATGCAAAGACGCTCAGGGCGGACCTTGCGCGTCTTGGGATCAAGGTGTGATTTGAATCGCTTCCAGGGACTGGCTGAGCCTTCGCATTAACTGATCTGTCGCAACTCAGAAACCGTCAGGCCCCTGCCCGTTCCATGCCTAGCCGCGCAATGCGGCGAAGCTCGTCGATCGGGGTCAGTCCTCCGCTGCGCTCATAATGCCAGAAGGTCCATCCGTTGCAGGCGTCCAGCCCCTGTACCTCGGCGCCGATCTTGTGGATCGACCCGGCACTGTCGCCGATCGCCAGCGTGCCGTCGGCACGCACCTTGGCCGCCCAGCGCTTCTTGGCGTCGTAGAGCGTGGCGCCGGGTGCCACCAGGCCATTGTCGAGCAGGGTGACGAAGGCGACGCGCGGCTCGGCGCGCTTGCCGGTCAGCACTGTCAAATTGGCGCCGTCCAGCGGCCGGACCGCATCGATGCGTTCCATGGCGGCATCGATATAGGCTTGCTCACGCTCGATGCCGACGAAGTGGCGGCCAAGCCGTTTGGCCACCGCACCGGTGGTTCCTGAACCGAAGAAGGGATCGAGCACGATGTCGCCGGGCCTGGTCGATGCCGTCATGACGCGGGCAAGCAACGCTTCCGGCTTCTGCGTCGGATGCAATTTGTCGCCATTGTCGTTCTTCAGGCGCTCGCCGCCGGTGCAGATCGGAAACAGCCAGTCGGAGCGCATCTGAATGTCGTCGTTCGATGCCTTCAGCGCCTCGTAGTTGAAGGTGTAACCTTTGCCCTTCTGGTCGCGCGATGCCCAGATCATCGTCTCATGCGCGTTCTGGAAGCGACGGCCACGGAAATTGGGCATTGGATTGGTCTTGCGCCAGACGACGTCATTGAGGATCCAGAAGCCCAGGTCCTGCATCTTGGCGCCGACCCTGAAAATATTGTGGTAGGAGCCGATGACCCAGATCGTGCCGTTGGGCTTCAACACGCGGCGCGCCGCCAGCAGCCAGGCGCGGGTGAAGGCGTCGTAGGCCTCAAAACTGTCGAACTGGTCCCAATGGTCGTCGACGGCATCGACCTTGGATTGGTCGGGCCGGTGCAGATCGCCATCGAGCTGCAGATTGTAAGGCGGATCGGCAAAGATCACGTCGATCGATTTTTCCGGCAGCCGTTCCAGCGCGGCGACGCAGTCGCCCTTCAGGATCGTATCCAGCCACTCGGATTGCTGGGGAGCATCGGAAAGCTCGTCGAGAAGACGCACGGCAGACATTATGACACCCAAGGCACGCGTTACTGTTTACTGTCCGTTATGGTTACCGATCAGCGTAAATATTCAGTGAAGCATACTGCCGAATTTGCGAAGCCCGGCCTGTTGGTGTATGCCGCGCCGCCTGAGCCGTTTGGACCAAAGGCCTCTTGGCATTCCCTTCATCCCGCTTTCCGGATCACCATGCCCCAGCCAGACCTTGTCATCTTCGATTGCGACGGCGTGCTCGTCGATTCCGAAATCATCGCCGCACGCATCGATGCCGAGCTTTTGACCTCGGCCGGCTATGAGATATCGGCGGAGGAGATTTCCGAGGTCTATGCCGGGCTGACTTTCAAGGACATCATGATGCGGGTCGAGGAAAAGTCCCGGATCCCGTTCCAGGCCTCCCTGATCGACAAGGAGGAACAGCTGGTCGATCGCCGGCTGCGCAGCGACGTGCGTGCCATCGACGGGGCGCACGAGGCTGTCGCCGCGGTAATGGTGCCGCGCTGCGTCTGTTCGAATTCGCGTTCGGAGCGGATCGAATTCATGCTGGAGAAGGTGCAGCTTTTGCCGTTCTTTGCCGGCCGTATCTTTTCGTCGCTGGAAACGCCGACCGGGAAAACCAAGCCGGCGCCGGACGTGTTCCGGTTCGCCGCGGAAAAGCTCAAGGCCGATCCTGCGAACACCTTCGTCATCGAGGATTCCGTGCATGGCGTCACCGGCGCCAAGACGGCGGGAATGCGCGTCATCGGCTTCACCGGCGCGGCGCACAGCTATCCCGGCCACGCCGATGCGCTGACCGAAGCCGGTGCCGAAACGGTCATCCGCCGCTGGGCGGAACTGAAAAGCGTGATCGCCGCGCTGTCGGAATGGTCGGCGGACGCCTGAGAGGCCGCCTCCAACCGCCGTGGCGCGAATGCACCGGCTCAGTTGGTCGCGGCGGCTTTCTTCTTCTTCGGCTTGTCCGACGCCCCTTTCGGAGCGCCCTCGTCATACCCGGCAAATGCCTGGTAGTCCCGCGCCGTCGGCTCCGGAACGACGACGTTGGAATCGGTGAAGACGAACTGCGTGGCACTCGAGGGATCGGTAACCTGGACCTGATAGGAGTGAAGCTGCGAATAGAGAACTTCGGTGCCGTGCATCACCGCGATACGGATCGGCATGGTGATGGTACCGGGGGCGAACATCGGACCAGGCACGACCTTGCCGGCAACGGCTATCTTCATCGACAAGGAGCCGTTGGCGCGGCTGCAGTCGCGGGTCACATCGGTGATCGAAGCCTGATAGATGATCTTGGCGGAATCGTCCGGCTGATCGACGCCTGCCGCGTCCGCTGCCGGCTGGGCGGCTTGGGCATCCTCGGCGGCAACATCGGTTTTTTTCTTCGGCTTCGGACCGCTCTTGGCGTAGATATTGAAGAAGGCGGTGCCGTCACGCAACGTCACTTTCGGGCAATAGGCCTGCAGCTGGCTGGAAAGCACCTTGGGGTCGGGTGGCGGTGGTGGCGTCGTATCCTTCTTGCCGAAGCCGAGAATGCTATTGTCGCTCGATTGGCAGCCTGCGGCAGCAAGCATAAAGCCGGTGAGCGCCAGACCCGCGACAAAACGACCGTTGAATGAATGAAACGCCATGAACTGCACTTCCCTCTCGCAAAGCCGGTGACGTATATCAACCGCGCGGCAAAAATGCGACTGAGCCAGCGCAGAAATCCACCACCTTACGGCGGGCGAAGATTCCCGCAGCAATGGAAACGTGACGATGCAATATGTGAGTACCCGCGGGGAAGCGCCCGCGCTTGGATTCTCCGACGCGGTGCTGGCCGGGCTGGCCCGCGACGGCGGGCTCTATCTGCCGAGCGCCTGGCCGCATTTTTCCGCAGCAGAGGTCCGCGCCATGCGCGGCCTTGCCTATCCCGATCTTGCAATCCGCGTGCTGTCGCCGTTCCTCGGTGGCGAGATCGCGGCGCCGGTGTTCGAACGGCTGGTGCGCGAAGCCTATGCGACCTTCCGCCATGAGGCCGTCTGCCCGCTGGTGCAGAGCGGGCCGAACAGCTTCGTGCTCGAGTTGTTCCACGGCCCGACGCTCGCGTTCAAGGACGTGGCGATGCAGCTTCTTGCGCGGCTGATGGACCATGTGCTGGCCGAGCGCGACCAGCGCGCCACCATTGTCGGCGCCACTTCCGGCGACACCGGAGGGGCCGCCATCGATGCCTTTGCCGGGCGCAACCGCACCGACATCTTCGTGCTTTTCCCGCACGGCCGCGTCTCGCCGGTGCAGCAGCGGCAGATGACGACGTCGACCGCCGCAAACGTCCAAGCATTGGCGATCGAAGGCAATTTCGACGACTGCCAAGGCCTGGTGAAGGACATGTTCAACGACCACGGTTTTCGCGACCGGGTGTCGCTATCCGGCGTCAATTCGATCAATTGGGCCCGCATCATGGCCCAGATCGTCTATTATTTCTCCTCCGCGCTGTCGCTTGGCGCGCCCGACAGGCCGGTTTCCTTCACGGTGCCGACCGGCAATTTCGGCGACATTTTCGCCGGCTACGCCGCCAAGAAGATGGGATTGCCGATCGAGCGGCTGATCATCGCCACGAACGACAACGATATTCTGGCGCGCACGCTGGCGACCGGCGAATACCGCATGAAAGGGGTCTTTTCGACCACGTCGCCCTCGATGGACATCCAGGTGTCTTCGAACTTCGAACGCTTGCTGTTCGAGGCGTCCGGCCGCGATGCCTCGACCGTGCGGCGCTACATGGACGGGCTCAAGCAGTCCGGCGCCTTCACCATCGAGGCCGGCGAAATCGCCAAGATCCGCTCCGAATTCGACGCCGGCCGCGCCACCATGGGCGAGGTCGCCGCCACAATCCGCACCACACTTGCGGCGAGTGGCTATCTGCTCGACCCGCATACCGCCGCAGCCGTGCATGTGGCCACTGGCAAAGCCGCCGGTGAGGTGCCAATGGTGGTGCTGGGCACTGCGCACCCGGCAAAGTTTCCGGCGGCCGTCGAAGCCGCCAGCGGCGTGTCGCCTGCCCTCCCCGCATGGCTGGGCGGGTTGATGAGCGCCGAGGAAAAATACACGGTACTTCCATCCGACCTGAAAATGGTGGAAGATTATGTCGGCCGCCACACGCGGGCGGCGCGTTAGGGAGTAATTGCCATATGGGTGTTGAGGTAAGCCGTCTGTCGAACGGCCTGACAGTCGCCACCGAAACCCTTCCAAGCCTCGAATCTGTTGCCCTTGGTGCCTGGGTCAAGTCGGGCGCACGCAACGAGCGTGACGAAGAGCACGGAATGGCGCATTTGCTCGAGCACATGGCTTTCAAGGGCACCAGGCGGCGAAGCGCCTTCGAGATCGCCTCGGAGATCGAGGACGTCGGCGGCGAGATCAATGCCGCGACCAGCGTCGAGACGACCTCCTATTATGCAAGGGTTCTGAGCGACGATGTGCCGCTGGCGGTCGATATCCTTTCCGACATCCTGCAGGACTCCGAATTCGATCCGCAGGAGCTGGAGCGCGAACAGCATGTGATTCTGCAGGAGATCGGCGCCGCGCACGATACGCCCGACGATGTCGTTTTCGATCACTTTACCGAGACCGCCTTCCGCCACCAGACCATCGGCCGCTCGATTCTCGGCACGCCGGAAACCGTCAAATCCTTCACTTCGAAGCAACTGCACGACTTCATCGAACGGCAATACGGCGCCGAGAACATGGTGATGGTGGCAGCCGGCGACATCAAGCACGACGATTTCGTGCGCGAGGTCGAAAAGCGTCTCGGCGGCTTCCGCGGCAAGGCCGACGGCACCATCCCGCAATATGCGCAATATGTCGGCGGCGATTTTCGCGAAGACCGCGACCTGATGGACGCCCAGATCGTGCTGGGTTTCGAGGGCCGTGCCTATCACGTCCGCGATTTCTATGCCTCTCAGGTCCTGTCGATGATCCTCGGCGGCGGCATGTCGTCGCGGCTTTTCCAGGAAGTCCGCGAAAAACGCGGCCTGTGCTATTCGGTCTATGCCTTCCACTGGGGTTTTTCCGACACCGGCGTCTTCGGGGTCCATGCGGCAACCGGACAAAGCGATATCGCCGAGCTGGTGCCTGTGATCATCGACGAGCTACAAAAGGCCGGCGAAAACATCCTGCAGGAGGAGCTCGACCGGGCGCGTGCCCAATACCGCGCCGGGCTGATCATGTCGGCCGAGAGCCCGGCCAGCCGCGCCTCGCAGATCGCCAGGCAGTTGCTTCTGTTCGGCAGGCCGATCGCCAAGGAAGAGCTGATGGAGCGGCTGTCGGCGCTGACGGTCAAGCGGCTGACGGATCTGTCGTCGCGGCTTTTTTCGACGAAGCCGACGCTTACAGCCGTCGGGCCGGTGGGTACGCTCGCGCCCTATGAAGCGATCCTCGATTCGCTTTCGGGCTCGCAGACCACTGCCCGTAAGCTTGCCGTCTAAGCTTATTCGAGCGTCGTGTTCGCGCTCCCTTTCTTTCGCCGCGACCTGCCGGCACTGAAGGGCGACCTTGTCACGCTGCGTGTGCCGCTGACCAACGACTATCGCGAGTGGTCGGTGCTGCGCGGCGAAAGCCGTGCCTTCCTTGAGCCGTGGGAGCCGCGATGGACCCCTGACGAGCTCGACCGCACCGCATGGCGGCATCGTATCGGCCGCTACCGCGAGGACTATGCGCAGGGGACGGCGATCGCCTTCTTCATCTTCGAGAAAAGCAGCGGCAAGCTTGCCGGCGGTATCACCCTCGGCAATATCCGCCACGGGGTCGCCCAAAGCGGCCATATCGGCTACTGGATCGGCGAGCGCTTCAGCGGACGCGGCCTGATGACCGATGCCGTCAAGGTGGTGACGCGTTTCGCCTTCGAAACGCTGCGGTTGCACCGGATCGAAGCTGCCTGTATCCCCGATAACGCCCGGTCGATCCGCGTGCTTGAAAAAGCCGGATTCCGGCGCGAAGGACTGCTACGATCCTATCTCAGGATCAACGGCATCTGGCAGGACCATTACCTATACGCCCGAATCGCGGACGATCCGCCGGGCGTTGGAACAAAGGGCTGATTTTGACGAATTTTCTGCGCAACGGGTCGCTGCTTGCCCTTATGCTGGCGGCAATCGTCACGCTCTGCGCGGCATCCTCGGCGTTTGCGGTCGAACCGATCAAGATTGCCCGCGACGACGTGGCGCTCGACCTTTCGGGTGCCGTTGAAATCTACCGCAACCAGGGCGAGAATTTCCAGGTCTCAACGGCACCCGGCCCGGACGGCATCGTGCGGCGAATCGAGGTCGAGGCCAATGACGCGCGCTCGACCGGCGACTGGGCGGTGTTCGCGCTCGCCAATACCACCGACCAGCAGCTCGACAGGCTGATTGTCGCACCGCATTTCCGGCTGGTGAATTCCGGCCTGTTCTGGCCGGATCTCGGCTCGACCCGTATCGCCGCGATCACGCCCAGCGAAGGCTTTGCGCTCGACCGCCAGACCAGCCCAGACGCCGACGTGTTCCGGGTGACGCTGAACCCCGGAACGGTGATTACCTTCATCGCCGAGCTCGCCTCGCCCAAGCTGCCGCAGGTCTATCTGTGGGACCCCGAATCCTACAAGGACTCCGTCAATTCCTACACGCTGTTTCGTGGCATCGTCATCGGCATCGCCGGCCTGCTGGCGCTGTTCCTGACCATTCTTTTCGTCGTCAAGGGGACCTCGATGTTCCCGGCGACGGCGGCCCTAGCCTGGGCGGTGCTTGCCTATATCTGCGTCGATTTCGGCTTTCTCAACAAGATCATAGAAATATCCCCGGGCAATGAGCAGATGTGGCGCGCCGGAACGGAGGTGGCGCTTGCGGCGACCTTCGTGGTGTTCCTGTTTGCCTATCTCAACCTCAACCGGTGGCACGGCCATTTCAGCTACGGCGCACTGGTCTGGATCCTCGGGCTGGTGCTGATCGCCGGCGTTGCCATCGTCGATCCGGCGGTTGCCGCCGGCATTGCCAGGCTGTCCTTCGCAGCCACCGCGCTGACCGGGCTCGGCCTGATCATCTTCCTCGGTATACGCGGTTACGACCGCGCCATCATGCTGGTGCCCAGTTGGGTGATGGTTCTGCTGTGGCTATGCGGATCGTGGATGGCAATCACCGGCATGCTGGACAACGATATCGCCCAGCCGGCGCTCGGCGGTGGGCTGATCCTCATCATCCTGCTGATCGGCTTCACCGTGATGCAGCACGCTTTTGCCGGCGGCGCCCTGCATCAGGGCCTGTTCTCCGACCTCGAGCGGCAGGCGTTGGCGGTTGCCGGATCGGGCGATACTGTGTGGGACTGGGACGTGCTGCGCGACCGCGTCGTCACTCGTCCCGACGTCAGCATTCAGCTCGGCCTTGCGCCGAACAGCCTCGGCGGCCCTGCCCGCAACTGGCTGCCGGTGCTGCATGCCGACGACCGCGACACGTTTCGCACGACGCTCGACGTGGTGCTCGAGCACCGGCGCGGCCGGGTGTCGCAAAACTTCCGCCTGCGCGGCGCCGACGGGCACTATCACTGGTTTTCGCTGCGTGCCCGGCCGGTGATCGGCTCGGACGGCGAGGTCATCCGCTGCGTCGGCACCATGGTCGACGTGACGGAGCAGAAGAAATCCGAGGAACGGCTGCTGCACGACGCCGTGCACGACAATCTGACCGGCTTGCCCAACCGCGAGCTGTTCATGAACCGGCTGGAGGCGATCATCTCGATCGCCCGTACCGAAGAGAAGGTGCGCCCGACCGTCTTCGTCATCGACATCGACCGCTTCAAGCAGGTCAATGACGGGCTCGGCATCTCGGCCGGCGATACCATCCTTTTGACCATCGCGCGGCGGCTGCACCGGCTGCTCAAGCCGAAGGATTCGCTGTCGCGATTTGCCGGCGACCAGTTCGCGCTGATGCTTTTGTCGGAGCAGGATCCGGCTCGCATCGCGGCCATTGCCGATGCCATCAAGCACGCCATCAACAACCCGATCACCTTCGCCAAGCGCGAGATCGTGCTGACCGCCTCGATCGGGCTGATCACCTGGACCTCCACGCAGACCTCGGCTGAGGACATGGTCAAGGACGCCGAGCTTGCCATGCATCAAGCCAAGCGCTTCGGCGGCGACAGGATCGAGCCGTTCCGGCCAGCCTTCCGCACCGTCGGCACCGACCGGCTGCAGTTCGAGTCCGATCTGCGCCGCGCTATCGAACGACGCGAATTCACGCTTGCCTACCAGCCAATCGTGCGGCTGGAGGACGGCAGCGTTGCCGGCTTCGAAGCGCTGCTGCGCTGGGACCATCCGCGTCGCGGCATGATTCCGCCGGCGGATTTCATCCCGGTCGCCGAAAACTGCGGCCTGATCGTGCAGCTTGGCCTGTTTGCCATGCAACAGGCTGCCGAAGACCTAGCAGGATGGCAAAAGCAGATCGGCGATGCGCCGCTGTCGGTCTCGGTCAATCTGTCCAGCCGTCAGCTCATCCGCCGCGACCTGGTCAGCGACGTCCGCTCGGTGATCGCGCGGGCCAATCTGAAACCGCGCTGCTTCCGGCTCGAACTCACCGAATCGCTGGTGATGGACAATCCCGAGCAGACCGCCCATGTGCTGACCAAGCTGAAGCAGCTTGGCATCGGCCTGTCGCTGGACGATTTCGGCACCGGCTATTCATCGCTGGCCTATCTGACGCGCTTTCCGTTCGACACCATCAAGATCGACAAGAGCTTCGTCGACGACGCGACGCCGAAACGCGCGGTGCTGCTCAAATCCATGGTCAACATGGCGCATGAACTCGGCCTGTCGGTTGTCGCCGAAGGCATTTCGGACGAGAGCGATGCGCTGGAGTTGCGGCAGATGGGCTGCGAATACGTGCAGAGTTTCATGTTCGGAGCGCCGATGCCGGGCGACCAGGTGCTGAAGACGCTGAAGGAACAGTATCCGCTCACTCAGGCGTGACAAATTTCGGGACGTAATGAGGTTCAGGCGTGACCGGCAGCCAGGCTGAGATGCGCGAGATCGATGCCGATCGAGGCAAGGATCCGGTCGTATTTGCGGTCGATGTCGGCGTCGAACAGAAGCTCGGCACTAGCCGGGCAAGTCAGCCAGCCATTCTCGACGATCTCGTTTTCAAGCTGACCCGCACCCCAGCCGGCATAGCCGAGCGCCATCAGAGCCCGCCGGGGTCCGCGGCCGGAGGAGATGGCGCGCAATATGTCGACGGTCGCAGTCAGGCAGACGTCGTCGGACACGGCGAGCGAGGATTCCACCCGGTAGTCGCCCGAATGCAGGACGAAGCCGCGGCTGCGATCCACCGGTCCGCCATTGCGCACGACGAAGTCGCGCGCCGGCGGCGGCAGGCGAATTGCCTCCAGTTCGTTCATGATCCCGAGTTGCACGAGCAGGTCCGGAAACAGCATCTGCTGCGTCTGGTTGATGATCAACCCCATCGCGCCTTCGTCGCTGTGCGCGCAAATGTAGATGACGGAGCGCGTGAAGCGGTCGTCCTTCATGCCGGGCATGGCAATCAGGAACTGGTCGTCGAGAAAGCCGGGTCCTGCGGCCGTCTTTTTATGACGCAACAAATCCATGACCACAGCGTAACGCGTTTCCAGGGCGCCGAAAAGATGGGCGGCGCCCGATTTGATCAGGCTCATAAGTCAAAGGTCACGCAAATATGATGCCGGCGGCGTCATGAAATCATTGTGCGGCCATCAACAGACGATCAAATCATTGCCATGCAAAGCTTGAAAATCCTGCTGCTTGGCGTGGCCATTGGGTCGGCGACCTGCCTCCCCGCCTCAGCCTCCTCGTCGGCCTGGTACAATAGCGAAGGCGGCCGGGTGCGGCTGGTGACGAGCGGCAAAGCCGACGAGGCCGGGCGTCTCCAAGGTGTCCTCGACATTGCGCTGAAGCCAGGCTGGAAGACCTATTGGCGCGATCCGGGCGATGCGGGCGTGCCGCCACAGATCGACATCTCGGCCAGCACCAACATTGCCGACGCGACGCTTTCGTTTCCGCCGCCGCAGCGCCACGATGACGGCTATGGCAAATGGGCCGGCTACGACCACCCGGTTTCATTGCCGGTGACGTTCACGCTTGCTGCACCCGGCCAGCCGGCCGTCATCGATGCGGACATCTTCCTCGGCATTTGCGAAACCATCTGCATCCCGGTGCAGACAAGGCTGACCATCGATCCCGGCGCCGATCCCGACAACGCCGAGGATGCGGCACTGGTCAAGGCAGGCCTTGCAACTCTGCCCGCCACGGCAACGCCCGATTTCGGAATAAACGTACTGCCGGGCGATCACGAAACCCTGATTGTCGAAGCGAGCTTTCCGGGCACTCCCGAGGCCGCCGACTTCTTCGTTGCCGGCGAACGCGACTACATGTTCGGTGCCCCGACCCGCAGCGAAAAGGATGGCAAGCTGATCTTTACGGTGCCGATCCTCGACAGGCCGTCGACAACGCCAACCGATGGCGGCCTTCACTACACACTGACAAGTGCCGCTGGCGCGGTCGAAGGCCTGCTGCCTTTTCCGTGATGCCAACGTCTGGACGGTTGCCGGGCGCGCCTTAGTTCGCTATCGCAAGGACACTCCCTTTCCATTCTCAAGCGAGGACCATCATGACGATCTCCGTTGGCGACAAACTGCCGGATGCGACCTTCAAAACAATGACCGCCGACGGTGCAAAGCCGATCACGACGGGCGAGATATTCTCAGGAAAGACGGTCGTGCTGTTTGGCGTTCCAGGCGCTTTCACGCCGACCTGCAGCAATAATCACCTGCCGGGCTACCTGGATAATTACGACGCCATCCTGGCGCGCGGCGTCGACACTATCGCCGTCGTCTCGGTCAACGATGTTCACGTCATGGGAGCCTGGGCTCGCTTCAGCGGCGGTGAAGGCAAAATACTTTATCTTGCCGATGGCAATGGCGATTTCGCCAAATCGGTCGGCCTCGACGCCGACCTCTCCAGCGGCGGCATGGGGCTGCGCTCGAGGCGTTTTTCGATGATCGTCGATGACGGCAAGGTCACCGCACTCAATGTCGAGACAAAGCCCGGCGTCGACGAGTCCGGTGCGGCTCACATTCTCGGACAGCTTTCCGTCTTGGCGACAGCCTAGGCCAGGGATGACAAAGGGCGCCTTCGAGCGCTACGCGTTCAAAGGATGCCGCCTTTTCATCGGCGCATGATCCTTCCGAAAGCCGACCCGGTTTTCAGGGCCATGCGTCGGCGCTTCGGGACTGCTTGCTTTTTGGGACCTCGGTTATGTCTGACATCTTTTGGCGCGCTGTCGCGATCGGTATCGGCGCAACCGCGCTTATGGATATCTGGGCGATTTTCCTGAACAAGGCGTTTGCTCAGCCACGGCCGAACTGGGGGCTGGTCGGCCGCTGGGTCTGGCATCTCAGGGAAGGCAAGGTCTTCCATGACGACATTGGCGAGGCCTCGCCCTATGCGCATGAATCTGCACTTGGCTGGGCCTTTCATTATGCTGTCGGCATCGTCTACGGCATCATACTGGTCGTGCTGGCCGGAACGGGCTGGCTCACCGCGCCGACCTTCCTGCCGGCCTTTATCCTCGGCATCGTCACCGTCGGCGCCGGTTGGTTTCTGCTGGCGCCCGGCATGGGTGCCGGCTGGGCCGCTTCGAAGCGCCCCAATCCAATGCAGGTCCGCGCCCTCAATCTGGTGTCGCACACGGTGTTCGCGCTCGGACTGTTCGGCACCGCCCTGCTCATCCGATAGCCAAGTCAGCCGTCGCGGCGCTGCGCCGGCCTGTCGATCGGCTGCCATCCATGGATAACGCGACGCGCACCGGTATCGTATGCGAAGTAGTTCCCGCCGCCCGCTGGCTGATCCGCCTCGCGGCTGATTTCCCGACCGCTCAAAGAGAGCAGCAGGAGCGTTCCGACACCTCCGTGACCTATGAATGCGACCTCGACAGCGGCGTCGGTGCCTAGCACAGTGTCTACCTCGCTTAGAATACGACGCTGGGCATCGATAGCTCGCTCCCATCCACGAATGCTGCTGTTTGGATTGGCGAAGAATTGGTCGGCGACCGCTTCGAACTCGGAAGGCGGCAGGAAACCGGTTGCCGATCGGTCATTCTCATGCATCCCTTCCCTCACCTCGATCGCAAGGCGGAGATGCCTTCCGAGTATCTCGGCGGTTTCTATCGCCTTGCGTTCACCCGATGACACGATCCGCCGAATCGACCCAACCCACGGCTGATCGAGCATTGCCGATGTTCTCGCTCGCCCGACGTCGGATAGTCCCCATTCCGCCACTGGAACGTTGGCATCGACCTGAACCTGGGGATGCGTGATGTAGTATGCGATCGGCATGATAGAGCTCTTCCTGCCAGAGAGCGGACCCGCAGCCGGAATTCAATAGCTTTGGGTCGAGCGCCGCGCCTTTGTGGTCGTCGGCTGCTTTGACTGCGAACCTGGTACTGGTGCCACAGTCTTGACGAGCCCTTTCTTGAATGGCGCCATGCCGAGCCGCGCCAATTCGTCGGCGCGCTCGTTCTCGGGATGGCCGGCATGGCCCTTGACCCAATGCCAGGTGACCTGATGGCGGTTACGCGCTGCATCGAGCTGCTGCCACAGCTCGGCATTCTTCACCGGCTGCCTGGCGGCCGTCTTCCAGCCGTTGCGCTTCCAGCCGTCGATCCAGCTGAAAATACCGTCCTTGACATAGTTGCTGTCGGTATAAAGATCGACGGCGCAGGGCTCCTTGAGCGCATTAAGCGCCGAGATGGCCGCCAACAGTTCCATACGGTTGTTGGTGGTGGCAGCCTCGCCGCCCGACAGTTCTTTCGTGACACCGTTGAAGCGCAAGACCGCGCCCCAGCCGCCAGGCCCGGGATTGCCCGAACAGGCACCATCGGTGAAGATTTCAACGCGCTTGGTCATGTTAGTCCATATTCGGAAGGAGAGTTGATCGCCCGATGGAAGCGCATCCGGCGGATATATTCGGTCGGGTCGCGTTTCATCACAAGCCCGCCGTCCGGGACCGTCAGCCAGTCGTAGAGCCGGGTCAGCATGAAGCGCAGCGCCGAACCGCGCGCCAGCATCGGCAGCGCCGCTTTCTCGTCGCTGCTCAGCGGCCGCACGCTTTGGTAGCCGGCAAGCAACGCCGTGCCCTTGGTCAGATTGAAGGAAAAATCCTTCTCGAAGCACCAGGCGTTGAGGCACGTGGCAACATCATAAGCGTAGAGGTCGTTGCAGGCGAAATAGAAGTCGATCAGCCCGGACAGTTTCTCGCCGAGGAAGAATACATTGTCCGGGAAAAGATCGGCATGGATGATGCCCTGCGGCAGACCGTTCGGCCAGTTCCGCTCGAAATCGGCGAAATCGGCATCGACCTCGGCCGCCAATCCCGGCTCGACCTCATCGGCGCGGGCGTGGGCGGCGTTCCACAGCTTGCGCCAGCCATCGATGGCAAGGGCGTTGGGGCGGGTCATCGGGAAATCCGCGCCGGCGAGATGCAGTGCCGCCAGAGCCTTGCCGACCTCGCCGCAATGCCCAGCTGTCGGCCGCCGCAGCGATAGACCCTCAAGGAAGGTGATGATGACCGCCGGCCGGCCGGCAAGCGTTCCGATCACACCGCCATCCTGCGCGGTGACCGGGAGCGGGCACGAAATGCCCTTTCTGGCGAGGTGGGCCATGAGGCCGAGAAAGAACGGCAGGTCAGCCTTGTCGACGCGCTTCTCGTAAAGCGTCAGGATGTAGGAGCCGCTGCTGGTGTGCAGCAGAAAATTCGAATTTTCGGTGCCTTCGGCGATGCCCTTGTAGGACAAGAGATCGCCGACCGGATAGTTCCTGAGGAACTCGCCGAGCTCGCCCTCATTGACATCGGTGTAGACCGCCATCGTTGCTACGCAGCCCCATTGACGAAGGCCATGTCGGCTGCCGTCAGTTCGACATCGCGCAACACCCGCATCACCGGAAAATCCTCTGTCTCCGTCGCCGTCACGGCCAGCTCGATGGTCACGTCGAAGCGCTGCCGGAAGGCATCGACAATCTCGTCGACGATGATCTCCGGCGCCGAGGCGCCCGCCGACAGGCCGAGCGTCGAGATGGCGGCAATGTCATTCCATGGAATTTCGGAGGCGCGCTGCACGAGAAGTGACATCGAGGCGCCGGCGCGCTCGGCCACTTCGACCAGGCGTCGCGAGTTGGAGGAGTTGGGCGCACCGACGACCAGGAAAAGATCGGCGCCGGCTGCTGTTTCCTTGACCGCCTCCTGGCGATTGGTGGTGGCATAGCAGATCGATTCCGCCGCCGGCGCGTGCAGCTCGGGAAAACGTTGCTGCAGGGCGCGGATGATGCCGGCAGTGTCCTCGACCGACAGCGTCGTCTGGGTGACGAAACCGAGCGCTTGCGGGTCTGCGGGCCCGAAGCTTGCGGCGTCGGCTTCGGTCTCGATCAGAGTGACCGCGCCGTCCGGCAACTGGCCCATTGTGCCGATCACCTCCGGATGCCCGGCATGACCGATCAAAAGCACGTGGCGCCCAAGCCGCTGATGGCGCATTGCCTGCTTGTGGACCTTCGAGACCAGCGGGCAAGTCGCATCGAGATAGAAGAGGTTGCGGGACTGGGCGTCGGCCGGTACCGATTTCGGCACGCCATGCGCCGAAAAGACAACGGGGCTCTGGCGATGCTCGGGCGGGATCTCGGAGAGCTCCTCGATGAACACCGCGCCGAGACTTTGCAGCCCTTCGACGACGTAGCGGTTGTGCACGATCTCGTGGCGGACATAAACCGGCGCGCCATATTTCTTGAGTGCCAGCACGACGATCTGGATGGCACGGTCGACGCCCGCACAGAAACCGCGCGGCTGGCAGAGCCGGATGGTCAGCGGTGGCTTTGTCTGAAGCATGATTGCATCTTACGCTGATTGTAGGCCGGTTGATCGGACTATGACTTCTGAGCTCATGGCGCGAAATGAGGTGTGCGGCCCTGCCCTGTCAAGGGTAGTGGCGGCGATCATTGGTCTTTCGCCGGGCGGCGGAGCCAGGAGATCAGGACACCGGCAAGGGCGACGGCAAGGCCGTACCAGGTTATCGCATATTGCAGATGGCTGTTCGGCAGGTCGATGACGGTGACGCCGCCGACCGGCAACCCGCCGGGGTTGGCCGCCGCGTTCGCATCGATGAAGATCGGCACCAGCACCGCACCTGCCGGCAGGCCGGCGCTCGAGGCCATCGCGTCACGATCTTTCCAGTAGAAGATGTTCTTCTGTGGGTCATTGTCTGGAAGCATCATCGAGGGCTTGGCCGGCAGCGGGTTGCGGGCGAGCCCCGTCACCGTCACTTTGCCCGTCACCTGCCCCTGCGGCCGCTTGGCGGGGCCCTTGAAATCGTAGGGCACGAAGCCGCGGTTGATCAGCACGAAACGGCCATCGTCGAGCTGCAGCGGCGTGAACACATCGAAGCCGGACTGGCCTTCCCAGGTGGCGAGGAAATGCCGTTCGCCTTGATGCAGGAAAGTGCCGGTCACTATCACCGGCGTGTAGTCCACGTCGCCGGTGGCAGCAAACCGCTTTTCGACCTCGGCCAATGGCACAGGCGCCGAATGCGTGCGCTGGTCGATCGTCTGGAGAAGGCCCTCTTTCCAGTGCAGGCGCTGAACCTGCCAGGTGCCGAGCGCCAGCAGGATCAAAAACACGACGATACCCAGGCCGAGCGCCAATGCGCGTTTCGGCCTCGACCGGCCGGCCACCAAACCTGATGCCTCGCTCATTCGCCGCGGTCCAGCCGGCCCTCGGCCGCCTTGTTGCGGTATTGCAGCGTCAGCAGCACGCCCTTGATCAGCCTGAGCGCCGCCAGGCAAAGCACCAGCGTCAGCGGAATCCACAGCAACAGATGCAGCCAGAGCGGCGGATTGAGCGTCACCTCCATCCACAGCGCCAGGCCGACGACGATGAAGCCGATGATCAGAATAACGAACACCGCCGGCCCGTCGCCGGCATCGGCGAAGGAATAATCGAGGCCGCAATTGGTACAGCGATCGCCGACGGTGAGGAACCCGGAGAACAGCTTGCCCTCGCCACAGCGGGGGCAGCGGCCATGCAGGCCGGCCGAGATCGGATCGATTGGTGGCCAGATCGCCTTGTCGTCGCTCATGGGGTCATCCTAGGAGCATTTGCCGCAAAAGATAAGGCGGCCACGTCGCCGCAGCCGCCTTGTCTATTTCCTCGGCCCCATTTTCCTCGGGCCCATTTCCTCGGGCCAATGTCAGTGCGGTTCGATCATTGCGCCGTTCGATGCCCAGACATAGATCGAGGCAAACAGGAATAGCCACACCACGTCGACGAAATGCCAGTACCAGGCGGCGGCCTCGAAGCCGAAATGCTGCTTGGGCGTGAAGTCGCCCTTCATGGCGCGGATCAGGCAGACCAGCAGGAAGATAGTGCCGATGATGACGTGGAAACCATGGAAGCCGGTCGCCATGAAGAAGGTGGCGCCGTAGATCGAATCCCTGAAGCCGAACGGCGCATGCATGTACTCGTAGGCCTGCACCATGGTGAACAGCATGCCGAGGCCGACGGTCAGCACCAAGCCATTGATCAGCCCTTTGCGGTCGCCGTGGATGAGCGAGTGGTGCGCCCAGGTCACCGTGGTGCCCGACAGGAGCAAGATGACGGTGTTGTAAAGCGGCAGATGGAAAGGGTCGAGAACTTCGAGGCCCTTGGGCGGCCAGACGCCGCCGGTGAAGGCGGTACGGGCATACTGATGGACCTCGCCGGGGAACAGGCTGGCGTCGAAGAAGGCCCAGAACCAGGCGACGAAGAACATCACCTCGGAGGCGATGAACATGATCATGCCGTAGCGCAGATGCAGCGACACGACACGAGTGTGGTGTCCCTCATGCGCTTCCTTGATCGTATCAGACCACCAGGCGAACATCGTGTAGATGACGATCAGCAGGCCGATGAAGAACAACCATGGATTGGCGATGTTGAAACCGAAGATGGGGAAATCGCCGCCCTTGAGATATTGCATGTAACAGACGCCGCCGATCGCGGTCACCAGCGCCCCGACGGAGCCCAGGAAAGGCCATGGGCTCGGGTCGACGAGGTGGTAGTCATGTTGTGGTTTTGCGTGTGCGTCTGCCATATCAACCCCCGAGGCTTGCTTCGGTATCTGAACTCTTGTTGCGGCGGCCGTCGGCCGGTACCGATGATGCGACCGGCTTGGTCTTGTCGACCGGGAACATCGTATAGGACAGGGTAATCGTCCTCAAATCCTTCAGTTCCGGCGCGTTGACGATGTCGGGATCGACATAGAACACGACCGGCATGTCCAACGTCTCGCCCGGCTTCAGCGTCGTGTCGGTGAAGCAGAAACACTCGACCTTGTTGAAGTAAGGTCCGGCCAGTTCAGGCTGTACATTGAAGGTGGCGCGTCCGGTGATGGGCCGGCTGAATTTGTTGGTCGCGCTGAAATGCGCCTCGGCTGTTTCGCCGATCTTGATGGTGATCGAGCGGGCGACCGGCTGGAATTGCCAGGGAATGCCGACGGTGTTGGCATCGAAGCGGATGGTGATGTCACGGTCGAGCACCCGATCGGCATATTGCTGGGTCGCCCGTTTAACGGTGCCGCCGTAGCCTGTCGCCTGGCAGAACATCGCGTAGAGCGGCACTGCGGCATAGGCCATGCCGATCATGCCGCCGAAGAACGCGATGCAGACGCCGGCGACGACGCGGTTCGTATTCTTCTTCGTAGGATCGGTGACTGTTTGCCTGGTCATGTTCAGCTCACATCGAACCGGTGACGCTGTGACCAAATTTCACGATGGTCGCGACGTAGAATATGACGACCAGCGCCGCCAGCGCGAAGCCGATTGCGGCCGAGCGATTGCGGCGGGCCTTCTGCTGACGGTCGGTCAGCGTGACCAGTTCAAGCTTCTTTTCGGCCATGCTCATGCTCCACCGATGGTCAGCGCGCGCGCGACGACGCAATCGCCAAGGTAGGCGGCGAAGATGGCGAAGAGATAGAGCAGCGAATAGCCGAACAGGGCCTTGGCCGGCTTCATCGCCCGGTCGTCATCGGCCATTTGCAGCACCTTCCACGCATACCAGACGAAGCCGGCGCCGAGCAGCAATGCAACGACGCCATAGGCTGGCGTGGTGAAGCCGAGAACCCATGGCAGCACGCCAACCGGTGCGAGGACCAGCGCATAGGCAAAGATCTGGCGTCTGGTCGAAGCCTGGCCGGCGACATTCGGCATCATCGGAATGCCTGCCTTGGCATAGTCCTCCGACTTGAAGAGCGCGAGCGCCCAGAAATGCGGCGGCGTCCACAGGAAGATGATCAGGAACAGCACCAAGCTTTCGAGGCTGACCGATCCGGTTACCGCCGCCCAGCCGATGACCGGCGGAATGGCACCGGCAGCACCGCCGATGACAATGTTCTGTGGCGTCCAGCGCTTCAGCCACATCGTGTAGATGACGGCATAGAAAAAGATGGTGAAGGCCAGAAGCGATGCGGCCAACCAGTTGACCAGCACGCCGAGCGTCATCACCGACAGAACCGACAGCACCAGCCCGAAGCTCAATGCCTCGCCAGGCCGTATGCGGCCGGCCGGCACGGGACGGCCGGCGGTGCGCGTCATCACCGCATCGATGTCTGCGTCATACCACATGTTGAGCGCACCGGACGCGCCGGCACCAATGGCAATAGCCAGGATCGCGATCACCGCCAGCAGCGGATTGATGGTCACCGGGGCGGCGACCATGCCGACAAACGCTGTGAACACCACCAGCGACATGACGCGCGGCTTCAGCAGGGCGAAGAAATCGCCCGCCGTCGCTTCCGACATGCGGAAGCCCGGCTCGTCAATCAGTCTGTCTTCGGCAAGGGCCATGCGTACTTAGAGTCCATCATTCCGTTGGCCAAAACCGCCGGACGGCCGGCGGTTCCGTATTAAAGGAGGCAACCGCCTACTTGATCTTCGGCAGCTGTTCCCATTGGTGGAACGGCGGCGGCGAAGGCAGCTGCCATTCCAGCGTGGTCGCACCCTCACCCCAAGGATTGGCGCCGGCGACCCGCTTCTTCTGGAACGCCTCGAAGACGCCGAACAGGAAGATGACGACGCCGACAGCCGAGATGTACGAGCCGTAGGACGACACCATATTCCAGCCGGCGAAGGCATCGGGATAGTCGATATAGCGACGCGGCATTCCGGAGAGACCGAGGAAATGCTGCGGGAAAAAGACCAGGTTGACGCCGACGAAAGTGACCCAGAAGTGGGTGTTGGCGATCACCGGCGAATACATGTAGCCGGTCATCTTCGGGAACCAGTAGTACCAGCCGGCGAAGATGGCGAAGACCGCGCCCAGTGACAGCACGTAGTGGAAGTGCGCAACCACGAAATAGGTGTCGTGCAGCGGGCGGTCGAGGCCGGCATTGGCCAATTGCACGCCGGTGACGCCACCAACTGTGAACAGGAAGATGAAGCCGATCGCCCACAGCATCGGGGTCTTAAGCGAAATCGACCCGCCCCACATAGTGGCGATCCACGAGAATATCTTCACGCCCGTCGGCACCGCGATGACCATGGTGGCGAAGACGAAATAGCGCTGGGTGTCGAGCGACAGGCCCGTCGTGTACATGTGGTGGGCCCAGACGATGAAGCCCACCGCGCCGATGGCAACCATCGCATAGGCCATGCCGAGATAGCCGAACACCGGCTTCCTCGAAAAGGTCGAGATGATATGGCTGATGATGCCGAAGCCCGGCAGGATCAGGATATAGACTTCTGGATGGCCGAAGAACCAGAACAGGTGCTGGAACAGGATCGGGTCGCCGCCGCCGTCCGGGGCGAAGAAGGTGGTGCCGAAATTGCGGTCGGTCAAAAGCATGGTGATGCCGCCGGCCAGCACCGGCAACGACAGCAGCAGCAGGAAGGCGGTGATCAACACCGACCACGCGAACAGCGGCATCTTGTGCATGGTCATGCCGGGCGCGCGCATGTTGAAGATGGTGGTGATGAAGTTGATGGCGCCAAGAATCGAGGAGGCGCCGGCGATGTGGATTGAAAGGATCGCCAGGTCCATGGCCGGTCCAGGCTGGCCCGATGTCGAGAGCGGCGGATAAAGCGTCCAGCCGCCACCGACGCCATAGGCGCCCGGCGCACTCGGGACGAAGGCCGAGATAATCAGCAGGATGAAAGCCGGCGGCAGCAGCCAGAACGAGACGTTGTTCATGCGCGGGAACGCCATGTCCGGCGCGCCGATCATGATCGGCACCATCCAGTTGGCAAAGCCGCCGATCAGCGCCGGCATCACCATGAAGAAGATCATGATCAGCGCATGCGCGGTGGTGAAGGCATTGTACATGCTCTTGCCGCCGTCGATGGCGGCGTCACCGTTCATGCCGTAGACCATCTGTGCCAGGCCAGTGAATATCTGGATGCCCGGCTCCTGCAATTCCATGCGCATGACGACCGATAAGGCGCCACCGATGCAGCCCGCCATGATCGCGAAGATCAGATAAAGCGTACCGATGTCCTTGTGGTTGGTCGAATACACCCACCGGACCCAGCCATGATACGGCTTGTGGTCGTGGTCGTCGTGAGCTGCAGCGTCTGCCATGGTCGGCTCCGTTCCCTGAATCTTTTCTGGTCGCGGCATCAGTTGCCGGCGGCCGCTACCTTGTTCGTGCCATCGACCTCGGCCATCAGCGCCTTGTTGGCGCCGGGAAGATCGGTCTTGGCTGCCGCCAGCCAGGTCTTGTATTGCGCATCGGAGACGACGCGAATGGCGATCGGCATGAAGGCGTGGTCCTTGCCGCAGAGTTCCGAGCACTGGCCGTAATAGAGGCCTTCCTTGTCGGCCTTGAACCACACCTCGTTGATGCGGCCCGGCACCGCGTCGGTCTTGATGCCGAAGGACGGCATGGCAAAGGCGTGAATGACGTCGGTCGCCGTCACCAGCACGCGGGTCATGGTGTTGACAGGCACCACCATCTCATTGTCGACGGCGAGCAGGCGCGGATAGGCGGCGCGATCTTCCTTGCCGGCAGCAGCCCTGTCGGCATCCTGAAGGATCGCGGAATTGAAGGAAAGCGTGTTGTCGACCTGGTATTCGTAATCCCAGTTCCACTGATTGCCCGTCGCCTTGACGGTCAGCTTGGCTTCTTCCGGCGGCGTGTATTGCGCGGTCAGCAGCTGGAACGAAGGAATGGCGAGACAGAGCAGGATGACGACGGGACCGACAGTCCAGATGACCTCGATCAGCGTGTTGTGGCTGGTGCGCGACGGGGTCGGGTTGACGCTCGCCCGGAATTTCAAAATGCAGTAGGCGATCAGAAAAAGCACCAAGGCGGTGATCACAATGATGAACGCGAACGAATAGTTTCCGAACCACTCGATCTGCCTCATAATATCGGTCGCCGGAGGCTGAAAACTGGTTTCCCAGGGTTGAGGCTGGGCTGCATGAGCGGATGCAGCGGCAAACAACGTGGCGGCGGCACTAGCTACGATTTTGGCGGTTGCCAGGAATTTTCTCATCGCCCTCGTCATCTCCCAGTTCCTCGCGATCGGACCGCAAGAATGCCGAATAATGCCGGGACGGGAATCCCGGACAATTCAAGGCTGGTTCAAACCATACTCTATTTGCCTCCGCAAGAAAGGAGCGGCGGAACCCGTGCGGCATTTTTGCGCGCAAGCGCGGCTGTAGCTTCGTGCGGTGACCGCTCGTCGCGAATCACCGGAGCGGCATCCCGGCAGAATGAGCCGCGCGGCGCGCGAAACCGTCGCAATTAGGGCGAAATTGGCACGGAAAAGCGCATTGTCGCCTATGTCGGGGCAGACCGCGGGGGTCTCGTCCTTTACTTGGGTTTAGTGCGGCTTAAAGTGCCGTGATTCGCAATGGAGCCGTCATGAACGCTTGGCTTTCGAGAACCTTGGCGGAGGTCATCCTTGTTGCCGCCGCAATAGCCTTGTCAGGCGGCGGCCTGGCCAATGCCGCGCAGCCAAGCGGCACGGTGAAGTCGACGCATGGGGCGTGGTCGATCATCTGCGATACGCCGGCCGGTGCTACGTCCGAACAATGCGTGATGATGCAGAACGTCGTCGCCGAGGACCGCCCGGAAATGGGTCTTTCCGTTGTCGTGCTGCGTACAGCCGACAACAAGGCCGAAATCCTTCGTGTGCTGGCGCCGCTCGGCGTGCTGTTGCCCAACGGCCTCGGCCTCAATGTCGACGGCAAGGATATCGGCCGCGCCTATTTCGTGCGCTGTTTCCAGGACGGCTGCTATGCCGAGGTCATCCTGGAAAAGCCGCTGCTCGATACGCTGAAGACCGGTACGTCGGCGACCTTTATCGTCTTCCAGACGCCCGAAGAAGGCATCGGCATTCCCGTCGACCTCAAGGGTTTTGCCGACGGCTTCGCCGCCCTCCCTTGAACGCGGTCTTGTAGCACGATCCAGTGATTGTTGACCGGCCGCGGTCACGGCAAATCTCATTTCAGATTGTCTGTGCAGGCCTTCGCGCCTACATCGTGGGAAACAATCCTCCTGCGAATGGACCTGCCATGAACAGCCTGATCGGCCAATTCGACATTTCCGACGATCGCATCAAGCAGATCGTCGCCGAGACCATCAACGGCGCCGACGACGGCGAACTGTTTCTCGAATACAGCGAAAGCGAAGCGCTGATGTTCGACAATGGCAAGCTGAAGACCGCGAATTTCAACACCGACCAGGGTTTCGGCCTGCGCGCCGTCGCTGGCGAGGCCAGCGGCTACGCCCATTCCAGTGATCTCTCCGAAGCCTCGCTGCGGCGCGCCGCCGATGCCGTTTCGACGGTGAAGAGCGGCTATTCCGGCACGCTTGCCGCAGCGCCCGCCCGTACCAACCGCCATCTCTACGGCGACGGAAACCCGATCCCCTCGCCTTCCTTCGAGACCAAGGCCAAGTTGCTTCAGGAAATCGATGCATGGCTGCGGGCCGAAGATCCGCGCGTCAGGCAGGTGACGGCGTCGCTCGCCGCCTCCTGGCAGCATGTCGAGATCGTGCGCGCCGATGGCCAGATGGTCCGCGACATCCGCCCGCTGGTCAGGATCAACGTATCGGTGGTGGTCGGCGACGGCGACCGCCAGGAGAGCGGCTCCTACGGCATGGGAGGCCGCAAGGATTTTGGCGAATTCCTGGTCGAGGACAGCTGGCGGCACGCGTCCAAGGAGGCACTGCGGCAGGCGCTCGTCAATCTCGAAGCGGTTCCAGCACCTGCCGGCACTTTCGACATCGTGCTGTCGAGCGGCTGGCCGGGCGTCATGTTGCACGAGGCCGTCGGCCACGGGCTGGAAGGCGATTTCAACCGCAAGAAGACGTCGGCCTTTGCCGGCCTGCTTGGCCAGCAGGTGGCGGCGAAAGGCGTCACCGTCGTTGACGACGGCACCATGCCCGAGCGGCGAGGTTCGCTGACCGTCGACGACGAAGGCACGCCTTCGGCCCATAACGTGCTGATCGATGATGGCAAGCTGGTCGGCTACATGCAGGACCGCCAGAATGCACGGTTGATGGGCATGAAGGCCACCGGCAACGGGCGGCGCCAAGGTTACGCGCATGAGCCGATGCCGCGCATGACCAACACCTACATGACGGCAGGCGACATGGAGCCGGAGGAAATCATAGCCTCGGTCAAGAACGGCATCTATGCCGTGTCGTTCGGTGGCGGCCAGGTCGACATCACTTCGGGCAAGTTCGTGTTCGGCTGCACCGAGGCCTACATGATCGAGAACGGCAAGGTGACGCAACCGATCAAGGGCGCCATGCTGATCGGCAATGGGCCGGATGCCATGCATCGGGTTTCGATGGTCGGCAACGACATGAAGCTCGACACCGGCATCGGCATGTGCGGCAAGGCCGGACAGGGCGTGCCGGTCGGCGTCGGCCAGCCGCATCTCAGGATGAACCAGATGACGGTCGGCGGCACCAGGGTTTGATGCGGCTGCCGCCTTCCGGTAACATCGCCTTCCAAATGATATTTCCGGATGCCAGTGTCTTCGACCATGTCCAAAGCCAAAATCGTCATCCTGACAGGCGCCGGCATTTCGGCGGAATCGGGCGTCGCCACGTTCCGGGATCCCGACGGGGTCTGGGCGAAATACGACCTGCAGGACGTGGCCACGCCGCAAGGTTTTGCGCGCGACCCCGTAAAGGTGCAGGATTTCTACAATATGCGCCGGCGGCAGATGGGCAGCGTCGACCGAATGCGGCGCACGCCGCGCTGGCCAAGCTCGAGCAGAAATTCCCAGGCGACGTCCTCGTCGTCACGCAGAATATCGACGACCTGCATGAGCGCGCCGGTTCGCGCAAACTGATCCATATGCATGGAGAACTGGGCCATGCCCTTTGCCTGAGCTGCGGGCAAAGCAGCACCTGGGCCGACGACATCGCTGCCCATTCGGCCTGTCCAGCGTGTGGCGCAAAAGGTCAATTGAGGCCTGACGTGGTCTGGTTCGGCGAAATGCCTTACCGCATGGAGGAGGTCGGCGAGGCGCTGACGCGCTGCGACCTATTCGTGGCCATCGGCACCAGCGGGAGTGTCTACCCGGCAGCAGGTTTCGTGGAGGAGGCACGCGCGGCCGGAGCCGTAACAGCCGAACTCAATCTGAAATGCGCCGGCTGGGCCTCCCGTTTCGACGAGCAGATGGAAGGGCCGGCGACACAAGTGGTGCCCGCCTTCGTCGAGCGCGTCCTTTCAGGCGCAGGCTAGCACCGTCTGGCTATGCAGCCTTGAATTCAGCGCGCGATCAGCATCTTTGTTATGTCGGGAGAGGAAACTGTGATCGCTGCCGGAGAAAAGCTAGAAGTCACCAGTTCGACCGACGATCAAGTCGCACTGCCTGTTCCAGTCTTGCCTTTAACACGGCCAGAGGACGTATTTGGATCCCTGCCCCACATAGGCAGGCCGAAGACGTTGGAAGAGATGGAGGCGGGTGTGCCCGCCGCAGCTCGAACTGCCCTAAAGCCATGATGCCGCTGTTTTCGGCAGGCGATGGTCGGGATCGATGATTTCAAGATCCGGAGCATCGTTTTCGTTCCAGCGCCACAGCGCGACGCATGTGCCGCCAGGCGACATGAAGGACGGGTAGATCACGCCGTGCAGCCCGTCGCCAAGCAAGCGGTCTCTCAGTTGGTGCGTCTCGGGCACAAAGCCTCCATCCACGATGTCACGCCATTCGCACCGGTGAATGTCGGCCGTTACACCGAGCTTCGACAGCGTATCAGCCTCTGTCAGGTCGGCCAGCCGGGCGCCTGACAGTTTCAATTGTGCAATCAGCGCCGGGTGCTGGACAAAACCCTGATTGTACTCGGCCCAAGCCGTGGACAGTTCCCGGGCGGCGTAGATCGCCGGCGTGCCAATCGGATTCCAGCGGCCGCCGAAGCGGGCCGCGCCCTCACCGGAAAGCGGCAGATGGGCCCAGCGCGGCACAAAAGCGCGCCATAGAGTCAGCCTGGGTTCAGGCATAGATGCCGGAGCGGACTGCCTCCAGATAGGCAAGCACCTTGTCAGTCTTGCCTTCGCGAACGAGATCGTAGGCGGTCTTTCCCGCCCAGCCGGGGATCGGCTGATGTTTGAACCAGATCGCGGCACGCTGTTCATCACCGGCCATCTCGCCGGCCATCGCCAGGATGCGGACGATGGGACTCAATGCGGCGTCGACCTTGCGCGCACCGGACTTGGCGGCAAGCGTGTTGCGCGCGAGACCGGTCAGGCCGGCCAGTTCAGTCATATTGACCCCTAGCAGTGCGGCTACCCGCCTCGGCGAGAGAAACGGCGCCCGCTCCTCGCCGAAGCGCGATGCCGAATTTTCAAAGGCTGCGGTGCTCATGGCAATTTCCTAGCCCAGTTTGAACGACGTACACTCAAAATGTGCTTTTTTGGTGCGCATTTCAAGCCCTAGCTGCTAGCGCCTTCGTCTCGGCTTCTCCAACAGCGCGACGGCCTCGACATGCGGCGACCACAGGAACTGGTCGATCGGGATTACGCTCTTCAAGGCGTAACCGCCATCGAGGAGGATGCGAAGATCCCGCGCCAGCGTCACCGGATTGCAGGACACCGCGGCGACGAGCGGCACGTCGGAGCGCGCGATCTGCTTCGACTGGTCCTCGGCGCCGGCGCGGGGCGGGTCGAAGACTACGCCGTCAAAGGCATTCAACTCCTTGAATGTGAGCGGCCGCCGGAACAGGTCGCGACGTTCGCCGGTCACCCGCTTCAGGCCGCTGGCGAAACGGAAGGCCCGGTCAAGCGCCGAGAGTGCTGCCGCATCGCCTTCCACCGCATGAACCTCCGATCTTGAGGCCAGACGCAGTGCGAAGCTTCCGCAGCCGGCGAAGAGATCGGCGACCTTTTTGGCGCGCGCGAGATGCTGGCCGACAATGTCGGCCATCGCTTCTTCGGTGGCCTCGGTCGCCTGCAGGAAAGCGCCCGGCGGCACTGCGACAGCGACGCCACCAAACAGGACGACCGGTTTCTTTGGTTCGATAATGATCTCGCCGTCGACCGACAGCCTGGCTAGCCTCTCGGCAATGACAAAGTTCGAGGCGACGCGGCGCTGGTTCTCGCCGAGCTTACCGGAATCGTGAACCGCGACATCGAGGCCGGAACCGGTCACCGTCACCGCCATGTGGAACGATTTGGTCGTGGTGCAGATCAGTCCGGCAAGCATCCTCAAACGGTCGAGCGCAGCGACGATCTGCGGCAGCGAGATCGGGCATTCCTCGATGGAGATGATTTCGGACGACAGCGCGCGAACGAAGCCGAACTGCATTCCCGCCTCGCTCCGCCGGGCAGTGAAGACGACGCGGCGGCGCGTGTGCGGCGCGCACGGCACCAGCGGGCCGACATCGCAGGCGATGCCCTTGCTCTTCAGCGCATGCACGACCCTTTCGCGCTTCCATTGGTGATAGGCTTCAGTCTCGAGATGCTGGACGGCGCAGCCGCCGCATTCGCCGAAATGGCGGCACGGCGGATCGACTCGCAGCGGCGAGGCCTCAAGCACCGACATCAAGGTAGCGCGATCTTTCTCCCGCCCGGCGGTGACGACCTCTCCCGGCAGCGTAAACGGAATGAAAACCTCGCCGGTCTCGGTCTCGGCGATGCCGTCGCCCTGCGAGCCCAATTTTGCGATCGTGAAACGCGTGCTCATCGCTTCTCAATCCCGGCCCGCCCGATCTTGGCAGGCTTGGTCGCGACGGCCTTGATGCCGCCGAGCAGGAACTCGCGGTTGCCGTCGCCGCCCTCTATCGGCGACAGATGAAGTCCCAACGAGCGCCAGCCGGGAATGGCATCGAGCCAGTCCTGCATCAGGCCGGCAATGCGCGCCGCATCATAGGGGTCCTTCAGCAGGCCGCCCTTGCCGATCGCCTCGCGGCCGGCCTCGAATTGCGGCTTGACCAGAAACACGGCTTTTGCGCCGTTCCTGGCCAAGGCAAGCGCCGGCGGCAGCGCCAGTTTCAGCGATATGAAGCTGACATCCGAGACGATGAAATCCGGCACACGGCCGCCGAGATCGGCGGCCGACAGTTCGCGCGCATTCAGGCCTTCAATCACCGTCACGCGCGGATCGCCGGCAATGTCGGAGTGGATCTGGCCGTGCCCGACATCGATCGCCGTGACATGCGCCGCGCCGCGTTCGAGAAGTACCTGCGTGAAGCCGCCGGTCGAGGCGCCGACATCGAGCGCTTCGCTACCGGTGGGGTCGAGGCCGAAATGGTCGAGACCAGCCTTCAGCTTCAGTGCGGCGCGCGAGACGTAACCTTGCGCCGGATCGTCAACGACGATGTTGCACTCAGGCAGAACGGCCTGGCCCGGCTTGTGGGCGACGATGCCATCGACCGTCACGGTACCGCGCTCGACCGCGTCGCGAGCACGCGACCGGCTGGCAAACAGGCCGCGCTGGACGAGCAATTCGTCGAGCCGCTGGCGTATGCTGGCTGGCGGAAGGGAAGTCATCGGCCTTCATGGCGAATGCCAACGATGATGGCAAGGATATTGGCGATGAGACAAGGCATAGTTGGAAAAGCGGGTGAACTCATCAGCCGCTCCGCTGTTTGTCGAACCTCGCACGAGACCCGACGCAATGCTAAGAAAGAGATGCCGTTTAGCCGTCGAAACGTGGAGGAGGAACATGCTGACGGGAACCTGCCACTGCGGCGCAGCGCACTGGACCCTGGAGGGTGATCCCGGTTCGATCACTGCCTGCAATTGTACGCTTTGCCGTCGCTACGGCACGCTCTGGGCGTATGACTATGTCGACGAACGCATCCGCCTTGCGGGGCCTGTAAGCGCCTATACGCGCGTTGGAAAGGCTCATCCTTCGCTTGAGATTCTCTTCTGTCCAACATGTGCTTGCGTCCTGGCCTGGCGCGGATTGCGCGCCGATGCCGCCGGTCGCCACCGCATCGCCGTCAATGTGAGGCTTGCGCCGCCGGAGGCTGTCGCCGACCTCCCGATCGATCATTTCGACGGTCTCGATACATTCGAGGATCTGCCGAGCGATGGCCGCTGTGTGCGGGACATGTGGTTCTAGTTTCTAGAATATGGTCCGCGAAACCCGCCGTTCGACGGCCGGCGTCAGACCGTCGTTGCTGTCGCCGGACACCTGCGGGCGCGGCCGGTCAACGGAAATGGACGCCTTCGGCAAGGTATCTGGCACGACGACGAATTGCGGCGCCTCCTTGTAGGAGAAGCCGCCACGGATTTGGCCGATCTTGCCGGCGACGATGCCCATCACCGCCTCTTCGAGTTTGCGGTCGTAGCGCGTTTCGGCCACGGCCGACGCGGCGAAGATGGCCGTTAGCGCGATGCCGCCCAAAAGCGATCTCATTGGTCTTCTTTCCCCTGCCGGTCACTTTCTAGCAGGGCGGCGTTGAAAAACGGCCAAAGGACACGGTAAGCAAATCGCCAAATGGCAGCGTAAACAGTATCTTACGACTGTTCGCCGGTAATTTGATTCAAGCAGTTGAGATTTTGATTCAGACTGGCATTTGCAGCCAAGCAGAATCTTTTGGCGTTGCAGAAACGCGGAAACAACTAGGCGCGCTGGGCCTGCGCGGTATGCCCCAACGCCACGAACACTGTGCGCACGATGCCGGCGCTGTCCAGCCCGGCATCGGCATACATCTTTTCCGGCTTGGCATGGTCGACGAAAGTGTCGGGCAGCACCAGCGGGCGCACCTTCAGGCCGCTCTCCAGCAGCCCTTCGTGGGCCAGGAACTGCAGCACATGGCTGGCGAAGCCGCCGACCGCGCCCTCTTCCACCGTCACCAGTATCTCGTGCGAACGGGCCAGCCGCCGGATCAGATCCTCGTCGAGCGGCTTGGCAAAACGGGCATCGGCGACCGTGGTCGAAAGCCCCGCCGCGCCAAGCTCCTCGGCCGCGGCCAGGCAATCCTGCAGCCTGGTGCCGAAGGAAAGCAGCGCAACCTTGGTGCCTTCCCTGACGATCCGGCCCTTGCCGATCTCCAATACCGAGCCGCGCTGCGGCATCTCGACGCCAACGCCGTTGCCGCGCGGATAGCGGAAGGCGATCGGGCCGTCATCGT
This sequence comes from Mesorhizobium sp. M1295, assembly GCF_040318135.1. NCBI lineage: Bacteria > Pseudomonadati > Pseudomonadota > Alphaproteobacteria > Hyphomicrobiales > Phyllobacteriaceae > Mesorhizobium > Mesorhizobium sp. M1295. The sequence goes on from NZ_JAMYLU010000004.1 coordinate 228,911, forward strand.
AGCTTGCAGCGGTGCGTACCATGTGGCGCAGTTCGGCCTCATCGGCCGCCGCCATGACGACGAAACCGGGCAGCGTCGCCAGGAAGGTGGTGTCGAAAGCGCCGCAATGGGTGGCACCATCGGCGCCGACGAAGCCGGCGCGGTCGATCGGAAAGCGCACTGGCAATTTCTGGATCGCCACGTCGTGGACGACCTGGTCGTAGGCGCGCTGCAGGAAGGTCGAGTAGATCGCCGCGAAAGGCTTGAAGCCTTCCGTGGCAAGGCCGGCGGCGAAGGTCACCGCATGCTGCTCGGCGATGCCGACATCAAAGGTCCTCGCCGGGAACACTTCGCCGAAGAGGTCAAGCCCAGTGCCGTTCGGCATGGCGGCGGTGATGGCGACGATGCGGTCGTCCTCTCGGGCCTCCTGGATCAGGCTTTCGGCAAACACCTTGGTGTAGCTCGGCGCATTGGCGGGCGCCTTGGCCTGGGCGCCGGTAATGACGTCGAATTTGTTGACGCCGTGATATTTGTCGGCGGCCGCCTCAGCCGGGGCGTAGCCCTTGCCCTTCTGGGTCACGACGTGGATCAGCACCGGGCCGTCGGCATTGTCGCGGACGTTTTTCAGCACCGGGATCAGGTGCTCGAGGTTGTGACCGTCGATCGGGCCGATGTGGTAGAAACCCATCTCCTCGAACAGCGTGCCGCCGGTGACGTAGCCGCGCGCGTGCTCGACCGCGCGCTTGATGGCGCGATCGGCGCGCTCGCCGAGATAGGAAGTCAGCTTCTTGCCGAAATCGCGCAACCCCAGATAGGTCTTGCCGGAGGCGAGGCGCGCCAGATAGGCGCTCATCGCACCGGTGGGCGGAGCGATCGACATGTCGTTGTCGTTCAAGATGACGATCAGCCGGGCATCGAGTGCGCCGGCATTGTTCATCGCCTCATAGGCCATGCCGGCCGACATGGCACCGTCGCCGATGATGGCAATGACATTGTTGCGGCCATCGGACAGATCGCGCGCCATCGCCATGCCGAGGCCGGCTGAAATCGAGGTCGAGGAGTGGGCTGCGCCGAACGGATCGTATTCGCTCTCGACGCGACGGGTAAAACCGGACAGCCCGCCCTCCTGGCGCAGCGTGCGGATGCGGTCGCGGCGGCCGGTCAGGATCTTGTGCGGATAGGCCTGGTGGCCGACGTCCCAGATCAGCCGGTCGTCCGGCGTGTTGAAGACGTAGTGCAGCGCGACGGTCAGTTCGACGACGCCAAGGCCGGCGCCGAGATGCCCGCCGGTGTGGGAGACGACGTCGATCAGCTCGGCGCGAAGCTCGGAAGCCAGCTGCGGCAGGTCGCCTTCGGCAAGCGTGCGCAAATCGGCTGGGACGCGGACCTTGTCGAGAAGCGGCGTATCGGGCTTTGCGTTCACTGTTTGCGAGCCTGGTCAGATTTTCTGTTCATCGTGAAATATGCCGCTGGCCGGCGAATGTAAATGTGGCGGTAACGCGCATCAGCTTTCGGGCAGCGGGATGAACTCTTGCTCGTCTCCAGGAACGATATCGAAGCGGCCTGTCTTCCATTCTTCTTTCGCCTGTTCGATGCGTTCCTTTGAGGACGATACGAAATTCCACCAGATATAACGTTTCGAACCAAGCGAGGCGCCGCCAAACAGCATGAAATGGGCGCCGCTCTCCGATGAGACAACGATCTCATCGCCGGGCCGGAAAACCAGCAGCCGCTCGGCCGGGAAGCGGTCACCGGATATCGAAACCTCGCCTTCCAGCGTATAGATGGCGCGCTCCTCGGCATCGGCCGGGATTTTCACGCTGGCACCCGGCGCCAGCCTGAGATCGGCATAAAGCGTGTCCGAAGCGGTGGCGACCGGGGAGCGCAGTCCGGAAAACGCACCGATGACGATACGGCCGCTGACCCCCTCGGCATCGATTTCGGGCAGGCGCAGCGCCGCGGTGTTTTCGAAGATGGGCGCGACCTCCTCCTTGCCGTCCGGCAGCGCCAGCCATGTCTGCAGGCCGGAAACCGACATCGGCGCGCCGCGCAGTTCTTCCGGCGTCCGCTCCGAATGGACGATGCCACGACCGGCGGTCATCAGATTCACGTCGCCGGGCTGGATCACCATCTCGGTGCCGAGCGAATCGCGGTGCCTGATCTTGCCGTCGAACAGGTAAGTCACCGTCGACAGTCCGATATGCGGATGCGGACGGACGTCGAGCGCCTGGCCGGCCCGAAGAACTGCCGGACCCATGCGATCGAAGAAGATGAAGGGTCCGACCAGCCGGCGCCTGGCCGTCGGCAAGGCGCGGCGAACCTGAAATCCGCCAATATCCTTGGCGTTCGGAATGACCATCAGCTCGATCTGATCGCTGGCGAAGGCATCGCCCATCTGCGGATCGTTTCCGGGAAAGAAGCTCACGCGGTCCCCTCAGGCGAAGCGAAGTGCGGATTTGGCCTTCGCCTTGGCCGCCACCTCTTCGCGATTGCGCGGATGCTGCGTCGTCTCGAGGCTGTCGAGCAATTCGCGCGCCGAGGCGGCAATGGCCTCGACGGCATGGTCGAACGCATGCTGGTTCTGTTTCGACGGCCGCGCCGTTCCGCTCAGCTTGCGGACAAACTGAAGTGCGGCATCGCGGACCTCGTCATTGGTTGCCGGCGGATCGAAATTGAACAGGGTTTTGATGTTTCTGCACATCGTTCGCAATCTCCTCTCGTCCTGGAGCCGTTTCAAACGGGATGAGTTTTATCGTCAATCATGGTGATGTCCAAAGCCGGTAAGCACAATCGTCGTTCGAGGCCGCGCCTCAATCCGCATCCAACGGCTCTGTCCCCACCGGCTTGCCGTCGCGCGACAGCCTGATTTTCTCGACCTTGTCCTCGGCCGCCTTCAGCAGCCGGTCGCAATGCGCCTTCAGCGCCTCGCCGCGCTCGTAGATGCGGATCGACTGGTCGAGCGGCACGTCGCCGCGCTCCAGATCGTCGACGATCCTCTCCAGCGCGTCGAGCGCCTGCTCGAAGCTCATCGCCTTGATGTCCTCGTTGGTCTCACCAGCCATCGTCTATCCCTTCATCAGCCGCCCGACATGGGCGGCGACTGAAAATGCCAATCCCTGCAGATCGTAGCCGCCCTCGAGCAGGCTGACGACCCGATTGCCGCTAAGGCGCCCGGCGCGTTCGAGCAACTGGCCGGTCGCCCAGTCGAAATCATCCTCGGTCAGGTTGATCTCGGCCAGCGGATCGCGGTGGTGGGCGTCGAAACCGGCGGAGATGATGATAAGATCGGGCGCGAAATTGTCGAGCGCCGGCAGGATGCGCGACAGAAAGGCGTCGCGGAAAACATCACTTCCGCTCTGCGGCGCCAGCGGCGCGTTGACGATGTTGCCGGCGCCGGTTTCGCCCACAGCCCCGGTGCCGGGGTAAAGCGGCATCTGGTGCGTCGAGCAATAGAGCACCGACGGATCGTCCCAGAAGATGTCCTGCGTGCCGTTGCCATGATGCACATCCCAGTCGACGACGGCGACGCGGTCGGCGCCATGGTTCTTCTGCGCGTAGCGTGCCGCGATCGCCGCGGTGTTGAACAGGCAAAAACCCATGGAGGTCGTCTTTTCGGCATGATGGCCAGGCGGCCGTGCGGCAACGAAGACATTGTCGGCACGGCCGGTGAAGACGTCGTCAACAGCAGCGTTGGCAGCCCCGATCGCAGTCACGGCCGCTTGCCAGCTCTTTGGGCTGGCGGTGGTATCGGCGTCGATACGGGCGATGCCGGTGTCCGGTATCGCTGTGCGGACACGTTCGACGAATTCGGGCGGATGCGCGTAAAGGATGGTTGCCTCGTCGCCTTCCGGCGCCTGGACGCGATCGAGCGCCGCGAAGGCCTCGTCGTCAAGCACACGCTCTATGGCGCGCAAACGGTCCGGCCGCTCCGGGTGACCGGGCGGGGTTATGTGCTCGAGGAAAATCGGATGGGTATAAAGTCTCGTGACCATGCCCCGATATAGGCGCGCCTGGCCGCTTTGGCCATGTTTTAGCGTCTCGCTGGTGCGATGTTCAACAGGGTTTAAGCGGCCGGGGCCGGCTGGCGCGAGTCGCCAGATTGCCGGAAAGAACGACCTCAGGCTGGTGATTGATCAATCTCGGGCTGCATCGACGATTGCCGATCAGGCTGGTGCAGCCTGCCGGTCCAGTTGAGCAGCCCTTCCAGAAGAACCTTGAACGCCTTCACGGCCTTCTTCGACGTCGCTTCGGGATCGTTCGAATTTGCGATCCACTGCGCCGCATGCAGCGAGGCGCCGCTGACCAGCCTTGCCGCGGCTTCGGGATCGACGGCAAGAATGGTCCCCTCGTCGCTCAGTCTTTGCAGGCTCTCCGTCATCGAGCGGATGCATGTGCTCTGGCTTGGCCATTGCGATGGATCGCCGAGCACCGCCGGCCCGTCGCGAAGCACAATACGCTGGATCTCCGGCTCCAGCGCCATCTCGATATAGGCGGTGCATTCGTCGACAAAGCCCTGCCAGAGATTGTCCGGCTTGGCCGAAACGACCTTCAGCCGGGCCGACATTTCGGCGTCGATCTCGGCGATGACCGCCTGGAGAAGGCCCTTCTTGTCGCCGAAGTGATGATAGAGCGCACCGCGCGTCAGCCCGGCCGATGCCGTGAAATCATCCATCGAGGCTTCGGCATAGCCGAGCGTGCCGAAGGCCTGGCGTGCCGCGGCAATCAGTTTGCCGCGGGTCTCGGCAATCATCTCCTTGCGTGGTCTGTGCATGCTCTGGCCCTATTAACATACGCTTCGTAAGCCAATTGACATACGCCGCGTATGGTCTATTTAAACTCATACGTTACGTATGTAATCGCCGAACCGTCCCTTGTCCAGGAGCCAGACCATGCAAAATCCCTATACCCAGATCTTTCGCGCGCCCGGCGCCAAAGGCTTCGCCGCGGCTGGGTTCGTTGCCCGGCTGCCGATGGCCATGGCTCCGATCGGGATCGTTGCGATGCTGTCACAGACTGATGGCGAATACTGGCTGGCCGGCGCTGTCTCCGCGACATATGCGCTTGCCAACGCTTTCGTCGCGCCACAGGTATCGCGACTGGTGGATCGCCTCGGTCAGACGCGGATTGTGGTGCCGACCACCGTGATTTCCACGCTCGCTTTCGCGATCCTGATTGCGGCGGCCAATCAGCATTGGCCGATATGGACGCTGTTCGTGTCATCGCTGCTGGCTGCTGTCATGCCCAGCATCCCGGCAATGGTGCGCGCGCGCTGGACGGAGATCTTCCGCAACCGTCCCGAACTGAACACCGCGTTCGCCTTCGAATCGGCGGCGGACGAGCTGGTCTACATCGCCGGCGCATCGCTATCGGTGGGGCTGAGCGTCGCGCTTTTCCCGGAAGCGGGAGTGCTCGCGAGCACATTGTTCCTCGCCCTCGGTTCGACGGCTTTCATCCTGCAGCGTTCGACCGAACCGCGAGCCAGACCGGTGGAACATGGTTCGGGCGGTTCGGCAATCCGCCTGCGGCCTGTCCAGATCCTCACCTTGGCGCTGATCTTCATTGGCGCGACCTTTGCAACCACGGAGGTGAGCACAGTGGCGATCACCAAGGAGCTTGGCCAGCCGGGCGCCGCCAGCTTCGTTATCGGCGTCTACGCGCTCGGATCGTTCGTCGTCGGCATCATTATCGGCGCCCTGAACCTGAAAGTGCCGCTGCAAATTCAACTTGCCATCGCAATCGCCATCATTGCGCTTACCACGCTGCCGCTGCTCGTCGCCGACACCGTGCCGCTGCTGGCACTGGCCGTCTTCGTCAGCGGCGTGGCGATCTCGCCGACCTTCATCACGGCATTCGGTCTGATCGAGCGGCGCGTGCCCGAGGCGGTGCTGACCGAAGGCGTGACCTGGGTGATGACCGGCATTGGCATCGGCATGGCGCTCGGCTCATTCGCCGCCGGCTGGGTGGTGGACGCTTTCGGCGCGCAGAACGGGTTCTGGGTATCGGTGGCGTCGGGCACAATCGCATTGGTCATCGTGCTTGCCGGCCAGCGCAGCCTTGCCGCGCCGGATTGCGACATTGCAGCCTGCGACGCTGCTGCGGTCGCTGCGGAATAGCTTCCGGTGCGTCCGGCCCGAGGCGGGGGCCGGACGCATACCAGCATCGTGAGAACGGTCTAAAGAATCTCGGTCTTGGCGATGTGGATGCCAAAACCTTCGAGGCCGACATAATGGCGCTCGCGCGAGGCGATCAGATTGATCGAGGAAATGCCGAGATCCTTGAGGATTTGCGCGCCGAGGCCGATCTCGCGCCATTCGTTCTCGCGCCGGCGCGCCTCTTCATGGTCCTCGCGGTCGCCGGCAGCCGGCCGCTTGCGCTCCTGATGGGCGACGCCGACCGACCCTTCGCGCAGATAGACGATGACGCCGCGCTTGCGCTCACCCATCGCCTTCATGATGGCGTCCAGCCTGTGGCTGGTGCCGAAGACGTCACTCACCACGTCCTCGGAATGAAGGCGCACCGGCACCTCGACGCCGTCGCGGATATCGCCGAAGACGACCGCCACGTGATGCATGGAATCCCAGGGCAGCGTATAGGTAAAGACCTGCGCCTTGCCGCCGGGCGTCTCGATGTCGGAACAGGCGACGCGTTCGACCAGCGTTTCCTTGCGTTGCCGGTAGGCGATGAGGTCGGCAACCGAGATCTGCTTCAACCCGTGCTTTTCGGCGAAGGCCTGCACCTGCGGGCCGCGCATCACGGTGCCGTCATCGTTGACCAGCTCGGAAATGACGCCGACCGGCGGCAGGCCGGCGAGCTTGCAAAGGTCGACAGCGGCTTCGGTATGGCCCGAACGCATCAGTACGCCGCCCTCGCGCGCGATCAGCGGAAAGATGTGGCCGGGGCGCACGAAATCGGACGCGCCGACATTGTCATTGGCGAGATTGCGCACCGTCAGCGTGCGGTCGTCCGCCGAAATGCCAGTCGTGGTGCCGTGCTTGAAGTCGACGCTGACGGTAAAGGCAGTGGTGTGGGCAGAATCATTGTCGGCCACCATCGGCGACAGGTTGAGCCGCTTGGCTTCCTCGCGCGGCATCGGCGTGCAGACGATGCCTGACGTGTTGCGGACGATGAACGCCATCTTTTCCGGCGTGCAATGGACGGCGGCGACGATCAGGTCGCCCTCGTTCTCGCGCCCGTCATCGTCCATGACGACGACGATCTCGCCGCGCTCGAAGGCGCGCAGGGCTTCAACGATCTTCTTCTGGTCGTAAGGCATAAGCGCTCGTTTCACTCGCAGGGGAGTAGGGGAATAGGGCAGTACGGCAGTAGGGAAAAGGAAAAAATTGGCTGCTTGGCGTGCACCAACATACTCCCCTACTCCCCTACTCCCCTCCCTGTCTGTCCCCGATGCCGCAGATAATGATCGGCAATGGCGCAGGCAACCATCGCCTCGCCGATCGGCACGGCGCGGATGCCGACGCATGGATCGTGCCGGCCCTTGGTCATGATCTCGACGTCGTTGCCGTCCTTGTCGATCGACTTTCGCGGCGTCAGGATCGACGAGGTCGGCTTGACGGCGAAACGCGCGACGATCGCCTGGCCGGTCGAGATGCCACCGAGGATGCCACCGGCATTGTTGGACAGGAAGACCGGTTTGCCGTCATTGCCCATGCGCATCTCGTCGGCATTCTCCTCGCCGGTGATGCGGGCGGCCTCGAAACCGTTGCCGATCTCGACGCCCTTGACGGCGTTGATAGACATCAGGCCGGAGGCGATGTCCTGGTCGAGCTTGGCATAGATCGGCGCGCCAAGCCCCGCCGGCACGCCGTCGGCGACGATCTCGATGACCGCACCGACCGAGGAGCCCGCCTTGCGGATACCGTCCAGATATTTGGTGAAGACGGCGACCGACGCCGGATCGGGAGTGAAGAACGGGTTTTCGGCGTCACCGACGAAATTCCAGTTCCAGTTGGCGCGATCGATCGATCTTTCGCCCATCGACACTAGCGCGCCGCGCACCACCATGCCTGGCACGATTTTGCGGGCAAGCGCCCCGGCCGCCACTCGCGCCGCAGTCTCACGCGCCGAGGAGCGACCGCCGCCGCGGTAATCGCGCAGGCCGTATTTGACCTCGTAAGTGTAGTCGGCATGGCCCGGCCGGAACTGGCGGGCGATGTCGCCATAGTCCTTGGAGCGCTGGTCGACATTCTCGATCAGCATCGACACCGGCGTGCCGGTGGTGATCATCGTCTCCCCGTCCTCATCGACAATAAAGCCGGACAGGACCTTGACCTCGTCAGGTTCGCGACGCTGGGTCACAAAACGTGACTGGCCGGGGCGACGCTTGTCAAGTTCGGCCTGGATCTCGTCGCGAGTGAAGCGGATGCCGGGCGGACAGCCATCGACGACGCAGCCCAGCGCCGGCCCGTGGCTTTCGCCCCAGGTGGTGACGCGGAAGAGATGGCCGAACGTGTTGTGCGACATGGAACCAGCCCTGCCGGCGTCGGAGCCGGCCTAGCGCATGACCTCGAAAATCGGCGCGATTTTCGGAAAGGATCATGCGCAAAAAAATCAAAAGTGCTACAGCGTTCGTTGCGCGCCCAGGAGGACGCGGCGCTGCAGCTTGCCTTCTATTGGCGTTTTCCACAGTGGTCAAACTGTGATCCGGCGGATTTAGTTTTGACACATTCGATTGGTTTCTGCTCAGTTCCGTTCCGTTGGACCGAGCCGCTGTACCGGCAATGATTAAAGAGGACGATGATGCGTATCCTGATTGGCGCTGTTGCCGCCACGCTGTTGATTTCCACCGCCGCCTTCGCCGGCCAGACCGAAGGCCTGATCAAGAAGGTCGACAAGGACGCGCTGACGCTGACGCTGGACGACGGCAAGTCCTACAAGCTGAACGCCGAAACCGATCTCGATGCGCTGAAACCGGGCATGGACATCGTCCTCGCGTATGACGTGACGAATGGCGAGAACGTCGTCACCGACATGGAACTGCCGGACACCGGATCGACCGAGTAGGGCGCGTCGGTGCCGGCCCGACCTGGTCTCAACATACGCTACCTCATCGGTCTCAAAGCCACTCCAGGCGCCGGCCGTCCAGCCTGAGCACGCGGTCCTGCGGCACTTCCATGCTGACCGCATCTTGTTCGGACATCCCCAGCACCAAGCGGAACATTACGCGCATGACGCCACCATGGGTCACGCAGACCGTCTGGCGATCGAGCGCGTCGAACCACGGCTTCACCCGTTCGAGCAGCATCTGATAGCTTTCGGCGCCCTCGCCGGGCGGCTGGAAGTTCCATTTATCGAGGCGTCGGTGCCTGGTCGAACCGGGATCGTTCGCCTCGAGTTCGGCAAAGGTGAAACCCTGCCAGTCGCCAAAGCTCAATTCTACGAGTAGCGGCTCGGTACGATAGGTGTGCGGATCGAGCTTCATCGCCGCGCGCAGGCGCTCCATCGTCTCGCACGTGCGCCGCATCGGGCTGGCGACAAAGTCGAAATCTTCGGGCTTGTCGATGAGTTCGGCCAGCCTGCGCCCGTTGCGGCTAGCCTGCTCGCGGCCAAGCTCGTTGAGGTCGGTATCGGCCTGCCCCTGCAGCCGGGCCTCGGCGTTCCACGCCGTCTGGCCGTGGCGCACGATATAGACGAGCGGGTACATCAGGTCTTCCGGAAGAGGTCAGGCGGTGGCGTCAGTCCTTGACCGTCGAAATATCCGGCGCGTCGACCGCCTTCATGCCGACGACATGATAGCCGGAATCGACATGATGGATCTCGCCGGTGACGCCGCGCGAAAGGTCGGACAGGAAATAGACGCCGGAATCGCCGACCTCCTCCTGCGTCACCGTCTGCTTCAACGGCGAATTGTATTCGTTCCACTTCAGGATATAGCGGAAATCGCCGATGCCGGATGCGGCAAGCGTCTTGATCGGGCCGGCGGAGATCGCGTTGACGCGGATCTTCTTGGCGCCGAGGTCGACGGCCAGATAGCGCACGCTGGCCTCGAGTGCCGCCTTGGCGACACCCATGACGTTGTAGTGCGGCATCACCTTTTCCGCGCCGTAATAGGTCAGCGTCAGCAGCGAGCCGCCCTCGGTCATCAAAGGCTCGGCACGTTTGGCGATGGTGGTGAAGGAATAGACCGAAATATCCATGGTGCGCAGGAAATTGTCGCGCGTCGTCTCGACATAGCGGCCGGTCAACTCGTCCTTGTCGGAGAAGGCGATGGCGTGGACGAGGAAATCGAGCTTGCCCCAATGACTGGCGATATCGGCGAACACCGCATCGAGGCTGGCCGGGTCGGTCACGTCGCAATGGCCGGCGACATGCGCGCCCAGTTCCGCCGCAAGCGGCTCGACGCGTTTCTTGAACGCCTCGCCCTGATAGGTCAGCGCGATCTCGGCGCCGTGGTCGACACAGGCCTTGGCTATGCCGTAAGCGATCGAGCGATTGTTGGCGATGCCAAGGATAAGGCCGCGCTTGCCGGCCATAAGGCCCCGTCCACCCGCCATGTCAGCGCTCTCCGCAAGGTTCTCTACGTTGTGGAGTGCCTATCGCACAGCCACAGTGCCCCTTCAAGCGTTCAAAGCGGACAGTTCGGGGGACAAAGCCGTTGGTCTACAGAGCCGCGCATGCCTTGGACGCGCAAAGAATGCTGGAGCGCTTTGACCTTGCGGGCGTGGGCCAGTGGAAAAATCCGACACTTGGTATCGGTGTGGCATGGCGGAAGATGACCCTTTGGCGGAAGTTTCGTTGGCCAGCGGCCGAAGTCACGCTCATGCCCCCAAGCCGACTTCATGATTTGAGCTGTGGACGACCGGTTTGCGCCTAATGCACGAACCCGCTTCGCGGGAGTGTCGCCTGGTTCTGAGATGGCGCGGTATTCATAGGCCTTGAGCGGGTAGAGCCCGCGATCCGACCATGGAGTTCCCTTCAACGAGAGGAACTTGCCATGGCCACCTTGTCGACCGATGCTCCGACTACGCCGCTTCGCCAGCGCATGCAGCAAGATATGCTGATGCGGGGTCTGGGACCCCATACGCAGCAGGACTACGTTCGTCATGTCCGGCGCTTCGCCGCGTTCCTTGGTCGCGCCCCCGACACCGCGACGACCGAGGACATCCGACGCTTCCAGCTGCGCCAGCATGAGAACGGCCTGGGCCCGGCGACGATCAACGGTGCGGTCTCGGCGTTGCGATTCCTGTTCACGGTGACGCTGAGGCGGCGCGATCTGGCGCGCGCGCTGGTGGTCACGCGATATGCGCGCAAGCTGCCCGATGTGCTGAGCGTTGAGGAAGCGGCGCGGCTGCTCGAAGCGGCGCCAGGCATCAAGTACAAGGCCGCGCTCGGTGTCGCCTATGGCGCGGGCCTGCGCGTATCCGAGGTCGCGCATCTGAAGGTCGACGACATCGATTCGACACGCATGCTGATCCGCGTCGAACAGGGCAAGGGACGCAGGGACCGCAACGCCATGCTCTCGCCGCAACTGCTGGAACTGCTGCGGCTGTGGTGGCGCGAAGGCAAGCGGCGCGGGGTGATGCTCCCCCATGGCTGGCTGTTCCCGGGGCGCGGCTGCACAGCGCCGATCTCGTCGCGGCAGCTGCATCGCGCGGTCCAGGAAGCAGCCGAAGTCGCCGGCATCCGCAAGCGCGTCAGTCCGCACACGCTGCGTCACAGCTTCGCCACCCACTTGCTTGAGCAGGATGTCGACATCCGCGTCATCCAGGTGCTGCTCGGGCACAGCAAGCTCGATACCACCGCGCTCTACACCAAGGTCTCGACCCGGACGATCCACGCGGTCGCGGGGCCGCTCGACCGGCTGATGGCGCTGATGGAAGGCAAGACCCCTCCCGGCTGAACCGGTGCGGGCGGACCTGGAGGTCGCCGATATCTTCCGTGCTGCCGGCCCCGGATACCGGGTCGCCCATGCAGGGCATCTGAGCCTGCAGCAGCTCAAGGTCATGTCGGCGATCGAACACTGCCGCACCGCTGCATTGGGTGGTCATGTCGAAGCCTGTGCGGACTGCGGCCAATGGCGGATCGCTTACAACAGCTGCCGCAACCGGCACTGTCCCAGGTGCCAGGGCGCGGCCGCCCGTACATGGCTCGCCGAGCGCGAAGCCGACCTGCTGCCAGTCGGCTACTTCCACGTCGTGTTCACGCTGCCCGCCGAGGTCGCCGTCATCGCGTTCCACAACAAGGCGCTGGTCTATGATCTGCTGTTCAAGGCGGCATCGGAGACGATGCTGACGATCGCGGCGGATCCCAAGCACCTCGGCGCGCGCATCGGCATCACCGCCGTGCTCCACACATGGGGCTCGGCAATGACCCACCATCCCCATGTCCACATGATCGTGCCGGGCGGCGGCATCGCGCCGGACGGGTCACGCTGGATATCGTCGCGGCCGGCCTTCCTTCTCCCAGTCAGAGTACTGGGCAAGCTGTTCCGCCGTCTGTTCCTGACCCGGCTGGTCGCGCTGCACGACGCCGGTCGGCTCGCCCTCTTCGGATCGGCGGCACACCTGGCCGACCGTCGCGCCTTCCTGCGTCATCTGAAGCCTGTTCGCAGCAAGCGCTGGGTGGTCTATGCCAAGCCGCCCTTCGCCGGCCCCCAAGCGGTGCTCGCCTACCTGTCGCGCTACACTCACCGGGTCGCCATCTCGAACCGCCGCCTGATCGCCTTCGACGAGGCTGGAGTCACCTTCCGCTACAAGGACTATCGCCGCGACGGTGCCGAGCGCCAGCGCGCCATGACGCTTGCCGCCGACGAGTTCATCCGCCGCGTCCTGCTCCATGTCCTGCCGTGTGGGTTCCACCGCATCCGTCACTATGGGCTGCTCGCCAGCTCCGCCCGCAAAGCCAGCCTCGCACTCGCGCGCGAACTGCTGAACGTCGCTCCGCCGCCCCAAGACGACACTCCGGAAGAACCGGCTGACGTCCGCCCGCCTTGCCCCTGCTGCGGCGGACGCATGGTCGTCATCGAGAGGTTCGAACGGTGGTGCCAGCCTCGTGCACCGCCTGCCTCAAGAGCGCCGAACCGGGAGAACGCCCCATGACCCGGCATGGCCAAGTTGCTCGTACGACCGCGCCACGCCGACGCCGGTCAACGGGATGTTATGTGCACGTTGCCGTGGCGCCGGTCGTCACGCACACCAATCCCGTCGGAATCAACAATACACGCTCTGCGACCTGGCCCAGAAGCCGCTTCCACGACATGCCCACCGCATCCTATGCGGAAGTTCGCCCCAGGCGCTGGCACACCCCGAAACACAAATCCCCATAGCTCACCGCGTGCGGCACGCGGGTTCCTGCATGAGAGACTTTCGTACGCCTGACGGCACCCGAAACCCTTCAGCAATCTAAGACATTCCGGAGACGCGGCCCTATCCCGGAAGCGGACGTTGCCAGTGAGCGCGCTGGAGACGTGATTGCGCCAAACGTGGACCGCACGCGCGCTCCTCCAGCCGACACTCCTGTTAGGCTAGAGGCACCCCATTCCTGTCGTTGCAGCGAACTGAAAGCCCGCGTTGATGATCACGACTGGATTGCGAACGGATAGCAGACGGGTGGGCTAGGAACCCATTATGCCGTTGCCAATGGGACTATTCTAAGCCTTAGTGCTCACGATGGAGCTTCGATAACATCCGAGAAAGCCGCGTGGCTCTCTCAGCGTGTTGCAGGACGTCCGATGACCACCAGGGAACGAGTTCAGACCGGGTCGCTTGCAGGGGAGCGCAGGCATGTGACCGCGCTGTACTATGACATTGTTGGTTCGACCACTCTGCTAAATCAGCTGGACCCCGAAGAATTCGGCGCTATGCAACGTTCGCTCCACAATGGAGCGGCTGCATTGATCAGCGACTACAATGGCTACCTCGAGCGGGTTCATGGCGACGGCGGCTGCGCCTATTTCGGCTTTCCCGAGTCCAGGGAAGATGCCGCCGAATGTGCGGTCGCGTCGGCAATCGAAATTGTCGAGTGGTGCGAGAAACTGGCGAGACAGTCCGAATCCAGCCTCAAGGTAAGGGTCGGCATCACCACAGGTGTGGTCGTCATCGCTGACGCTTCGAAAACGAACCTTCCGGGCGCCACCGAGATTATTGGCGTCGCGCCGGCACTGGCTGCGCGCATCCAGTCCGAAGCAGCGCCGAACAGTGTTGCTGTCGCAGAAGCCACCTATCGGCTTACCATGGGCGCGTTCGAATTCGAGGAGATCGGTCCAAGGCACCTGAAAGGATTTGGCGAACCGGTACTTTTGTGGCGGCCATTAACTCGCCGGCAGCAGTTCGACCGCTTCACAGCGTATCGGCGCGTTTCCGCGCCGCTAATCGGTCGCGAAGACGAGCTTGAATTGTGTGGCCGGCGTTGGGTTAGAGCCGCAAACGGCAATGGCCAGTTCATTCTTCTCCATGGCGACCCCGGGATCGGAAAATCCCGGCTGATCGCCGAGTTCCGCCGTGATCTTGCCGCTAAGGGTGTGCGGACCCTGGTGTTTCAATGTCAGCCGCGCGGCAATTCGGAACCGCTGCACCCGTTTCTAGAACCTCTCAGAAAGGCAATCGCAGACGCGACCGGCAACGCCGACCCGGATCGAGATGCGGTCACGCGCTACCTGCGGTCACATGGCTCGGAACTTGGCGCGTTGAATGCCGAGATCATCACATTCCTTGTCGCGGGCGAGACGGAGGGGGGCGCTGGCCAAGCCTGGCAGGTCGATCTCTCGAACGAGGAGATCAGGGCGCGTGTTGTCGAGGCCATGCTGTCACTTCTGACGTCGCCGTCCGTTCTTGGACCGCTCCTCCTGATAATCGAGGACGTTCACTGGGCAGACACGCTCACCAAAGCACTTGTCGCCAAGCTGAGCCGGTGGATCGAAACACGGCCGATTCTTGCCGCAGTAACGTCGCGCGAGGCTATCGCGCCGGACGGTTTCGGCGATCCAAACGTGCTTGCCGTCGCCTTGTCTGGCCTGACTGCTCAAGCTACCGCGGAGCTGCTCAGCACGATCTGGGAGGATTATTCGCCACCAGATGAACTGGTCGCCTTTATCTACGAGAAGAGCGATGGCGTGCCCCTGTTTGCCGAACAGCTGGCGCTTTGGATCCGTGAACGAGCGAAGGCTGGCTTGCCAGATCGGGCCGGATTGGAGGCGTTGCTTCGTGCGGATAGCATTCTGGATCTCCGGGATCTTCTCGCAGCCCGCCTCGCCAGCTTGGGGCCATTGAGACGTGTCGCCCAAATCGCAAGCGTCCTAGGGCGACAGTTCCGACGGAAACTGCTGGCTTGTGTGCTTGAACTTGGGCCTCTTGCCATACCTCTGGACGAAGCAATCGAAGGTCTTGTCCAAGCCGGGATTGTCCGTCGGAAGTCTGGCGGTATGGAAATTCGCTTCCGCCACGTGCTGATCCAGGAAGCGGCCTACGAAAGCCTCCTGAAATCCGAGCGGCAGGAAATCCACACAAGCGTTGTAAATCTCATTCAATCAGGTGTTGTTCCGCCGCTCTCCGACGAGACGATGGCATGGCATTTCGGGCAGGCCGGACAGCCTGTGCAGGCGGCGCGCCACGCTATTCAGGCGGCAGAGGCTTGCGATGTTCGGTCAGCAATGCAGGAGGCAGAAAACCTGCTGGATTTCGCTGAGAAACAACTCGCTCAGGCCGGCAGGAATGCCGAGTCGAATGAGCAGCTGCTTCGCCTCCTCACAGTTCGCGGGCCGGTCGTTGCAGCGCTTTTCGGTAGAGGCAGCAAGCAAGCGCGTGCGATCTATGAGCGCGGCGTATCGCTGTGCGCCACGGTTAAGGATCGGGATCGTGCAGAATGGTTCCCGCTTTACTGGGGTTGGTGGTTCACTGCGCCCGACTACCAGACACAGCGCGCAAGATCCGACATCCTCGTGCAGGACCTTGAAGGCTCTGCAGATCCTGAGGTCCGGCTTCAGTCGCTGCATTGCGCATGGGCGACCAACATTGATGCCGGGCTGCATTCGCACTGCCTAAAATGCGTCGAGCAGGGTCTCGTTCTTTACGACGAGGATCGCGCATGTTTCAACCGCGGCCGTTACGGAGGTCATGACGCCAAGGTCTGCGGCCTGGGCGAACGTGCGTTCTCCCTGTGGTTCGTAGGCGACGACAATGGGGCTTCCGAAAGTATAATCGCTGCCAAACGATGGGCCGAGCACATCAATCATCCGAACAGCATGTTGCATGCACTGGAGTTCGAGATCGAGCTGAAACGATATCGAAACGACCATCCCGGTGTGATTGCGGTCTCCGAAAGGATCGGAGAACTCGGGCGGGCAACGCCGGGTGTACTCGCCAAGGCGGCGCTGTTCCGTGCCTGGGCGCAGGGTATGAGCGGGGACGCGGCAGCTGGCGTAGTGGCATTCGAAACCGAGCTGACACGCTGGCGCGAGATCGCGACCTACGAGGGTGCCCCCGTTTTTGAGGGCATGCGTTCGGAGTTGTTAGAACGCGCTGGACGCAACGACGAGGCCTTGTCGATACTGGATAGCATCATCGCGGCTTCGACCAGCAGTGGGCAAGTGTTCTGGCTTGCTGAGTTGCTACGGCAGCGCGGTGTGCTCCGTCATACCCTTGGCGAATCGCAGGAGGCGGTGATGGCCGACCTTCGTCGAGCGCTCGAAGTCAGCACCGAACAGCGGGCCGCACCCCTGGCGTCACGCGTGCGGCTGGACCTCGATCGGCTCCGGCTGTGAAGTCCGACACCGGCTTTGCGCAGGCGCTTGCCATTCCTGCGAATGAGATCGGTCTTAGGCTCGACCGCGAACTCTCCGCCCTTGGCGATGCCCAGTGCACAGACTCCGCAGCCACCGAGAAGCTCGCCCGCGGGCTTTTCTCCGTCCGGAGACGTTTTGGCATAACGCGGATCGGATCGTTGACCCGCCTTGATCGCGCCGGCGTGGCGGTTGCTCAAGCCGTGCGGCCATTGTCGCTCTCCAACGCTGTCTCCCAGGGCAAGGGTGAAACCCTCATAGAGGCAGCGGCCGGGGCACTGATGGAAGCGCTCGAAGGATGGGCAGCGGAGCAGGTCTCGCATGAGCGCATCAGGATCGCAAGCGCGCGCGTTCTGGGAGAAGAGATTCGGGCCCTCTATGCCGGCTGCCGAGTCCATGACTTCGACGCCGGCTGGGATCAACTGCAACTCCGGTGGACCGACGGTTATGATATTTTCACCGGCCGGGTGCTGCCAGTTCCTCTCCCCCTGGTCGATACCATCTACACGCTTCCGTCCCCGCATCCCGTGGCGTTTCCCCGATCCACGCGCGGACTCGCCGCCGGGCAAACGCTAGTTTCCGCGATCACCCATGCAGCGCTAGAAATCATCGAGCGCGCGAGCATCGCAGGCGCCAAGCGGTATCCACGTTCCTTTCCGGAAATTCGTATCGACCCCGCCCGTATTGGCGGTCCGTGTTCGTCGCGAATTCTGGCAAGCCTCGCAGCCGCGGATCTCGTTGCCGGAATATGGCTCGTCCCAGGCGATCATGATTTGCCGGTCTTTCGCTGCGCCGTAATGGAATCGGAAGCGCATCAGGAGATTGCGCCGCTGCCGGGCGAGGGGTTTGCGTGCGACTTTACCCATGATGGCGCCTTGGCGAAGGCACTGATGGAGGCGGCACAGGCCCGGGTAACCGCGCTCGCCGGTGCCCGTGAAGATATTACACGTGCCGCTTATCCCGAGTGGTACGACCGAGTGGACCTGGACACGCGTCGACGCTCGTTCCGGGTGCCAGGGAACGCCACCACGCTTCCCGCCGATAGCGTCGGACCGACCTCAGGCGCCAGCAAGCTCGACGCCGTTCTCAAATCGCTAAGGCGCGCCGGAGCGCAGGCGGCCCTTGTCGTGCCGCTCCATAGCAGCACGGATCCCGATATCGAGATTGTCCGTCTCGTCGCCCCTCCGCTCAAAGACCTCATCGGAGGATAGGGATGGCGGACAAGCCGGTCATTTTCCTCGGACCGACACTGCCGCGTGCCCAAGCGGCAGCCATCCTCGACGCCGTTTATCTACCGCCCGCCGAACAGGGTTCGATCGTCCGCGCAATGAGAGCCTATCAACCGAAAGCGATAATCCTCATCGACGGTTCGTTCGGGAAGGTACCGGCAGTTCGTCACAAGGAAATCCTGTGGGCGTTGGGAAACGGAATTCCGGTGTTCGGGGCGGCAAGCATGGGCGCGCTCCGCGCCGCTGAACTGGCGGCGTTCGGCATGCAGGGCCATGGCTTCATCTACCGATGGTACGCGTTGACGCCGCTCGCCGACGACGATGAAGTCGCGGTAGCGATGTGTCCTACTGAACTCGGCGCGGCGGCCCTGAGCGAAGCGCTTATCAACATACGCCTTACGCTAAAGCGGGCATTGCGAGCAGGCATCATCAACGCCGTGGAAAGGCGATCTCTGGAAGTGCTGGCGCGGGACACGCACTTCGTCGATCGCAGCTATCCGAGGCTGCTCGCGGAGGCGCGATCTTCTCTGCCCAGCAAATCCGCAACGGCCCTGGATCGGCTTGCTGACTGGCTCCCCCGATCGGCGATCGACCGCAAACGCGAAGACGCAACCGGCTTGCTGGCGAAACTTGCATGCTGCCCTGAACTTCTGGCGCATGCGCCGATGACCCCGCCTTTCACCCTGACCGAAGCTTGGGCCTATGACCTCGGCGCGGCCGGGCTGTGGGACGACGACATTGGGTCTGTTCTTGCGGAACGGGATGGATTTTGATCTAACAGGAATACTTCAGACTGTCCTTTCAGGAGAGGGGTGGGACTGCCTGCATGGGCGCCAGTGCAAGATGGCAGTCGGGTATTGGATCCGCGGCTTCGCGCCTTGGAACACGCTTTCTTGTTTTTCCCCAACCTCCTTTCATTCAGGGTTACGAACGGCCCGAGATGATTTGGGTCTCCACGCCGCCTGACGCGATCGGCCCCGGGCCAGCCGACCGACGGATGTATGTGATCGACCCGTTGCTTGAAAAGCAGCCATACCAGTTTCCTTACCTGCCTCCTTACGCCGGTGCCCTCAGGCCGCCTGCGGTAGCCGGCCCAGACGGGCACTTCGACAACATTCCGCTGGGCACACCGGAGTTCGAGGCGGCGCATGCCTACGCTTGCGTGCGGCGGGTGCTCGACATCTGCGAGAGCTATGTGGGGCGCGAGATTCCCTGGTTCTTCGAACCGACCTATCCGCGTCTCGAGATTGTGCCGCGGCTGAACTGGGACAACGCCCAGTCGGGTTACGGCTTTCTGGAGATGGGGATCGATGAGGCCCGCGGAACCACGCAGCCCTTCGCGCTCAACTTCGATGCTGTTGCACACGAGATCGGGCATCTGGTGATTTTCGGCGTCATGGGAGTTCCCCGTTTCGATCCGCCGCATGAATACTTCGCCTACCACGAGGCAGTGGCCGATTTCATCGCGCTGATCTCGCTCCTGCACTTCGATACTGCGCTGGATTTGCTTTTGCGGCGCACGCGCGGCAACCTCCTGATCAACAACGAACTGGACCGCTTCGGCGAGCTCTCCGACGAAAAGCAGGTCCGACGGTTCAGCCACTCGCTGCGGATGAGCGACGTCAGCACGGAAGTGCATGACCTTTCCAAGCCCTTCGCGGGCGCACTCTTCGACATCCTTATCGAGATCTACCAGGTGCTGCTGTTCGAACGCGGGCTGTCCGATCTGGATCCGCGTGACTTTCGTGATCTCAGGAGTGAGCTTTCCGAAGAAGAGGTCGAAGACCTGCTTTCGGTTTCACTCGCCGCCAATGACGGCCGCCTCTTCGCATTGAAATCGGCATTGGAAGAAGCCCGCGACCTAGTGGGCGAGATCCTGGTGCGGTCGTGGGAAGAGCTTGATCCGCATGCACTGGACTATCGCGAAGCAGCCGAGGCGATGGTTGTTGCCTGCGAAAGCGGGCGTGCGCGCCGCTTCGCTGACAGCCTTGTCGACAACTTCGCCTGGCGCGAGATTTTTTGAAGGAGAAAGGGATGCCAAAGTCACCAACGCCGACAGGCAACCCACTTAAACCGTCTGGCCCGGGCGGTGGGCCAGGTCGATCGCCAAACAATACTGGAGGGAGAAGCATTATGTCGTCCGATATTCCTGCGCCACCCAGCGCGCAAAACTATTCGCCGGATCAGATTACGCTCTATGGCGTCAGGTTGAATTTCGATAATGTGGGCAAAGTTAGTCACAGAACAGCGACTTTGCCGTTGAATGAAAACTTACTTCGCATGTCCATTGTCAAGAAACGCGATGACCTCGAGCCTATAATTCCAACCAAGGAGGTGATTGCTGTCGTCTATGGATATGCCTTTGAAGGTCAATGCTACCGCAATGACAAACCAAAACTACTCATTTTTCATCCAACGTCACGAGAAACCGCCGCGACAGGATGCGGATTTGATGACCTGGGATACGTCATGTGGGGAGTTACAAAGAAAACCCCGATCATGGAACTTGCCACAAGTACTGACTTCGCCGAAGAAATCATCTTGAATGCAAACCTTCCCGGCAACCGCAGCCCAAACACTTACGGGAACAGCTTCATGCTGGCACATCGCGGCGGCCGGCTAAGCCGCGGAGGGGGGAGCCAAAGTTAGTTCTTGGTATCTTCCTTGGCGGCTTCTTGCTTCGACTTCGAGGGTGGCGGTGGCGGGAAAGCTTTGTCATCAATATTGTATGTGCTGTCAGCCTCGACCTCCATATTCTCTTCGTGTACAAGCCAATCTTTCTCGTTCTTGCTCACATAGACATCGACACTGCCGACGTTATTGCCTTGGGTCGTAACGGCCACCTCACGTTTGGCATCACGGACTTTCAGGAAAAACTCCGTCGGCGGCGGCTCGGGAAATGGTAGTTTGTCTGTTATTCTCAAAAATTTGTCACTAACCGTCACGGTGAAATATATCGATTCCACGCCTGCCATTGATCCCTCCTGCAGAAGGCCGTGCTCAAATTCGGTGCGAAGCAGTACAGTGCAACCAGTTCGGCTCGTTGTAAAGGCAGTGACTACGGCCTTACCTTTCGGGCACAGAACCCACACGGACAAACCCGACCCCGGTGATCGCCATCGCAGGTCGCCTCTCCACGATTGCCAGGATGGAGCGGATAGTTGTGCTCGATCAGGGACGCATCGTGGAAGAAGGCGGGCCGGACGAACTGGTGGGACAGGATGGCCTGTTTGCCCGTCTGTGGAAACACCAAACCGGTGGCTTTATTCCTTACGAGATAAGCTAACCTACCCCTGTTGCAGGAGCCGACAAAGCTCCAGAGATTTGCGACGGAAATTGGGATTCCCGTTCTGCAGTCGCGAGCGCTCCGATCTACGCTCACGGCGCTTCGTGGCTTGAACGTCGCTCTCATCTATGAAGCTCCATAAGCTGCCCTTCCGCTCGCGGCTCCAAACGCGACGTCTGAGCAGTAGTTCGGCGACAACGCTCCTGGCCCAATCAAGACGTTCGGTGTATAGCAGAAGCGTCCGCAAGTCCGCTTTTCCACACGGCATCAAGCGCCGGCCTTTTCGATCGTCAGCCCTTTCGCCGGCGCATCAGCGCCTCGAGCTCGGCGTCGCCGCCTTCCGGCAGCATCAGCCGCACGTGCGCGTAGAGGTCGCCGTGACCGCCGGCCTTTTCCGGCAGGCCCCTGCCCTTCAGCCGCAGAACCTTGTCCGAGCTCGACCAAGGGGGGACGTTGACCGCAATCCTGCCGGTCGGGGTTTCGACCGCCACCTTGGCGCCGTGCACCGCATCGGCCAGTTCCACCGGCAGGTCGACATGCAGGTCGCGCCCCTCGACGCGGTAGCGCGGGTGCCGGCGGAAACGGATTTTAACCAGCGCATCGCCCGGCTGGCCCGGTCCTTGCTCACCCTGGCCTTTCAGGCGGATGGTCTGGCCGTCCTCGACATAGGCCGGCAACTTGACCGCCATCTTGCGGCCGTCGGGGAACATCGCCGTCACTTTCTCGGCGGTTGCGGCCTCCTCGATGGTGACGTCCAGCGTCACGTTGAGGTCGGCTGCGGTCGGCATCCGGCGGCCGGCGCCCATGCCGGCACCGCGCTGCTGGCTGAAAGCATCGCCGAAGATCTGGCTGAAGATGTCGCTGTTGCCGTCGAACGGGTCACCGCCGGGACGGCCCGTGCGGAATTCGAAATGCGCGCCGCCCGGCCCTTGCTGCCGGCGGAAACCGGCGAAAGGATCGGCGCCGCCGGCCGCACTCTCGAAACCCTGGAACCGCGGTTTGCCTTCGGCGTCGATCTCACCGCGATCGAAAGCCGCGCGGTTCTTCTCGTCGCCGACGATCTCGTAAGCCTGGTTGGCGGCGGCAAAACGCTCCTTTGCCTTGGGATCCGGATTCTGGTCCGGATGATACTTCTTGGCGAGCTTCCGGTACGCCGATTTTATGTCCTTGGCCGATGCGTTCTTGGCAACGCCCAGCACCTCATAGGGGTCGCGCATGCTTACTGCCCTGGAGAAGGAGTGGTTCCATGATCGCCTCCTATATGCGCTTGCATAGGAAGAAATTCCAGTGGCTTACCACTATATCGCCGGCGGAAAATCAGAGCGCCTTGAAGTCCTGCATTCGCCAGGCGCTGCCGCCGGCCAGGCATACTTCGCCTTTGAACAGCGCGACGCCGTCGAAGCTCTCGCGCGACGCGGTGAAGCGACGGCATGTCTCACCGTTAGCCCTGAATTCCGCGAGCTCGGTGATGGAGCCGCGCGAGCCGGTGTCGGCATTCGCCCAGGGAACGGCCTGCCCAGCCAGTTGCTCGACGTCGGCGGAGGACACGGCGTTGCGGATCGTGGCCTGATCGGAGGCGCGGTCCTGATCGAGCGGCGTGACTGAGGCCGGCGTGCTCGAGGTCAGCACCGAGCGGTCGACCTCCGCCTGCTCCAGGCTGAAGCCGCCGCCGCCACAGGCGGTAAGCGGCAGGACGATTATCACGATCATGGCTTTGGCGCTGGCCGAAGCGATAACGCTCCATTGCCCACTGTCAAAAGCTTGCGCGATACGCGACAATCGGCAATCTCCCCAGCCGGCGACAAATTTGGGAAAACTATGAGCGAAACCGGGTTAACAAGCGGTGACTTTACCGAGGCGGCGGAGCCGTTCCGGCTCTTTGCGGCGTGGCTCGACGACGCGACGAAGAGCGAGATCAACGACCCCAACAGCGTGGCGCTGGCGACCGTTGATGCCGAAGGCATGCCGAATGTGCGTATGGTGCTGCTCAAGGGGTTCGATGAGGGCGGATTTGTCTTCTACACGAATTTCGAGAGCGCCAAGGGCCGTGAGATCCTTGGCAGCATGAAAGCGGCGATGTGCTTCCACTGGAAATCGCTGCGCCGGCAGGTGCGAGCGCGCGGCCCGGTGGAGATCGTCACCGACGCCGAAGCCGACGCCTATTACGCGACGCGTCCGCGCGGCAGCCGCATCGGCGCCTGGGCCTCCAAACAGTCGCGGCCGCTGGAGAGCCGCTTCGCGCTGGAAAAGGCGGTCGCCGAATACACGGCGCGCCATGCGATCGGCGAGATCCCGCGGCCAAAACACTGGTCAGGCTTTCGCATCGTGCCGCAGAGCATCGAGTTCTGGCACGACCGTCCGTTCCGGCTGCACGACCGTGTCGTCTTTTCGCGCAACGCCGAGGGCGGCTGGGACAAGGTGAGGCTTTATCCGTAGGGGACGATGCCGCGCTGTTTCAATCGCAGGAGTGACTCCTATGTGGCTGCGCAGGCCATCGAGGATTTTGTAGCCCGTGAGGAATGGCAACTCGCCGAAATAGAGGCAAGATTGGCTGAAGCCTCGCGCGGCGATTTTGCCAGTGCCGGCGAGGTAGCGGCTGTTGTCGGGAAATACGTCAAGTCGACCCGCCAGGCATAAGCCACAGTCAATCCGCTAAACCGAGCGGGCGCTGCGGCGGCTTGATGAAATCGGCGCGCATGGCGAGAAAGACAATCCCGAGGCCGCCGCGAGAGTCATTGCGCGCATCGTAACGGCGGCGGGACATCTCGCCGAACAACCGCGATGGGGCGTGTCGGGCGCATCAACGGGACACGGGAACTCGTCTTGGTCGAAGCCGTATATCATCCCTCATCGCGTCGACGGCGAGACTGTCGAAATCCTCACCGTCATGCACGCCGCCCAGCGGTGGCTTAGGCCTTGTAAGTCGCTCGGCACCCAGGTCAGGCCATACCGCCTGCGCCGAACCACCCGGAACTCCCGGGCTCCAGAGACCTGGCGCTTCCGATCTCACTTCACGATCTCGTGTGCGTGAAACGTTCCAGCTTGCGGGGACGAACCAGGGAAGGGCTCAACGCGCCGCTGGCGCAAATTCAGGAGGACGCAATGCATTCACTCAGGTTGGTCACGATAGCCGGTCTTGCCGGCCTTTTCGCTTCGCAAGCCTTTGCGGAGGACGCGATGGGGACAATGACGGTGATGAAGGGTGGCGAGGTCATGGCGATCATGCCCGATGGGCATATGGGCACCATGATGCCCGACGCGAAGATGAGCGCCGAAATGATGAAAATGGCGAAACCGATCAAGCATTGCATGATGTTGATGACCGACGCCAAAGGCAAGACATTCATGATCGACACGTCTTCGGCAAAGGCCCAGGCCGAATGTAAAAAAATGGCGATGTGACAAAGAGAGCATGGCGAGAAAACCCGCCGGTTGCTGCCGGCGGGTCCACGATGCGAGACAAGGCCAGAAGGTCTAGGCCTTTTTCCTGGTCAAGAAGGCGGTCAAGGCGGCGCGGGCTTCATCGGATTTGAGCCGCTCGCGGAAATGCTGGCTTTCCTGGCCGATGCGCTCGACAAGGTCTTCGCGCGAGCCGCGCATCAGGTCTCGCGCGATCCTCAGCGCTTGCGGCGGCTTGGCCGCGATCTGGCCCGCCGCCGCCAATACCGATGCTTCGAGTGCGTCTTCCTCGACCACCTCGTAGATCAGCCCGGCGGCCTTCGCCCGCTCGGCCGAAAAGCCCTCGCCAAGGCCAAGCAGCGCGAAAGCGCCCTGCCGGCCGAGGATCTGCGGTGCGAGCAGGCTCGAACCGGCCTCCGGCACAAGGCCGAGATCGACGAAGGGCGTCCGGAATATTGTGCGCGGCGTGGCGAACGTCAGGTCGCAATGCAGGTTGAGCGTGGTGCCGATGCCGACCGCAATCCCGTCGACGCCGGAAACCATGGGCTTTTCCACTTTGGCCAACGCCATCAGGAAATCCCAGACTTCGGTACCGGCTTCGCCGCCCGAGGCGATGACCATGAAATCGGCAAGGTCGTTGCCGGACGAGAAGGCACCGGGCACGCCGAGAAAGACATGGACACGGATCGCCGGATCGGCGTCGCCGCCGGTAAGAGCCGCCGACATTGTCGCATACATGGCGCGGGTCAGGGCGTTCTTCTTGTCCGGACGGTTGATGCGGATGATCTGGATGGCGCCCTGGCGTTCGACGAGGATGTGGTCTGTCACGGATTGTCCTTTGTGAATTTCGGGCGTTTGCGAACGTCAGGCGGAAATCAGCGACTTGCCGGCAACGCCAAGGCTGTCGGCGCCGCCGATGACGCGCTCCTTCAGCGCGCCCACCTCGCCCAGCAGGTTCTCGGCGAAGAACCGGCAAAGCGCGATGCGGTTTTGGTCGGCAAGCGCACCGCGCGCCAGATAGGCGCTGCCAGCGGCAAGCGAGATCAGCCTGAGATAAGGCGTGGCGCCGGCCAGCGCCTCGTCGGAACGGCCTTCGGCCTGCAGGTCTTGCAGGAAACAGGTCACCTGTGTGAGGTCGTCGAGCGCCTGGTCGAGGCGATCGGCGGTGCTGCCGAAGCCTTCAAGGTTCGACGCTCGCACCGCATCGGCGACGGCCTTGAGCTCGGCGATGTAGCCATGCACATGCCGACCGCCGCCGAGCGGCAGTTTGCGCGTCACCAGATCGATTGCCTGGATGCCATTGGTGCCTTCGTAAATGGGCGCAATGCGTGCGTCGCGATAAAGCGCTGCAGCCCCCGTCTCCTCGATGAACCCCATGCCGCCATGCACCTGAAGCCCAAGCGAGGCGACTTCGACGCCGACATCGGTGGAAAACGCCTTGGCCAGCGGCGTCAAAAGATTGGCGCGTTCCTGCCAGTGCTTTGCATCCTCGCTCGCGGACGCGAGATCGATGGCGTAGGCGCAGGAATAGCAGATGGCGCGGGCAATCTGGGTCAGCGCCTTCATGGTCAAAAGACTGCGCTGGATGTCGGGGTGATGCACGATCGGCGCCATGCCGGTACCGCGATAGCTTGCCGCCTTGCCTTGCCGGCGCTCGTTGGCGTAGGCCAGCGCCTTCTGCGTCGCCGCCTCGGCGACCGCGACGCCCTGCATGCCGACGGCAAGGCGCGCATTGTTCATCATGGTGAACATGCAGGCGAGGCCTTTGTTCTCCTCGCCGACCAGCCAGCCAATCGCGCCGGGCGTGCTGCCCTCGAAGCCATCGCCATAGATCATGGTGCAGGTCGGCGAAGCGTGGATGCCCAATTTGTGCTCCAGCGCGGAGCAGAAGACGTCATTGCGCCCGCCCAGCGCGCCATCGTCGCCAACCAGGAATTTCGGCACCAGGAACAGCGAAAGGCCACGCGTGCCGGCCGGCGCGTCCGGCAGCCGCGCCAGCACCAGATGGATGATGTTGTCGGTGAAATCGTGCTCGCCATAGGTAATGAAGATCTTTTGCCCGAAGATGCGGTAGGTGCCGTCGCCGGCCGGCTCGGCACGGGTTCGCAAGGCATTCAGGTCCGAGCCGGCCTGCGGCTCGGTCAGATTCATAGTGCCCATCCATTCGCCAGAGACCAGCTTTTCCAGATATTTGGCCTTGAGCGCTTGCGAGCCGTGCTTGTCGAGTGCTTCGACCGCACCCATGGTCAGCGTCGGAGCGATGCCGAACGCCATTGAGGCGGAGTTCCACATTTCGAGCGCGGCGGCGCCGAGCATGGCCGGCAGCGCCTGGCCGCCATACGCTTCCGGCGCGGACAGCGCGTTCCAGCCGCCATCTATCCAGCGGCGATAAAGTTCCTTCCAGCCGGTTGGCGTGGTGACGGCAGCGCCGTTGAGCACCGCGCCTTGCCGGTCGCCGATCTCATAGAGCGGCGCCACCTCCTCACTGGCGAAACGGCCGGCCTCGGCCAGAATGGCGTCGACGAGGTCTTCGCCGAGTTCGCCAAAGGTGCCGGCATCGAGCGCCGCCTTCAAGCCGGCGACATGCTTCAGGGTGAAGGCGATTTCCTCGACCGGTGCCCGATACATGGCGCTCGCTTCTCCTCAGCCTGGCTCTCCTCAGTCCGGCAGGCCAAGTTAAGACCCGTGCCGGCGCAAAATCATCTGCTTTCGGAGTTCCCTGTCCATCTTCTTTTTACGTAAACGTCAAACTTTGTCACGTGGATTTTGCAATTGCCACGACGCAGGCTAAATTCGCCAAGATAGAGCAGAATACCGAAATAGGATTGCCTCGTGCTCGCAGACCTGACGCCCATCGCTGCATCGAATGCGCCTGCTTTGGCGGGCGGCCGGTTTTTGCTATCATGAAGGTAAGGTCGAGAACGGCGCAGCCTATTGGTCGGATCGCGGCACATTGTGCTCACCACCATGCTCGCTGACCCCTCATCGCAAACGCGAGGCCGAGGGAACGCTGTCGCAAGTGCCGGCGCCCAATCCGTTTCATATCCCCTCTCGCCAGTGACAACCATCAAGACCATCGACGGAGAAGCTGTCCGAGCCGTGGCATCCGCGGGCCGCGATCGAAAGCATTTCCTTAACCATGGCGGTTCAGGATTTGGCTTTGGCCAGCAAGGACCTGCTGTTTGAAAACGCCGGCGCACCCCCTTGTCCGCTCAGCGCTTCTCCTTGTCGCGGCCGCGATGACCCTGGCGCTGACGCCGGCAAGGGCCTCGGATTTCTCCGAACCGTGGAAGGATGCGGACCGGGCGCTGGTCGTCGACGCCTACGAATACAATTCCATTGACTGGACCCGGCTAGCTGCCGACAAGCGTCTTGTCGGCTTCATCAACAAGGCATCCGACGGAATGCCGCCACCCTATTTCTGTTTCGGCGACGAGACCGAGATGCGTCTGTGCAAGACGCTTTGGAAGCGCCATGCGATGGCACAGGAACTGTTCCAGACGCGCAAGGTGGTGGCCAAGGCGCTGGGCCTGAAATGGGGTGCCTATCATCTCGCCCGCCCCGGCAACCCCGTGGGACAGGCCAATAATTTCATCAATTTCGTGAAACCCGGGCCGGATGACCTGCTTGCCCTCGACATCGAGGACGATGATCCCACCCAATGGATGTCGCTCGAGGATGCCGAGGAATTCGTGCGCCATGTGCATCGTCGGGTTGGCCGCTTTCCGGTGCTCTACACCAACGGCACGACCGCCAGGCATATCGCCGACAATAAGTATAAATACCCGCTCCTGTCCCGGTTGCCGCTGTGGTATGCGCGCTACAAGCCCGACATCGACGTGCATTTCCCCATAGGCAATTGGCAGAGCTATGCGCTCTGGCAGTTTTCGGCGCGAGCAAATTGCGGCCGGTTCCGCTGTCCTTACAGGGTTGCGGGCACGCCCAATGATATCGATGTCAGCGTCGCACCGATGAACGCGACGGAATTGCGCGCGCGGTGGCCGTTCGGCGGCCTGATCGACGTGCAGCCGGATTACCTCGCCTCGATACCGGTGCCGCTCTCACGCGAGGCGGGGCTCGCCGGCACTGCCATGACCTATGCCACAGTGGCAGCACCCGCGAGCCTCGAGCAACTGGTCGTGGTATTCAGGACGCGCTTGGCCAGGTTCAGCAGCGGCTTTCAAATGCCTGCGGCGAAGGCGGCGCCGAGCCTTCCGCGCGGGATTGCCGAATATGTCGCCTGGACGCGAAACGAAGAGCGCTTGGCATCGGTGTCTGGAATTGCCCCCACCGCCGATGCGGTCAGCAGCGTCTCGACCAGATTCGACCGCGGCCTGCGTTGAGGTCGAGGGCCGCCTTAAGCGTCAGTTCGCCTGCTCGCGCGCCACCGCCAGCCAGCCAATGTCGCGGCGGCAAAAGCCTTGCGGCCAGTCGATCCGGTCGAGCGCGGCGTAAGCCTTCTTCTGCGCCTCGCCGACGGTGCGGCCGGTCGCCGTGATGTTGAGCACGCGACCGCCATTGGCGACGAGTGCGCCGCCGTTGATGGCGGTGCCGGCGTGAAAAATCTCGACGCCGTCGCCGGCCGCTGCCTCGACGCCGCGAATGACCGAGCCCTTTTCCGGCGTGCCGGGATAACCCCTGGCTGCCATCACCACGGTGAGCGCCGCCTCGTCGCGCCAGCGCACCGAGGTGTGCGCCAGCTGGCCGTCGGCGGCGGCGTTGAGTAGGACCAGGAGATCGTCCTTCAGCCGCATCATCAGCACCTGGCATTCCGGGTCGCCGAAACGGGTGTTGTATTCGATCAGCTTCGGCCCGCTGTCTGATATCATCAGCCCGGCGAACAGCACGCCGGAAAACGGCGCGCCTGTTTCAGCCATGCCGCGCATGGTCGGCTCGACGATCTCGCGCATGGTTCGGTCGATCATCTCCGGCGTCATCACCGGCGCCGGCGAATAGGCGCCCATGCCGCCGGTGTTGGGGCCGGTGTCGCCGTCACTGAGGCGCTTATGATCCTGCGCGGTGCCGAAGGGCAGCGCGGTGATGCCGTCGCAAAGGCAGAAGAAGCTTGCCTCTTCGCCGCTGAGAAACTCCTCGACCACCACTTCGGCGCCGGCCTGGCCGAAGGAGCCGTCGAAACAGGCGTCGAGCGCGGCCAGCGCCTCGTCAAGCGTCATGGCGACGGTGACGCCCTTGCCGGCAGCGAGGCCGTCGGCCTTGATGACGATCGGCGCACCCATTCTCTCGACATAGGCCTTGGCCGAAGCCAGATCGCCGAAGCGGCCATAGGCGGCGGTCGGGATGCCGTATTTGGCGCAGAGGTCCTTGGTGAACCCCTTCGAGCCTTCCAGCCGTGCCGCTGCCTTTGACGGGCCGAAGACGCGGATGCCCTCGGCGCGAAGGTCGTCGGCAATGCCGGCGACCAGCGGCCCTTCCGGGCCGACCACGACGAGGTCTATTTCTTTCTCGCGGCAAAACCGGACCACCGCTGCATGATCCGAAACATCGAGCCTCACCAGCTCGGCTTCGCCGCCGATGCCCGGATTGCCGGGCGCCGCGTAGAGTTTGGTCAGCAGCGGCGACGCCGCCATCTTCCAGGCCAACGCATGTTCTCGTCCGCCGGAGCCGATCAGCAAAACACGCATGCCTGGATTCCTTGCCCGTTCCGATCAGGACTGCGCTATTGCGCCCCGGGCGGCGGGTCAAGACATTTGGCTGTCCGCGGCGGCGATTCCGCGCCGCGAGCGGATCCGGCCTGCTTGACGCTTGACGGCATTCGCCTCTGCTGCCACTCCAGCAAAATGGAAACCGTCCAGTCGAAAGCGGCCCAGGGCCGCGTCGCCGATGCGCCGAGCGGCCACTGGGTCTATCGCGCGCTGCCGCGGGGGTTGTGGCCCTATGCGCAGCTTGCCCGATGGGACCGGCCGATCGGCTGGCAATTGCTGCTGTGGCCATGCTGGTGGTCGGCTGCACTTGCCGCGAGCGCCTATCCGCGTCCGACGGACCCGCTGCTCTCGCTGCTGCCGTCGCCGTGGTATCTGCTGCTGTTTTTTCTTGGCGCGTTCGCCATGCGTGGCGCCGGCTGCACCTACAACGACCTGGTCGACGAGGACATCGACAACCAGGTGGAACGCACACGCTCGCGGCCGCTGCCGGCCGGCAAGGTTACGCGCCGGCAGGCCTGGATGTTTGTTGTCTTGCAGGCACTGGTCGGCCTCGCCGTGCTTTTGCAGTTCAACAGCTTGGCCATCTTGCTCGGCATCGGCTCGCTGGTCATCGTCGCCATCTACCCGTTCATGAAGCGGTACACCAATTGGCCGCAACTGGTTCTCGGTCTTGCCTTTTCCTGGGGGGCGCTGATGGGATGGGCGGTCGAGTTCGGCGATCTCGATGGGCCGGCAATCATGCTCTATATCGGCTCGATCCTGTGGGTGATCGGCTATGACACGATCTATGCGCATCAGGACAAGGAGGACGACGCCATCGTCGGCGTGCGCTCGACGGCGCGCCTGTTCGGCGACAACACCAAGGCCTGGCTTGCCGGACTTTATGGCGGAGCGCTGGTCTGCTTCGCCATTGCTTTCGCCTCGGCGCAGGCACCGGTGCCGGCGCTCGCCGGGCTGATTGCCGCCGGCGCCCATCTGGCGCGGCAGATCGGCGTGCTCGACATCGACGATCCGGACCAGTGCCTGAGGCTGTTCAGATCGAACAACCAGGTCGGCTGGCTGATCTTCCTCGGCCTGATCGGCGGCGCGGTTTGGGTGGCGCTGAAGCCGCTGGTTTAGGAGCCTTTTCCCTTCTCCCCCTGTGGGAGAAGGTGGATTGGCGCGTAGCGCCAAGACGGTTGAGGGATGTTGGAAGAAATGAGGCGTTGGCGGTCCCTGGAACACCCCTCATCCGACCGAGCTCCGCTCGGCCACCTTCTCCCACAGGGGGAGAAGGAAGAGGCGCTCAGGCCTATTCCCGCGAAATAAGCTCCTCGCCGCCGATGACCAGCCTGAGGCCGAGGTCGCCGGCGCGGCGGCGGGCGAGGAAGCGCGGGCGGCGCATGGTCGAGACGCGACCTTTGCGACGGTCCTGCGCCGGGAGCGCCTTGATGGCGGCGCCGAGTGATTCTTCCAGCGTGCGAGCAATGCCGTCGGCCTCGATCAGAAGCATCGGCAGGCGGTAGGCGTCGGCCCAGGCGCGCCAGTCGGCGGCGACGTCGTCGAGATCGTCGGCGACCAGCAGCGGCACCGACAGCATCGGGTCGTTGTGCAGAAGCTCAAGCGTCACTGTGACATTGCCATCCGGATCCTCCATGGCGCGGGCGGCGACGCCGCGAAACGCGTTGGCGGGCAGAGCGATGATCGCCGGCACGCCACTCATCTCCAGCGTGCGGCGGATAACCGCGCCGCGCTGATCGATGGTGAAGGTAACGTCGCCATAGTCGTCGCGCGTGGCGTAGCTCACCACCTGCGGCAGGCGGAATGGGTCGAGGCGCATATTGCGCCCGGCCCAGACTGGCTTCAGTCCAGTGTTCATATCGTGCCTTTCCTGTTTCTCCTGAGAGCCGGTGTTTCCGGATCTCCGGGCCGGTTTTCCCAGCCTCGTTGTGGAGAAACATTAGCGCGAGCTTCTTATCCTCGCGCTTAAGAAAGTCGGTTAAATTTTGCTGATCCGAGGCGGATGGTTATCGGAATACGAACCGGCGCGGGCCGGCGAAAGGATCAGATAACCTTACCGGGATTCATGATGCCGGCGGGATCGAAAGCGGCCTTCACCCTGCGCATCAGCTCGATCGCGATCGGCGGCGCCGTCGCGATCAATTCGTCCCGCTTCAACTGGCCGATGCCGTGCTCGGCCGAGATCGAGCCATGAAACGAGCGCACGACGTCGTGCACGGCCTTGTTCATGACGTGGTAAAGGCCGAGAAACGCCTCGTCGTCACCGTCGACCGGCCGGGAAATGTTGTAGTGCAGATTGCCGTCGCCCATGTGGCCGAAGCAGACGACGCGTGCGCCGGGACTGACCGATTGCACGGCGCCGGCGGCCTTTTCGATGAAGGGCGGGATCGACGCCACCGGTACCGAGATGTCGTGCTTGATCGAGGCACCTTCGGGTCTCTGCGCCTCGGGCAGCACTTCGCGGAAATTCCAGAACGCATCGCCCTGGGCGATGCTTGACGCGATCACCGCATCGCCGACGATCCCTTGCTCGAGGCCTGCCTCCAGCACCTCTTCGATCAGCGCCCGTGCATCCTCGGCCGAGCGGCCCGACGAGATCTGCATCAGCACATACCACGGCCAATCGCCGGCCAGCGGCCGCACTACGCCTTGTGCGTGGGCAAGCGTGAAGTCGTAAGGCCTCTGGCCGATCAGCTCGAAGGCGGTGAGCGCTGCCCCTGCACGGTCCATCGCGAGGCTGAACAGCGACAGTGCCGCCTCCGGCGATGACAGGCCGGCAAACGCCACCTCGCGCCCCTTGGGCTTGGGGAAAAGCTTGAGCACGGCGGCGGTGATGATGCCGAGCGTACCCTCGGCGCCGACGAACAGGTCCTTCAGATCATAACCGGTATTGTCCTTCTTCAGCTTGCGCAGATCGTCGAACACTTCGCCGGTCGGCAGCACCACTTCGACGCCGAGGCAGAGTTCGCGCGCATTGCCGTAGGCAAGCACGCCGGTGCCACCGGCGTTGGAAGAGAGATTGCCGCCGATCTGGCAGGAGCCTTGCGCGGCAAGCGACAGCGGAAACAGCCGGTCGGCGGCATCGGCCGCTTCCTGCAGCGTCTGCAGGATGACGCCGGTTTCGACCGTCACCGTGTTGGACAGGGTATCGATCTCACGGATGCGGTTTAGCCGCGACAGCGACAGCACGATCTCGCGGCCGGACGCGTCCGGCACCTGGGCGCCGACCAGCCCGGTGTTGCCGCTTTGCGGTACAATCGGCGTGCCCGTTTCGCTCGCCAGCCGCATGATGCGGCTGACCTCCTCGACGGTCCCCGGCCTCAGCACCAGCGCCGTCCTGCCGTGCCAAAGTCCGCGCCGCTCGGCGAGGTAAGGCGTGATGTCCTGCTGGTCGCGCAGCGCATATTTGTCGCCGACGATTGTCACAAAGCGCGCGATGACGGCAGGATCGAGGTCGGGGGAAATGTCGTTCATGGGTGGAAACTATGGTGCTCAATCCATCTTGTCACGAGGGGCGATCTTGTCACGCGGGGCGGCGGCGCGCGAAAGCCTGTCGTTGATCGCCTCGCCCAGCCCTTCGAACGGGATCGGCTCGACGGCGATGGTTTTGGCGCCGCTGCCATCGAGATCCTGCAGATGAGCGAAGAGATTGCTTGCTGCCTCGCGCAGGTCGCCGGTCTCCGACAAATTGCGCAGTGCGGCTGCATCGCGCCAGCCCTCGGCACGGCGGCGGCCGAAGGCCAGCAAGGCTTCGCCTGTGGCGACCTTGCCGGCATTGAGCCGCACCGCCGCACCCGGAGCGTAATGCGAGGCGAGCATGCCGGGCGCCTCGATGCCCGAAGCGCCGCGCAGCAACTTTGTCCCGGCCACTGCTTCGATCTCTTCGGCGGCAATGCCGCCCGGTCGCAGCAGCCGCAGCTTTCCGGCTTCGACCTTGAGGATCGTCGATTCCAGCCCGACCCGCGTCGCGCCGCCATCGACGATGAGCTTGATCCGGGGACCGAGGTCGGCGGCCACGGCCTCGGCCGTGGTGGCGCTGATCCTGCCCGAGGAATTGGCGCTGGGCGCCGCAAGCGCGCGGCCGAACCTGGCGATCAGCTCGCCGCCAAAGCCTTTCGGCATGCGCAGCGCGATGGTGTCCAGACCGGCGGTGACCAGCGGATGAATGCCGTTGCCGGGCCGCTGCGGGAGAACCAGCGTCAGCGGTCCCGGCCAGAATGCCTGCGCCAATCTTTCCGACAGCGGATCGAACAGCGCGATGCGCTCGGCCATCGTCGGATCGGCTATATGGGCGATCAGCGGGTTGAAGCGCGGGCGACCCTTGGCTTCGAAGATACGAGCCACGGCAACGCCATTGGTCGCGTCGCCGGCCAGCCCATAGACGGTCTCGGTCGGTATGGCGACGACGTCGCCGCTTTCGAGCAGCGCCAACGCCCTTTCCATCGCCTCGCCGACGGTACGAATTTCAGCCACTGTCGTCACCTCACTGATGCGGGTGCCTAATACGGCGACGCCGGGCGAGCAAGCCCAGGCGTTGGCGAATCGCAAATCGCTAAAATGCTATGTTTCCCCGCAAGCCGGCATCAACTGCCCTCGGCTAGGGTGCCGTCTTCTTGGGCAAGGGGAACTATCATGCTTTCGATGCGTATCCTTGGTGCGCTTGGTCTGGCGGTTATGGCCGGCACGGCACAGGCCTCGTCGCTGGTTTTTCTCGGGCAGACGACGGCGACGCCTTCGGTGGTCGGTACGGTGGCCAGTCCCGGCTCGGTCGAGCGGACGAAAACACCGTCGATCGTCGCGCTTGGCGAGAAGCTGGCCAACGTCAATGGAAACGTCACCGATGAAAAGGTCGCGGCAATCCCGAGCCAGCCGAGCCATGGCTTCACCGGAAGCCCGATGATCATTCGCGGCGGTATCGTCGGCGATGCCTTTGCAACGCCCGCGCCCAGAGCCGCGCCGGCCACCGCCGCCGCGCCCGCCGCGAACAGCAAGGCCGATCCAAAGGTCGCCAGCAAAACCCCTGAGCCGGCAGCGCCGCAGCCTGCGCCGCTAGCAGCTCCCGACCAGCCCAAATAGCGCCACAAGCGATGATTTTTTCCCAGACGTCAGCCGGCTATCTTGGAGAAATCCGCGACCCGGTCGGTCGCCGCGCGGATGCGGGCGAGCAATGCCAGGCGATTGGCGCGCACCGCCTGGTCCTCGTCGTTTACCAGGACTTTCTCAAAGAATGAATCAACCGGCTCGCGCAACACGCTAAGCGCCAGCATGGCGGCGGAAAAGTCTTCGTTTTGAATTCCTTCGCCGGCTTGCCTCTCGGCCTGATTCACCGCCGCGAACAGGGTTTTTTCGGCGCCCTCTCGGAACAGAGCCGGCTCAACGCTGCTTGCGATCGCTGTCGCCTTCTTCTCTTCGGCAGCCACGATGTTGGCCGCGCGCTTGGTGCCGGCAAGCAGGTTCTTGCCGTCCTCGGTGTCGAGGAACGAGCCAAGGGCTTCGACCCGGCGGACGATTTG
Organism: Mesorhizobium sp. M1295; assembly: GCF_040318135.1. Taxonomy (NCBI): domain Bacteria; kingdom Pseudomonadati; phylum Pseudomonadota; class Alphaproteobacteria; order Hyphomicrobiales; family Phyllobacteriaceae; genus Mesorhizobium; species Mesorhizobium sp. M1295. The sequence continues at coordinate 264,712 of NZ_JAMYLU010000004.1, forward strand.
CAGAAGGTCGTCGTTTTGCGAAGCCCCCTCATCCGGCCGCTTCGCGGCCACCTTCTCCCCGAGGGGAGAAGAGGTCGCCAACGCCGGTGCCAGCCTCTTCTCCCCAGCGGGGAGAAGGTGGCCCGAAGGGCCGGATGAGGGGGCAGCGCCACTCGCCAGCACCGCGTCGATCAGGTCGTGCCGCGCACCCTGATCGCGGAGATAGACTTTGAGGCGATCGTGGAAGAAGGAGAGGAGATTGTTGATCTCTTGCTGCTGCCTTTCTCCGGAACGCTCAAAGGTGTTGTTTGAGATTGCGGAATCGCGTTCGATGACGAGATCGGTAAGCGAATCTCCTCCGAGTTGCTGCTCTAGCTCCGCAGCAATTTCGAACTGTCGGTCGAGTTTGGGATCGCGTATGTGACCTGCAATATCTTCGGACGCGATATTGGCCACAGATTTCAGGGACAACCTAATCCCGTTCTCAATCAGTATCCTCGTTACCCCCAGCGCCGCTCTCCGCAGCGCATAGGGGTCCTTCGATCCGGTCGGTTTTTCGTCGATCGCCCAGAACCCGACCAGCGTATCGAGCTTGTCGGCGAGCGCCACGGCGATCGATACCGGATCAGTCGGCACGCGATCTGACGGCCCCTGCGGCTTGTAGTGCTCCTCGATCGCAGCGGCGACCGACGGATGCTCGCGTTGCAGCAGGGCGTATTTGCGACCCATGGCGCCCTGCAGTTCCGGGAATTCGCCAACCACCTCGGTGGTGAGATCGGCCTTGGCGAGGACGGCAGCGCGACGCGCCAGCGCGGTAATCTCCCCCCTTGAGGGGGAGATGTCGCCGAAGGCGACAGAGGGGATCGGTGCGTCCTGACGCGACTCTCTCTTGTGGACCGAGGATGCCGGCGCTTCACGCGAAGCGACCCCCTCTGGCCTGCCGGCCATCTCCCCCTCAAGGGGGGAGATTGCGCGCACCACGATTGGTGCCAGTTCTTCGGCCAAGCGCGCAATCCGCTCCACCCGCTCGCCCTGCGTGCCGAGCTTGGCATGAAACGTCACATTGAGATGGTCGAGGCGGGCCATGCGCTGGTCGAGCGGCTTGTTGAGGTCAAGCCCGAACTTTTCCGCCGATGCCTGCAACTGGTCGAGATCCGGCAGGTCGCCCTGGTCGGTCTTCCAGAAATAGAGCGCGTCGGACAGGCGGGCGCGCACCACCTTGCCGTTGCCATGGGCGATCTCCTTGCCGCCATCCTTGGCCTCGACATTGGCGGTCAGGATGAAGCGGTTGGAGAGCTCTTCGCCCGCGCCATGCGGCCGCGTCACAAAACACTTCTGGTTGGCGCGGATGGTGAGCCGGATCACCTCGGCCGGAATGGCCAGAAAATCCTGCTCGAATTCGCCCATCAGCACGACGGGCCATTCGACCAGGCCCGACACTTCCTCCAGCAGCCCCTCGTCCTCGACGAGGTCGAGCCCGCTGGCGAAGGCGAGGTTCCTGGCATCGGCAAGAATGATCTCCTTGCGTCGGTCGGCATCGAGCACGACCTTGGCCGCTTCAAGCTTGGCGACGTAATCGTCAAAGCGGCGCACCGTGATGGCGCCCGGCGCATGAAAACGGTGGCCGTAGGTGACGTTGCCTGAGCGGATACCGTCGATCTCGAAATCGACCACCACCGGCTCCTCGGTTTCCGGGCCGAAGGTGCACAGGATCGATTGCAGCGGCCGCACCCAGCGCAGCGACCCGGGCTTGGCCGACGCCGGCCCCCAGCGCATCGATTTCGGCCAGGGGAAGTTGCGGATGATGCCCGGCACCAGCTCGGCGATGATCTGCTCCGCCGACCTGCCCGGCCTGGAAATATGGGCGACATAGAAGTCGCCCTTCTTCGGATCGGAATGGACATGCGCCTCGGCAATCGAGGCAAGGCCGGCCTTGCGCAGAAAACCTTGCACCGCCTGCTCGGGCGCCTTGGTCGAGGGGCCCTTGATCTCCTCGCTGATGTCCTTCGAGCGGGCGGTCAGGCCGCGGATGTCGAGCGCCAACCGACGCGGCGTCCAATATTCGCGCGCCGCCTCATAGGTCAGCCCGGCTTCAACCAGACCGTCGGTCAAAAGCTTCCTGAGATCGCCGGCCGCCTTGCGCTGCATGCGAGCGGGGATTTCTTCGGAACGAAGTTCTAGAAGCAGGTCAGGCATTGAAAGAGCTCACGCGACAAAAAACAGCCGCCGCTTCGCGGCGTCCTCCCCCATCGAGGCGGAGGTAAGCGGGGCATAGCAACTCGGTCGGCTGCTGTCACCCTTCCCAGCAAGATCGGGCCAGCACGATCAAGGCGTCCAGCGGCGATTTCCGAAAAAATTCAGCCTCCTGTCGGACACGCGCCGGTCCGCCCGTCCTTGGATCAAAGATTTCCATGAACCGAACGCAGCGCTGAAGCGACCAACGCTCAGGCAGAGAGCTATTGGCTGAACGACCATGAAAACGGCATCGACATTCCTGCAGATCCTCGCGCTCAGCGCCTGTTTTACAGCGCAGGTGCACGGTGCCTTCTCGATGCCCGGCGTCCGGCAGGCGCTGCGGACAATAGCCGGTGCAAGCGGCCAAGGCACGTTGCCAATCAGCGCCCCTGTCGAAATCGCCTGGAGCTAAGCCGCCATTCCACCCGCCTGCGTCAGCAGAAACGCCTCGCCGCAGGCTTTGGCCAGATTGCGCACCCGCAAGATGTAGCTCTGGCGCTCGGTGACGGAAATGACGCCGCGTGCGTCGAGCAGGTTGAAGACATGGCTGGCCTTGATGCACTGGTCGTAGGCGGGGAATACCATCCTGTGCATCGCCAGATTGTCGTTCGACGCCGGCGCGCCGGCTTGTAGCAGCGCCTTGCACTCGGCCTCGGCGTCTTCGAAATGCCTGAGCAGCATCACCGTGTTGGCGAATTCGAAATTGTGGCGCGAATATTCCTGCTCGGCCTGCAGGAAGACGTCGCCATAGGTCACCTTGTCGGCGCCTTCGCGGCCGTTGAAGTTGAGGTCGTAGACATTGTCGACGCCCTGCACATACATGGCCAGCCGTTCCAGCCCGTAAGTGAGCTCACCCGCCACCGGCGCGCATTCGATGCCGCAGACCTGCTGGAAATAGGTGAACTGCGACACCTCCATGCCGTCGCACCAGCACTCCCAGCCCAGTCCCCAGGCGCCCAGTGTCGGGCTTTCCCAGTCGTCCTCGACGAAGCGGATGTCGTGCAGCAGCGGATCGATGCCGATCGCGGCCAGCGAGCCGAGGTAAAGCTCCTGCAAATTGGGCGGATTGGGCTTCAGGATCACCTGGTATTGGTAATAATGCTGCAGCCGGTTCGGATTTTCGCCATAGCGGCCGTCCTTGGGGCGGCGCGAGGGCTGGACATAGGCCGCGTTCCAGCGTTTTGGGCCGAGCGCGCGCAATGTCGTTGCCGGATGAAAGGTACCGGCGCCGACTTCCATGTCGTAAGGCTGGAGGACGACGCAGCCATAGTCCGCCCAATAATTATGCAAGGTCAGGATCAGCCCCTGGAACGAGCGGCTGGGATGCGTGTGGGCAGGGATGTCAACGGTCACGGCGGCCTCCGGCGGGATGCGGCACCTCGTAGAGTGCCGCTCCGCGACCGTCAAGGCGATGGGGTCACCCCTTCGGGGCGGGCGCCGGCTCGGGCTTTACGTTCGGGGTTTCCTGCGCCGTGTTGGATTCGATCGGCGGCAGGCCCTTCATCAGCTTTTGCTGCAAGGCGGCAAGCACGTCCGGGTCCGGCTTCAGGTCGCGGGCCTGGTTCCACTGGAAGGTGGCTTCCAGCTTGCGGCCAACGCGCCAGTAGGCGTCGCCGAGGTGATCGTTGAGCACCGGATCCTCCGGCTTCAACGAAACGGCGCGTTCCATTTCGCGCACAGCGTCGTCGAACTGGCCAAGGCGATAATAGGCCCAGCCCAGCGAATCGACGATGTAGCCGTCGCTCGGCCTCAGGTCGACGGCCTTCTGGATCATCGCGAGGCCTTCCTTGAGGTTCATGTCCTTGTCGACCCAGGAATAGCCGAGATAGTTCAAAACCTGCGGCTGGTCGGGGTAGAGCTCCAGCGCCTTGCGGAAATTCGGCTCGGCCTTCGGCCATTCCTTCAGCCGCTCATAGGCGATGCCGCGCTGGTAGAAGATGTTCCAGTTGACGGCGGTCGGCGTCTTCAGCACCTCGACCGCCTTGTCATAAAGATTGGCGGCGGAGCGGAAATCCTCCTTCGAGGAATAGACCCCGCCGAGCGCCAGATAGGCGCGCATGTCGTCGGGATGCGCATCGACGATGGCCTTGAGGTGGGTGATCGCCTCGTCGTTGCGGTCGAGATCGGCAAGGTTGAGGCCGAGCTGCAGGTCCGAAAGCTCCTTCAGCGGCGAACCGGCGGGAATGCGGCGATAGAGCGCGATGGCGCCCTCGCCGTCCTTCAACTGCTCGGCAACTGCGGCAAGCTGAACGAGCGCCGCGTCATTGTCGGGCCGCAGCGCCAGCGCATATTGCAGATAAAGCCGCACGAACGGCTCGCCGCCGCCGCGGTTGAGCGCGGTGGCGAGATCGAGCAGGATTTCCGAGGCGCCGTCCGACGGGCCGGCAGCGAAGGGTTGGATCCTTTCGCCCTTGTTGATCTTGTCGCGAAGGGCTGCAATCTCGACCTTGCCGGGCGCAAATGTCTCGGCCTGGTCGAGCACCGACAGCGCCTTGGCCTTGTCGCCCTTACGGGCGAGGAAAGAGGCGTAGGCCTGCGCGTTGCGCATCCATGTTTCGGGGGCGGCACCGCCGGCGGCCGTGTCCTGCAGGGTGGCGGTGTAGAGCGCATCCGCCCTGTCGGGCAGGCCGGAGGCGTCGGCAATCAAGGCACGGTGGAAGGACTTGAACAGGCCGAACCAGTCGGGGCCCTGCAGCTTGTCGATGGAAGCCATGGCCTCGCCGGCGTCACCCGCACCCTGCTTGGCCCAGCCGGTCATGACGCCGGAAATCAGCCGGTCGAGATCGGATTCGAGCGACAGCTTGAGCCAGTATTCGGCCTTGGAGAAATCCTTCTTGTGGAAGGAATCGATGGCCAGCGCCAGGCGCGAGAAGCGCTCGACATCGGGAACCGCCTTGAGCTTGTCGGCGTAGACCAGGGACTCATCGAAGCGCCCCTGTGCGATCAGCGACAGCATCAGGCTCTGCTGCAGTCCCGTATCGTTCGGATCGAAGGCAAGCGCCTGCTTGTAGTAGGAGACGGCGCTGTCGAGGTCGTTGTCGCCTTCGGCAATCCGGGCGGCGAGATAGGCCCCCGAGAAGGATGTGATCCTGACCGGCTCTGCGGTCTGTTTGGCATGGACCGGCAGAGCCGAGATCGCCATGCCCGTCGCGATTGCCAGCCCCGTCAGCCAGCGCGCATATCCTTGCCGCATCATATCCCTTTCAGCCAAACGCCATCTCCGCGTCAGCGGGATCGCCGTAGACTCGATCTTTACAGGTAAAGCATGGCCTTTTTGGGGTCGTGCTTCAACCCGGCCCGAATTCACAATCGGGTCAAGCAATTAATAAACCATGCCGAAAGGGCCTGAACTGCGACCCTTGACCGCGTGGCGTCCGCTTTGGCGCTGCCTGCGCGTCGCTATTTGCCCGATGCCGTAAGCGATCCATAAGCGCCATCGGTTGAAAGCTTCCGCCATGCAACTTTGCGTGGCAGGATGAGATTTCAATTCTTGCTTCGCCAGCCATGGGGGCGCCGATGCTGGAAGTGCCGCGCGACGAAGAAGCCTTCGCCATCTCGATCGTATCTACGAAGCAGCGTTCGCCGCCGCCGACGCCGGAGGTCAATCCCAGAAGGGCCGCCGAACAAGCCGGTAAGTGAGGCGTCACGGCCCGGAACTCAGGACGTTTGCGAAAGCCTTGCGTCGAGCGCCTGCATGGCGACGGTGACAAGATCGTGCAGCCGTTTTTTCGGAATGCCGTCGCGTGCCTGCACCGAAAGGCCGTGCATCAGCGTGGCATAATAATCGCCCAACGCCGCGGCGTCGGTGGCCGGCTTCAATTCGCCATCGCGCACGGCCTTTTTCAATCGCTCGACGATCGATGCGGTACGTGCCAGCCGGTGCTCCGCCAGCCATTGCAGCACGGCGTCATTTTCGACGGCGCAATTGGTCGCGGCCGTCACCACCATGCAGCCCTGCGGCCGCCCCGGCGGCGTATAGATTTCGACGGCGTCGCGAAGCATGCGCTCGATGACGCGCCGGACGTTTGGTTCTTCCTGCAGCGCGCGCGTGGCGAAGCCGCCCTCATTGGCTTCGTAAAGCGCCACCGCTTCGCGAAACAGGTCCTCCTTCGAGCCGAAGGCGGCATAGATGCGCGCCGATGCGAGGCCAAGCGCCGATACGAGATCGGCCATCGAGGTGCCCTCGTAGCCGCGTCTCCAAAAGGCGTCGCGGGCTTTCTCAAGCGCCTGGTCGCGGTCGAATTCCCTAGGCCTGCCTGCCATGGCGGTCTCCAATTTTTGTCGATCAACAAATAATCCGCTTGACTTCGGATTGCAAATCTCAATTCTTTGTCGATCATTAAATAATTGTCGACAAGGAGACCGGCATGAGTTCACTCGATCAAGGCGCGCCGCTCGGGGCGATGGCAGCGCAAGGAACAACCAGCGCGAAGCGCGGCGCAACGCTGGCGCTGCTCGCCTTCGCGCAGCTCATCATCGCGCTCGACCTCAACATCGTCTTCGTGGCGTTGCCGGAGATCGGCGCCGGCCTCGGATTTTCAGGCCAGACCCTGCAATGGGTGGTCAGCGCCTATACCGTGTTCACCGGCGGCTTCCTACTGTTCGGCGGCCGGGCCGCCGACCTGATCGGCCAGCGCCGCGTCTTCATCTTCGCGCTCTGGCTCTACGCGCTCTCGTCCCTGGTCGGCGGCCTCGCATGGTCGCCGCAAATCATCATTGCGGCCCGCGCCGTGCAAGGCATCGGCGGCGCCTTCCTGTTTCCGGCGACGCTGTCGCTGATCAACCGTCTGTTCGCCGAAGGACCGGAACGCAACCGGGCGCTCGCCGTCTGGGGTGGCGCAGGCGCCAGCGGCCTGACGCTCGGTTCGCTTGCCGGCGGGTTTCTGACCAGCGCCTTCGGCTGGCCGTCGGTCTTCTACGTCAACGTGCTTTTGGCCGGGATCGCCATCATCGCGGCTTTCGCCATCATTCCGCGCGATCCGAAGCCGCACGAGCACCGCAGCTTCGATCTGCCGGGCGCGCTGACCGTCACCGCCGGCGCGACCTTGCTTGTCTTCACACTGGTTCAGGGGCCCGAATATGGCTGGGGATCGACCGCAATCATCGTCAGTGCAGCACTGGCGGCATTCTTCCTGATCGCTTTCACGATGATCGAGGCGAAGAGCGCCGATCCGCTGATGCCGCTGCGCCTGTTCCACAACCGCAGCCTCGTCGCCGGCATGACGATCACCTTCCTCTACATGGCCACTTTCGGAGCGCTGCCCTACTTCCTCACCGTGCTGTTGCAGAACGTGCACGGCTTCACCGCCTTGCAGACGGGCCTCGCCTTTCTCGTGCCGTCGGTCGCCATCGCCACCGGCACGCAAGCCGGCGAGCGTCTGGCGACGCGCTTTTCGACGCGCAGCACGCTGGTCGGCGGCATGATCGTCGGCGCGGTAGGCACAGCATTGATGGTATCAGGCGCGACCGCGGAGAGCAGCTATCTGTCCCTCGTACCCGGCCTGATCGTCTCCGGCGTCGGACAAGGCATCGTCTGGACAGCAATGTGGATTGCCGCCGCTTCCGGCGTTGCGCATGATCAGCAAGGCGTCGCCTCGGGGATGGCTTCGACGACACTCAATGTCGGCAACGCCGTCGGCATGGCCGTGCTGATTGCGATTGCGAACAGCCAAATCGGCGAATTGTCCGGCAATGCCTTGAAAATTGCCGTCGCCGACGGCATCCAGGTCGCCTTCTGGCTCGCGGCGGCGGGCATCGTCGTCAGCCTGCTCGCAGCAATGGTTCTTCCGGCAAAGGCGCGATGAGAACAGGCGCGGGCGCCGACGCCTCTCAGTTCACCCGGCTGATGCAGAAATCGATGACGTCGATCAGCGCCGATTTCTGCGGCGTCGCCTCGAGCGGCGCCAGTGCGTCGCGGGCGATCTCGCCGAAGTGGCGGGCGCGTCCGATGGTGTCGGCAATTGCGCCGTGGCGGAGCATCAGGCCGACGGCCTTCTCCAGTCCGGCATCGTCGGCGGCATTGTCCTCGATGGCGCGTTTCCAGAAGCTGCGCTCGGCCTTTGTGCCGCGCCGATAGGCGAGGATCACCGGCAGCGTCACCTTGCCCTCGCGGAAATCGTCGCCGACATTCTTGCCGAGGTCCTTGCTGGTGCCGCCGTAATCCAGCGCATCATCGATCAGTTGGAAGGCAAGGCCGAGATTCATGCCGTAGGAGCGGAGTGCTGCGCGATCATTGCGCGTCGCCTGGGCGATGACCGGGCCGACCTCGGCGGCGGCCGAAAACAGCGCCGCGGTCTTGGCCTTGATCACGGCGAAATGCTCATCCTCGGTGGTCTCGAGGTTTTTGGCGGCGGCGAGCTGCATCACCTCGCCTTCGGCGATGACCGAAGCCGCACTCGACAGGATGTCGAGCGCTTCCAGCGAGCCGACATCGACCATCATGCGAAAGGCCTGGCCGAGCAGGAAATCGCCGACCAAAACACTGGCCTGGTTACCCCAGATCATGCGCGCCGTCTTCTTGCCGCGCCGCATGCCGCTTTCGTCGACAACGTCGTCGTGGAGAAGTGTCGCGGTGTGCATGAATTCGACCGAGGTGGCGAGCTTGACGTGGCCGTCACCGGAATAGCCGAACATCTGGGCGGCGGCGAGCGTCAGCATCGGCCGCAGCCGTTTGCCGCCGGACGAGATCAAGTGGTTGGCAATCTCCGGGATCATCTCGACGTCGGAGCCGGCCTTCGACAGGATCAGTTCATTGACGCGCCCCATGTCGGCGGCGGTCAGGTCGATAAGGTCCTTGATCGAGGCGGCTTCCCGCTTCCCGTTTTCAATGTTGAGAACGACACCCACGGCAAAACTCCCAACCTCGATATGCACGACGGCAACATGGTCCCTGGACAGACTCTAGGGCGGCAGCCACCGGTGCGGCAAGAGGCGAATTGGCGCGGCGGCTCTGGTACATAATCACGTCCACGTTTACATCAACGCCGCAAACTGCGAGTTTCATTCGATGATAGAGCTCATCCGCACCAACGACGCCGTCATCATTTCCTTTGTCGAATCGCTGATGCGCGATGCCGGCATCGGCTTTTTCGTCGCCGACCAGAACATGAGCGTGCTCGACGGCTCGATCGGCATTCTGCCCCGCCGTGTCATGGTGGACGCCGACAAGGCCGATGCGGCGCGGCGCATCCTGACGGATGCCGGCATCGCCAACGAGATCCGCCAAAAATAATGTCCGCGTCGCCCGCTGCCCTTGTCCCGGACATGCCGGCTCATACGGTCGATGCCTTCCATCGCGGTCGCTTCTGGCTGGTGCAGCCGAGAAAGGCAGGCCACCGCGCCGGCATGGATGCGATGATGCTGGCGGCTGCCGTGCCGTCCTCGTTCGCCGGGCGGCTTGCAGACTTTGGCGCGGGTGCCGGTGCCGCCGGCCTGGCGGTACTGTCGCGCTGCCCCGGTGCCGAGGCAGTGCTCGTCGAGCGTTCTCCGGAAATGGCGGCCTTCGCCACAACCACGCTTGCCCATCCCGGCAACGCGCATCTCAGCGACCGCGCCTCGGTGCTCGTCGCCGATGTCGCGCTGTCGGGCCGGGCGCGAATGGCCGCCGGCCTCGAGGATAACAGCTTCGATTTCGTCATCATGAACCCGCCGTTCAATGCCGCCGAGGATCGCGCGACGCCCGATCCGCTGAGAAAGGCCGCGCATGTCGCGGAGGACGGGCTGTTCGACAGCTGGATCCGCAGCGCGGCGGCGGTGGTCAGGCCGGGCGGCGGGCTGGCCGTCATTGCCCGGCCGGAACAGCTCGGCGCCATCCTCGATGCCATTGCCGGCCGCTTCGGCGATGCCGAGATGCTGGCCGTCCATCCTCGCCCCGAAGCGGCAGCGATCCGCATCGTCGTCCGGGCAGCACTCGGCGCACGCGGCAAGCTGTCGATCCGGCCGCCGCTGATGCTGCATGCCTATTCAGGCAATGGCCCCTCGGAACGGGCAGAGCTGATCAATAACGGGTTGGCGTCGCTGTTCGGAGACTGATCCATTTTGATTGCCGGGTGACGGCATTGCCGTTGGCCGGCGAATTCCTACATGCCTCAAGCAAATCGACCGGAGACAGCCCCCTCGTGAAACGTCTTTTCAATCGCCTGCTGCCGAAATCCTGGCGCTCGAACGTCGTCACCATTCCGGTCATCCGGCTGCACGGCACCATCATGCCCGGCGGCGGCCAGTTCCGGCCGAGCCTGTCGCTGGCGTCGACTGCCGGCCTTCTCGAAAAGCTGTTTTCCTTCGACGCGCCGGCGGTCGCCATCTCGATCAATTCGCCAGGCGGCTCGCCGGTGCAGTCGCGGCTGATTTTCAGGCGCATCCGCGACCTGGCAACGGAGAAAAACAAGAAGGTCCTGGTCTTCGTCGAGGACGTGGCGGCATCGGGCGGCTACATGATCGCGGTCGCCGGCGACGAGATCTTTGCCGACCCGTCCTCCATCGTCGGCTCGATCGGCGTGGTGTCGGCCTCGTTCGGCTTTCCGGAGCTGTTGAAGAAGATCGGCGTCGAGCGCCGCGTCCACACCGCCGGCCAGAACAAGGCGGTGCTCGACCCGTTCAAACCGGAAAAGAAGGAAGACGTCGAGCGCCTGAAGGCGCTGCAGCTCGAGGTCCACGAGACCTTCATCGATCTCGTCAAGGATAGGCGCGGCAGCAAGCTCAAGGACGATCCCGACCTGTTCACCGGCCTGTTCTGGACGGCCAAGAAGGGGCTCGAGCTCGGGCTGGTCGATGCCCTCGGCGACATGCGCAGCGTGCTGAAAAGCCGTTTCGGGCCGAAGACCCAGCTCAAGCTGATCACCGCGCCGCGCGGCCTGTTCGGCCGCTTCGGCCTGTTCGGCTCGAGTTTTTCGGCGCCCGATATTGCCGCCGCCGCGGCAAGCGGCGTCATCGATGCGGCGGAAGAGCGCGCGCTGTGGGCGCGCTTCGGGCTTTGAAAAGCCGGTGAAAGCGTCTAGCATAAATCATCAACCGACCCGACCGGCCGTCTTGCCGGCCTTGCGAGGGAGAGTTTGACATGCCGCAGATCATCTTCTTCGCCGTCGTCGGCATTGCCGCCTATTTCGGCTACCGCTCCTTCGTCAGGGAAGCCGAGCGGGTGACCGCCAAGGTGCGGCGTACCGAAAAGCAAGCCGCCAACGGTACGATGGGAACGCTGGTCAAGGATCCGAAGACCGGCGAATACCGTCTGGCCAAGGATTGACCGTCGTCTCCCTCGCGGCCGAGCCAGTGGATTCCGAGACCAGCATCCGGGCATCGCATGCGCACGCCAAGATAAATCTCGCGCTGCACGTCACCGGCCGGCGCGCCGACGGTTATCACACGATCGAAAGCCTGGCTGTGTTCACGCGCTTCGGCGACCGCATCGAGACGGAACTTGCCGACAGCGACGGGTTTTCCGTGTCCGGCAAATACGCCTCCGCGGTACCGGCCGACGACAATAATCTGGTGGCGAAAGCGCGCGACGCGCTGCGTCGCGAGGCCGGTCCCCAGCATGCGCCGGCTGTCGCCATCAGGCTCGAAAAGAACCTGCCGGTCGCGTCCGGCGTCGGCGGCGGGTCAAGCGACGCGGCGGCTGTGCTGCGTGCTCTGGTCCAGGCCTGGAGGCTCGACATCGGCGATGCCGAACTGGCGCGGATCGGCCTGTCGCTTGGCGCCGACGTGCCGATGTGCCTCGCCGCCAGGCCGCTGATAGCCCGCGGCATCGGCGACGAGCTGACGCTCGTGCGGAGTTTCCCGGCCCTGGGTCTGGTGCTCGTCAATCCAGGAACTGCCGTCTCGACGGCCGAAGTGTTCGAGGCGCTTGGCCGCCGCGACAATGCGGGGCTGCCGCCGCTGCCGCACAGCCTCGACTTCCACAGCATCCGCAACTGGCTGGAGATCACCCGCAACGATCTCGAGCCTGCGGCGCGTGCAATCCAGCCCGCCATCGGCAAGGCGCTTTCTGTGCTCAACAAGGCTGGAGCCGGTTTTGCCAGAATGTCTGGTTCCGGCGCCACCTGTTTCGGGCTGTTCGAGACCGGCAATGTGGCCAAGCGCGCGGCCGTCGATATCCGCAGCCGCCATCCCGACTGGTTTGTCGCCGCGACGCGAAGCATGACATCGGAGGCTGAGGCGCATGGCCAGGATTGACGAGAGCCGCCCCTTCGTTCCCGTACGCATCGCGGTACTGACCGTTTCAGATACGCGCAGCCTCGCCGACGACAAATCCGGGCAGACCCTGGCCGACCGCATCACCGAGGCCGGCCACATCCTCGCCGCTCGTGACATCGTCACCGACGACCGCGACAAGATCCGCGACAAGGTTTTGGGCTGGTCGAAGGACGATGCGATCGATGTCGTCATCACCACCGGCGGCACCGGCTTCACCGGCCGCGACGTGACGCCGGAGGCGCTGGAGCCGATCTTCGAAAAGCGCATGGACGGCTTTTCCGAAGTGTTCCACCGCATCTCCTACGACAAGATCGGCACTTCGACGATCCAGAGCCGGGCAACCGGCGGCGTCGTCAACGCCACCTTCGTCTTCGTGTTGCCGGGCTCGCCCGGCGCCTGCAAGGACGCCTGGGACGGCATTTTGAAGCCGCAGCTCGACTATCGGCACATGCCCTGCAACTTCGTCGAGATCATGCCGCGCCTGGACGAGCATTTGCGGCGCGGCTGAGACGGAGCGAGGTATCAGCCGGGCGATCCCGCCTCAGCGAATGACCGGCTCGCCGTGAAACCGCCGGCGCGACGGCGGCGAGACGCCGAAGCCGACTTCCATCATCAGTCGTGGCGTGCGCGTCGGCACGGTACCCATATGGAAGCCGAACGGATCCTCGACAAAGCCGAGACCGGCCTGCCCCGTCAGCGTGACCGGGCTCTGCTCGCCATAGACGCCCAGCACCTCTTCCGCCGAATGGCCGACCAGAAGCGTCAGCTGATGCTTCAGGATGCGGCGGTTGTGGGAGCCGCGGACATAGACATGCGGCCCGGTGTCGTTGTCGACCGGCACCAGGTAGAAAAAGAACTTCAGCATGCGCCAGTCGTCGAGGTCGAAATGGTATTTGCCGAGCGAAGCCATGTTCTTGTCGGCGTCCGAGACGCCACCGGTCGGAAAGCTCCACCAGACGCGGGTGGTGATCAGCTTGGCCTGGCTGCCGAGATAGTGCGCTGCGATGTCGAGGAGTAGCGGATCGCGCTGCACGGCGACCGCAGCGTTGCAGTCGAGGACCCGCTCGAAATAGTGGCCGCTGAGCAGCGGGCGGCCGAAATGCTTTTCTGCATCGGCGTGTTTTTCGGGCAGGAATTCCAGCCGGCGGTCGAAATTGCCGAAGCATGGCGTGTGCTCGGCGAAGCGGGCGATCTCCTCATGGATGGCGGCTGGCAGCGTCAGGCCCGAATAGAGCCCCTCCGTCCGCAGCGCGCCGACGACGGCATCGCGATCGACGCCGGCGAACATCGTTTCACTGACATTGCGCGCCGGCCGAACCGGCTTCGCACCGCGCCAGTGCAGCCGCCGCGCCGGCATGGTGCGCGCCAGCATGAACATCGGCAGCCATGCCGGATTCTCGCGAAGGTCGGAAAGATAGGTCGGAATGCGGGCGGCGATGCGGCGCAGCGTACCGCCGTTGCGTGCGATCGCCTCGAGGCTTGCAGCGCCGGACTTGTCAGGGCTTGAAAGGGTCATCGGGGTCCTCAAATGTCGAGGGAACAGCATCGACGATAGTCGTCGTCGCCGCTCCGGCACACCCCAAACCCATTCGCCCGTATCGCTGGGAATGGTAACCCCCGGCCAGATTTTGTGCAATGCACAATAAACGACAACCCGCCAGAAAATTTGCTTGGGCGGCGTTTCCTAGGCCGGGATGGTAAGCCGTCACTTCCGCGGCGCCACCCAGATCTCGGCGTGGAGCCTTCTTGTCGCCAGGCCGCGGGCGATCGCTTCGGCGCTGCGGGCGCTCTTAGACAGCGCGGCGGCCTGACGCTTGCTGATCACCAAGCCTTCGGCGAGAGCGCGATTTCCGGCAAAGACCCGCGACAGGAACGGCGCGCGGCTGCCGCGTGCCCGTGAAAATCGCGCCGCCATGGTTTGCCTGGCCGTATGGGCGACGACCTCGTCGATCCAGCCCTCCCCCAGCCGCGCTCCCGGTTCCAGCAAAAGCAGCCAGTCGCCCTTGGCCTGCCTGATGCCGGCGGCGATGCCGCCGCTGACATAGTGGCAGCCGGCATGTTCGGCGACGCGGTGCGTCTGATCGGTCGAGCCGGTGTCGCAGACGAGAACGTCGCGCACCACGCCTTCGACCGCGCCGCCGATCAGCGAGGCGAGCGTGCGGGCGAGGCCCTCCTCGTCATTCAGGGTTTCGATCAGGACGCTGAGCATGTTTAGCCGAATAGCGGAAAGCGGTGGGCAGCGCCAGTTTTTGCGGCACGCCGCGAGAAAGTTCTTGCTTTGTTCCACTCGGTGCGATAGGAATACATTCATGAGCAGAGCGATTCGACAGCGGGCGGACAGTCCCTGGGAAAGGGCCAAAATGGAACAGATCGTGCGTGCCGACATTGCCGCCTTCGGCGCTGGCAGGGCCGAGATGGCGAATGCGATGATCGAGCAGAGCGGCATGCGCGTCCGCCCAGACCGCAATCGCGGCAGGTCGGCGGGCATCAATCCGTCCGGCCGTTTCGAGCCGGTCAGCCGGCATGTGTTCGACGACGGCTGGAATTCGCTGGAGGAGCTGCCGCCCTTCAAGACCGAGGTACAGGTCGAGAAGCCGCGCACCATCATCACCCGCAACGAATCGCCCGACATCTCCTTCGACCGCTCGATCAATCCCTATCGCGGCTGCGAACATGGCTGCGTCTATTGCTTCGCGCGGCCGACGCACAGCTTCATGGGCCTGTCGCCGGGGCTGGATTTCGAATCGAAGCTGTTTGCCAAGCCGGATGCGGCGCGGCTGCTCGACAAGGAATTGTCCAGGGATAATTACCAGCCGCGCACCATCGCCATCGGCACCAACACCGATCCCTACCAGCCGATCGAGAAGCAATACCGGATTATGCGCGAGATCCTCGAAGTGCTGGAGGCGCGCGGGCATCCGGTCGGCATCGTCACCAAGTCAGCGCTGGTGACACGCGACATCGACATTCTGTCACGCATGGCCGAACGCGGGCTGGCCAAGGTGGCAC
The DNA here is from genome assembly GCF_040318135.1 of Mesorhizobium sp. M1295. Taxonomy (NCBI): domain Bacteria; kingdom Pseudomonadati; phylum Pseudomonadota; class Alphaproteobacteria; order Hyphomicrobiales; family Phyllobacteriaceae; genus Mesorhizobium; species Mesorhizobium sp. M1295. Next base: position 280,126 of record NZ_JAMYLU010000004.1, read on the forward strand.
TGTCGGTGACGACATTGGACAGGATGCTGGCCAGAACGATGGAGCCGCGCGCGTCGACGCCGACCAAGCGGCTGGAGGCGATCAGGCAGCTTTCGGACGCCGGCATTCCGGCCTCGGTGATGGTCGCGCCGATCATCCCCGGACTGACCGACTCGGAAATGGAGCGCATTCTCGATTCGGCGCAGGCAGCGGGCGCGCGTGAAGCGGGCTATGTGCTGCTGCGCCTGCCGCTGGAGGTCGCGCCGATCTTCAAGGACTGGCTGCTGCGCCACTATCCCGACCGCTATCGCCACGTCATGTCGCTGATCCGTTCGATGCGCGACGGCAAGGACTACGATTCGGAATGGGGCAAGCGCATGAAAGGCTCCGGCCCTTATGCCTGGCAGATCGGCCGCCGTTTCGAGATCGCCGCCAAACGGCTCGGCCTCAATGCCGAGCGGCGCTCGCTGAGGACCGACCGGTTCGTCCCCGCCGCCAAGGCAACCGAGCAGCTGATGCTGCTGTGACAAAGCGTCTCGCGCCAGCCGCTTGAAGCGGCCGCAGCAGGCGAAAAATCCCGTCCGGCCTGTCCTGTCCCCGGGCTTGCAGACGGTAGCCCCTCCTGGTCCGGTGCCCCGCCCGACCCGGAGGGGACTTGCGGAGAATCGGAGCCGATGCGAACCTCGCCGCACCATGGCTCGCCCGCGTTCCGATTCTCCGCTTCTCTTCGAAATCGTCGAGAAACCCGACTTCTCGTTCGAGACGAAGGCGATGGCCGAAGGCCTGTGGCCGGTGGCGGGGATGGACGAGGCCGGCCGCGGCCCGCTCGCCGGGCCGGTGGTGGCTGCAGCGGTGGTGCTCGATCCCGCCAACATCCCCGACGGCCTCGATGATTCCAAGCGGCTGACGCATTTGCAGCGCGAGGCGCTGTTCCTGAAAATCCTCGGCTCCGCACTCGCCGTATCGATGGCCTCGGTCAGCGCCGAAGGCATCGATGCCTCCAACATCCTCAAGGCCAGCCTGGAGGCGATGCGCCGTGCAGTGGCCGGCCTGTCAATCCGGCCGAAGCTGGCGCTGGCCGACGGCCGCGACGTGCCGCCCGGCCTGCCCTGCGAGGGCAAAGCGCTGATCAAGGGCGACCAGCGCTCGCAGTCGATCGCTGCAGCCTCGATCGTCGCCAAGGTGTTGCGCGACCGCATGATGTGCGGCTGCGGCAGCCATCATGCGCGTTACGGCTTCGAGCTGCATATGGGCTACGCCACTGTGCGCCATCGCACGGCGATCGATCTGCACGGGCCAGTGGCACGGCTGCACCGCGCCTCCTTCGCGCCGTTCCGGTTCGGCGGCACCGAGGTGCTGGAGGAAGAGGGCCTTTCGGGCCTGGATTGAGCGAAAGCGGCTAGGCGTAATCTCCCCCTCGAGGGGGAGATGGCCAGGCCAGAGGGGGTCGCCTCGCGTGAAGCGCCAACCTTCTCTTTCGTCCCACATGGCGTCGCGCCAGGACGTACTGACCCCCTCTGTCGCCTTCGGCGACATCTCCCCCTCGAGGGGGGAGATTTGCGCTCAGCCGCTTTCGCTAACAAAAAAGCCGCCAGGTTTCCCAGGCGGCCTTGGATGAATTTCTCGACGACGTCGCTTAATTCAGCTTCGACTTCAAATCCTGCAGCGAGGCGTTGAAAAGGTCGGCGCCGGCCTTGGCGTCGATCTTGCCGGCCAGCAGCGCGCGCGCGGCTTCGACCGCGATGTCGACGGCGCTGGCGCGCACTTCGCCGATCGCCTCGCGCTCGGCCTGGCCGATCTTCTGCTCTGCCAAGGCGGTACGCCGGGCGACATAATCCTCGGTCTTCTTGTGCACCTCGGCGGCGAGCATGTCGGCTTCGCGCTTGGCGGCGGCGACGATGGCCGCGGCCTCCTGCTCGGCTTCCTTGCGCTTGCGCTGATATTGGCCGAGCAACTGCTGGGCCTCTTCGCGCAACCGGCGCGCTTCCTCGAGTTCGCTGCTGATCTTGTCGGCACGGGCATCGAGCGCCTTGGCGATCATGCCCGGCACCTTGATGTAGATGGCAATGCCGAGGAAGATTATGAGGGCAACGGTTGCCCAAAGCGTCGCGAGAGATGTGGCGTCCATGATGCGCTCCTCACCCGGCCACGGATTTGACCGCGGCCGCGATCTCGGCCTTGCTGGCCTTGCCGCCGACCAGCGCCTCGACGATGGCCGAAGCGGTGTCCTCGGCGATCGTGCCGACTTCCTTCATGGCATTGGCCTTGATGGAAGATATGCGCGCCTCGGCCTCGCCAAGCTTCTGGTCAAGCGCTGCCTCGATCGTCTTGCGGGCAGCCTCGGCTTCCGCCTTGGCCGCATCGTTGGCCTGCTGGCCGATCGCATTGGCCTTGCCCTTGGCTTCCGCCAATTCCTGCTCATAGGCGGCAACGGCGGCATCGGCCTCGCCTTTCAGCCGGGCAGCATGATCGAGATCCTGCGTGATGCGGTCGTTGCGCACGTCGATGATGCCGCCGACGCGCGGCATCACTACCCGCTTCAAGAAGAGGTAGAACAGCCCGAAAGTGATTGCCAGCCACAGCAGCTGTGACGGGTACGTCGCCGGATTGAATGGCGGGAACGTGCCGTGCGCCTCGGCAGGCACGCCGGTGGCGGCGTGCGTTTCGCCTTCCGTTGCGGCGGGCGCGGACTCTTGCGCAAAGGCAGATGTCACGAACATGGACTATCCCCGAAATTCAGACCCGCCGCAGGATCGCGGCCGGCCTGTTCAATTCTTCCCAATGTTCAGCCGAACAAGTATTCAGCCGAACAGGGCGAGAAGCGCGATGAGAAGCGAGAAAATACCCAGCGCTTCGGTCACGGCGAAGCCGAAAATCAGGCGGCCGAACTGGCCGTCGGCGGCCGACGGGTTGCGCAGCGCGCCCGCCAGATAGCTGCCGAATATGTTGCCGAGGCCAATGCCCGCGCCGCCCATGCCGAGGCATGCGATGCCGGCGCCGATGTACTTTGCTGCTTCTGCGTCCATTTGTTCAACTCCTTTGGATCTAAAATTCCGTTGCAAATTCGATCCGGCGGCAATGCCGGAAACCTTGTTAGTGCCCGGGATGCAGGGCGTCGTTGAGATACATGCAAGTCAGCACGGCAAAGACGTAGGCCTGCAGGAACGCGACCAGCAGCTCCAGCGCCGTCAGCGCCACGGCCATCGCCAGCGGCAGAACCGAGCCCGCCACGCCGACCGCGCCGAGCGCGCTCAGGCTGACGACAAAGCCCGAGAACACTTTCAGCGTGATGTGACCGGCAAGCATGTTGGCGAACAGACGAACCGAGAGGCTGACCGGACGCGAGACGAAGGAAATCACCTCGATCAGCACCACCAGCGGCAGCAGGTAGACCGGCACGCCATGCGGGACGAACAGCTTCAGGAAGCCAAAGCCGTGCTTGGTGAAGCCGTAGACGACGACCGTTCCGATCACCAGCGCAGCGAGGCCGAAGGTGACGATGATGTGGCTGGTGATGGTGAAGAAATATGGGAACAGGCCAAGCAGGTTGGCGACAAGCACGAACATGAACAGCGAGAACACGAAGGGGAAGAACTTCATGCCTTGCGTGCCCGCGGCGTCCCTCAGCATATTGCCGACAAATTCATAGGCCATTTCCGAGACCGACTGAAGGCGGCCGGGAACGAGGCTGCGGCTCGACGTGCTGAGGTAGAGAAACGCCGATGCAACAGCAACCGTCGCAAGCATAAACAGAGCCGAATTGGTGAAAGACAGGTCGTAGCCGCCGATGTGAATCGGAATGATCGGCTGAATCTGGAACTGGTGGATCGGATCGACCTTGTCAGCAGCCACTTTAAATCCCCATCGAAGCCGCAGACGGCTTGAGTATCCTGTTCAATGCGCCGGCATGCGGCGCCTCAATTCATTCTTTCGGATCGCGCGGTTTGTCGCCCGTTCCGAATTCCGACACAAGCCCGGCTGAACGCAGGACATTGAGCACGCCGGCGCCAAAACCCAGCAACAGCCCGACTATCAGACCCCATGGCGATGTCCCCGCCACGCGATCGATAAACCAGCCGAGAGCCGCGCCGACCACTATCCCGGCGATGAACTCGCTGGACAGCTTGAGCGCCTGGCCGTACCCCGCCACACTGCCCGCTTTCGCGTCGTCTTTCCCCTCGAGCCGGTCCGGCCGCCTTGTCGCAAGCGATGCTTCAAGGTCGCGCCGACGGCGCTCAAGATCGTCGTCGCGGATGTCGGCTTCATGCTGCTTGCCGCGGCCGGTTTTTCCGGTTCCGTCTGGCCCATTCTTGTCGGCCACGCAACCCCCCTGCCCGGTCAGACCGTCACCGTCCGTCCGCTTCTTAAAGTCGCCGGCAACATAGTTAGAGGGTCCGCGCCCGTCAAGCCACGAGCGGACGTTCAAGCTCAAGTATTTTTTCGTTATAAATCAGCTACTTGCTTGGGTGCGACATCGTGCCCGACGCGGTCTCTGGCGGGCTGCGGCCGAATCCCCACGACGACGGGTCTTCGATCGGCCGCTCTCCCGCGAAAGATGCAAGGGCTGCCCGAGCACTCAGCTCCAGCCGCCGCCATAGGTGCGGTAGAAGATATGCAGGCCGATCCTGGTCATTTTCTTCATCGTCCTCGCCCAGCCCGGATGGACGTAGTTGGCGTAATAATGGGTCGACGAGCCGACTTCCGGAATGAATATCTTGCCGGCTGTGACGGCCATGGCGACATCCTGGGCGGTCTTGTAGGCGGCGGGATTGTCGATGCGCTTCTTCCTGCCGTCGCAGGCGAAGGAAAACTGGCAGCGGTTGAACCAGTTGTCGTTCTGGTAGACGACGCCGCAGATCGAGTTCGGATAGGCCGGGTTGCGGACGCGGTTGAGGATGACCTGGGCGACGGCGGCCTGGCCGCGCACGGATTCGCCGCGCGCCTCGAAATAGATGCCGTTGGCGAGACAGGCCTGCTCCGGTTTGGAAAAGACGCTCGCCGGCAGCGGCGTCTGCATCCAAGAATGATCGCCCTTGCTCAGCGGTGGAATGAAGCGGCCATCGTTCGGGTCCTCGTCCTGCAGCAAGGCCTCGAAAGGCGATGCCTTGGCATAGTCGGGAGCCGACGAGGCATAGGCGGTCGCCAGCACGTCGGGATGATCGTTGTTGACCAGCGCGGCAAGCATCGCCGGCACGCCGGGATCCGGCTTCTTGTCGACGCGCGTGTGGAAGGCGGCGGCGATCTGGATTTCCTTGCCTTTGATCTCGGGCTTGGCGAAAGCCATCCTCAGGCCGCTGTCCATGCTTGGGCGGAGCAGCGAAGAGGTGCGCTCGAAGATCGAGCCGGCGTTGAAGTTCTTCGGCGGCGAGACGGGCGAGACCTGGATGATGCGGCCCTTCTTGTCGGCACGCGTGATACGGTTCTCGTCCGGCGTCGTGCCGGCGATGCCGCCCTTGCCGCGAAACGAGACGGAGCCGATGCCGGGCAGTTGGACGCCGGAGCCGGAGAGCGAGCCGGTGCTGCTGGAATCGAGGAAGGGCATTTCGGCGGCGTGAACGGAGCCGGCGACGGACTTCTCGACATAGGCGTTCCAGCGGACGCTCGGCGCCTCAAGGCCGGAGACCAGGCTTGTCATGTCCTGATAGGCAGCGACCGTCGGAAAGCCGATCCAGATGCCAAGGCCAATAATAAACGGAGATAGGAAGGAACGTTTTTTGTCACCGGCGGCGGCGACAAGCCGCGTCAAAACACGTCGATGCACGGAACTCTCCAGAAACGCAACGGACCCCACTGGAGAGCTACAATGATGCATTAACCTTGATGGGGCGTTAACAGCTTAGAACGTTGTTTTCCCATCTCATGTCGAAGTCAGGCGCTTTTGCGGCCATCGCTTGACGGAAGAAAGATCGGCCAGGCGATCAGTGCGCAAATAGCCGCACCCAGCCAGACGCCTGCCCACGAGCAGAGCACGAGAAGTCCGGGGATGGCGATCGGCACCAGGAAGAAGGCAATGAAGACCAGGCTGTTGGCGAGGCCGAGCGCCGTTCCGGCCTGGCTCGCGCCGGCCAGCGTCGCAAGCTCGGTGTAGGCGACGCCATGCCAGGAGGAGACGCAAATGCCGGCCACGACCAGCATCGCGACGATCGCCGGCGACAGCATCGGCACTTGGCCTGACAAGAATTGGGCCGCCAACAAGACGAGCGCCGCAAGCACGGTGAAGGCGATCAGGCTCAACAGGCTGCACAGACGCAGGAACGACCGGCGGTTGCCGTGACGGTCGGTGTAGCGGCCGCTCCAGACGCGCATGACCATGGCGCCGACCTGCACGGCGGCGAGGCTGGCGCTGATCACGGCTGTTCCCATGCCGGCGAAATCATGCAGGAAGACGGAAGCAAAGGTGAGCACCGCCACCTGCGGAAAGCACAGCAGGCCGATGGCTGTTGCGATGCGCCAGACGGCCGGGTTGCGCAGCGGCGCCGGGCCGGCCGGCAATGCCGTGCTGCTCGAATTGGTATCGTCATGCACCGGTGGCTGATGCAGCCAGCGCCAGGCGAGAGAGGTCGAGACGGCGGATGCAGCCGCCAGAAGTCCGAAGACCGCCGTGAAGCCATGGGCCGAAGCGAGCGACGGCAGCACGAGCGCGCCAAGCCCGCCGCCAAGCGGCACCGCTGTCTGCCTGATGCTCATGGCAAAGCCGCGCTCGCCTTCGCCGAACCAGGCCATGATGGCACGGCCGCTGGAGCCGTTGACGCTACCGCCGAGCAATCCGGTGACCAGCAGGGCAGCGGCGAGAAGCGCGATGCCAGGAATGTGGGCCGGTGACGGCACGATCAGCGCGGCCATGACAAGCAGCCAAACCGCGGTTGCGCCGAGCCCGGTCAGCAGCACGCGGCGGTCGCCCCAGCGATCGGTCAGCAGTCCCCACGGCAATTCGCTCAGCGCTACGCCCAGGCCGAGAAGACCAAGCGCCATGCCGAGTTCGCCATTGGAGAGATGATAGCCCGAGCGCAGGAACACCGCCGTCGCCGGAATGCCGGAGAAGGTCGCGGAAAAGCAGGCATTGGCGGCGACGCCGATGCCCAGCACCTTCCAGCGATGATTGGCTCGAAGTGCCGCCGCTTCCGACGGGGCGGCAACGGCGCCTGGGCGAAACGGTTTGCAATCTGGTCCTGTGGCGACAGCAGACATGGTTCAGCTCCTGCATGGGCTGGTTGCGTTCGGTCTTGACGCGCTGTCTCTATCGCCATAGCTTCGTCCTGAATATCAGGAAGTTTTTGACGTAATGTCCCAAATACCAGGATTATTGCCATCCGACGCGTGACATTCGATCTCGACGTCCTGCGCAGCTTCGTCACCGGTATGGAGTTGGGCAGCTTCGCCAAGGCCGCCGACCGGCTCGGCCGCTCGACCTCGGCAATCAGCGCACAATTGAAGAAACTGGAGGAGCAGGCGGCGACGCCGATCTTCCGAAAGTCGGGGCGCAGCCTGGCGCTGACCGAGGCAGGCGAGACCATGCTGGGCTATGCGCGGCGGCTGATCGAGCTCAACGACGAGGCCGCGTCCGCCATCCACGACGTCGAGCTGGAGGGCTGGGTGCGGCTTGGATTGCAGGAGGATTTCGGCGAGGCGGTCCTGCCGGAGGTGCTCGGGCGCTTCGCCCGCGCCCATCCCAAGGTCAAGATCGAAGCCAGGATCGCACGCAGCCACGAGCTTGCCGAACGGATCATTTCGGGCAGCCTGGATATCGCGCTTGCCTGGCACAATGGCGCGACGCTGCCTTACAGCCGGCATGTCGCCGACGTCCAGATGCGCTGGATCGGCCCGACAAAACCGATCGAGATCAGCCTGCGCGATAGCGAGCCATTGCCGCTGGTGGCGCTTGAGGCGCCGTGCCTGCTGCGCAGCGTGGCGACCGAAACGCTCGACCGCGCCGGCCTGTCATGGCGGATGGCGTTCTCCAGCCCGAGCCTTGGCGGCATCTGGGCGGCCGTTGCCGCCGGGCTCGGACTGACGATCCGCACCGATATCGGCCTGCCGGCCACCGTCAGGGCGATGACGCCGGAGATCGCCGGACTGCCCGCCTTGCCCAAGATGGCGCTGTTCCTGCACCGCAAGGAGGCCGAGCCCGACCCGGTGGCGGCGCGGCTTGGCGACATCCTGCTGCAGGCGGCGCTGGAAGCGTTGCCGCAGACGCAAACAGCGCCTGTCCTGCGCAACGTGGCGTAGAGGAGAAGTGGCGCTCAGTGGCGCTTCTTTGCCTTGCTGGCGAACGGGTTGTCCGAGGTGCGCAAGGCGATGCGGATCGGCACGCCGGGCATGTCGAAAGCCTCGCGCAGGCTGTTCGAGAGATAGCGGACGTAGGATTGCGGCATCGCATCCGGCCGTGAGCAGGAGACGACGAAGCCCGGCGGCCGCGTCTTGGCCTGCGTGACATATTTGATCTTCAGCCGACGCCCGGCGACGGCGGGCGGCGGATGATGCGCCAGGATGCCTTCCAGCCAGCGGTTGAGCTTGCCGGTCGACACACGGCTGTTCCAAACTCGATGCGTCCTGATGACGGCATCCATCAGCTTGTCGAGGCCACGCCCGGTCTCGGCCGACACCGGCACCGCCTGCATGCCGCGCGCCTGCGGCAGCAGCCGCTCGGTTTTTTCGCGCAGCTCGGCCAGCAACTCCTGGGGATGGTCGATAAGGTCCCATTTGTTGAAGGCGATCACCGGGGCACGGCCCTCGCGGATGATCAGGTCGGCGATCTGCAGATCCTGCTTCTCGAAGGGAATGGTGGCGTCGAGCACGATGATGACGATCTCGGCAAAGCGGATGGCGCGCAAGCCGTCCTGCACCGACATCACTTCGAGCTTTTCGTGGATCCTGGCCTTGCGGCGCATGCCGGCGGTGTCGAACAATTTTAAGCGGCGGCCATGCCAGTCCCAGTCGACCGAGATGGAATCGCGGGTGATGCCGGCCTCGGGGCCGGTCAACAGCCGTTCCTCGCCGATCAGCGCGTTGATCAGCGTCGACTTGCCGGCGTTGGGACGGCCGACGACGGCGATGCGCATCGGCTTGGTGTCGTCATAGCTCGGCTCTGCGTCCGGGTCGGTGATGTCCTCGCCGATCAGCACCTCGCTGGCGGCGACCTCATCCTCGCCGGCCTCTTCGTCCTCGCCGAAGGCGCGCGCCTCGCCAAGTGCCGCGATCACCGCGTCGCGCAGATCGGGCAGGCCCTGGCCGTGTTCGGCCGAGACCGGGATCGGTTCGCCAAGGCCGAGCTCCCAGGCCTCCAGCATGCCGCCCTGGGCGCCGCGCGCCTCGGCCTTGTTGGCAACGACGACAACCGGCTTGCCGGACTTGCGCACGATCTCGGCGAACGTCTTGTCGTCGGGCATCAGCCCGGACTTGGCATCGATCGTAAAAAAGATCAGGTCGGCCTCGCGGATGGCGATCTCGGTCTGGGCGCGCATGCGGCCGGGCAGCGTCGAGGCGGCCGCATCCTCGAAGCCGGCGGTGTCGATGACGTCGAAATGCAGATCGTAGAGTTTTGCGGCATGGACGCGTCGATCGCGGGTGACGCCCGGCGTATCGTCGACAAGCGCCAGCTTCCTTCCCACCAGCCGATTGAAAAGGGTCGATTTGCCGACGTTAGGCCGGCCGATGATGGCGACTTTGAAGGTCATCCGGCCCTGCTATGCATGTCGTTGCCCCAAAACCGCTGTGCACTTTTGGGCGACATGCATTACGATACACCGCCCGAGCCGCGGATCAGCTCCGACATCAACGTCGCCCGCTCGCGCGTGTTGCGCGGGGCGCCGTCGTCCGCGGCGATCTGGTCGAACAGCTTCAATGCATCCGCCGCCTTGCCTTCCTTCCAGGCGGCAAGGCCAAGCGCCTCGCGCGCCGTATGGCGCAGCGTGTTGGTGTCGGCGGTCAGCGCCTCGACGCGGCTGGAGACATCGGCGAAAGAGCCATGGTCGACCAGAAGCAGCGCTGCCCTGAGCCGCGCCATGTCGCGAATGCCGGAGGGGATCTTGGTGTCGGCGGCGACCTCGTCGAAATCCTTGACGGCGGCGTCGACGTCGCCCTTGTCCGCCTTGACGGTTGCCGCACGCATGCGGGCGAGCAGCGGATAGGCGCCGTAGCCGTCCTTCTCAAGCCCCTCCAGAGCGGCAAGCGCCTCGTCGTTCTTGCCCTCATTGGCAAGCTTTAGCGCTTGCGAGAAGGCATCCCCCGAGCGGTTGGCGCGGGTCTCGTCCCAATAGCGGTAGCCGACGACAGCAGCGGTGCCGAGCACCACCAGCACGGCCAGCACAAGCACGGCGGGACCGAAACGGTCCCACAGCGCATGCGCCTGATCGCGACGAATCTCTTCGTTGACTTCGCGGATAAAACTGTCGTCCGACATGGATCAAAACCATTCATGCCCCGGCCGGGGCGGTTGATGAGCCCGCGTTTTAGCGAAATTTCGCCGGCATGGAAGGGGTTCGGCAGGAAAATCGCCCATTCACGAGGCAACCACCGCCAACGGCGGCCGCGCAGGTCGATCGTACCCGTGCCATATTTCACCGGTAGGCGGTGCTTCTACATTCCTCAATCCGGTCAGATGCCTTTGTCCCGTTTGTCCCGCGTTGTTGCGTTTTCGATTGCTACCGGCGCGGCTTTTGCCGACCCGCCGGCGGCGCCGGCAAAACCGAAGCAGATCGTCATCATCTCGTTCGACAGCGCCCGCGACATTTCGCAGTGGCAGCGCAGCCGGGCATTGGCCGCACGCACAGGCGCGCATTTCACCTATTTCGTCTCGTGCGTGTTCCTGCTGTCGCCCGAGACACGCAAGCAATACACCGCGCCCGGCAAGACAGAAGGCAAATCGAATATCGGCTTTGCCGCTTCCAAACAGGAAGTCGCCGAGCGGCTCGAGCAGATCAACCTCGCCGCCAGGGAAGGCCACGACATCGGCAGCCATGGCTGCGGCCATTTCGACGGCAAGGACTGGAGCAAAGCCGACTGGCTGAGCGAGTTCGGCTCGTTCAAGCACATTCTCCAAAACGCCTATTCGATCAACGGCATCGCGCCCGAACCAACGGGCTGGCGCGATTTCGCAGGCAAGGCAGTGGTCGGCTTCCGCGCGCCTTATCTGTCGGCAAACAAGGCGCTCTACGAGGCGCTGCCCGCGGCCGGTTTCCTGCTCGACGCAAGCGGCGTTTCGCGCGGGCCGGTCGAGCCGCCGACCGTCAACGGCATCACGCGCTTTTCGCTGCCGCAGATCCCGGAAGGGCCGAGCTCAAGGCGCGTGATCGCCATGGATTACAATCTCTATGTCAGACATTCCGGCGGCTTCGAGCGGCCGAGCATGGCAGAAGAGTTCGCTGACCGGACCTATCACGCGTTCCGCGCCGCCTTCGATGCGCAATACCAGGACAAGCGCATTCCGCTTGAGCTCGGCTTCCACTTCACGCTGATGAATGACGGCGCCTACTGGAATGCGCTGGAACGCTTTGCCGGCGAGGTCTGCGTCAAAGCGGACGTCGAGTGCATCAGTTTTCACGATTATGTCGCGCGGCGAGGCGAAAAGCAGGCGGCGGTGGGCGGCTGAGCCGCCCAGCGCCCTCCACCCGATTTTCTTAGCTTGCTGGCTGATCCTCAGGGCGCAGGCCAGCTTGCTCCCGTTCCAGATAGTGCTGATCGATTACCGGCAGCGGTGCCCCTTCAAGGGTCGCTTCGAACGCGCGCAGACGTTTGTAGATAGAAATCAACTCGACGATAGTAGGCCAGGAATTGACGAGATACTGGAACGAACTGGCGACTTGGGAAAAGGCGGAGACGACCTGCTGAAAAATGCCGAAGCTTATCTTGCCTACAGCGAGAGTCGGAACAAGAATAAGTGTGGCGAAAACATTGTCTACCTGGAGATAGAGATACCGGACCATGTCGAAGTAGACATAATGAGCGTAGAGGGTGAAATAGTTCTTCCGAACATTCGCGAACAGCTCAGCTAGGGTTGGCGGTTGCGCTCTTGCCATATCGTCCTCACCAAGGACAAGTTCCTTGCGCAGAGCGGCTTCAACCCGTTGATTCCGAAATTCCAGGCCAGGAAGCTTGACCCCGACCACGGCCAACAACCCAGTGCCGAACAACGACCACACGATTGCGGCGATGACCAGTGGATAGGGAATCGCTCCGACGATGGGAAGGGTTGGGACATGACGAGACAGAGCTGCCAGCAAGGGCAGGAATGCGATGAGGGTCATAACGGAATCGATGAAGTTCACTCCCAGCCCTTGCATTGTGCTCGAGAAGCGCATCGTGTCGTCCTGAACGCGCTGCGACGCCCCTTCGATATGACGTAGCCTCGGCCAATAGGCGGTAAAATAGTCGTTCATGGCCGTCCGCCAGCGGAAGACATAGTGCCTGACGAAGAAGACGTTCAAAACCGCGATGGTCATATAGACCAGCGCCAAAGAGAGGAACTGCCACACTCCGTAGTAAAGCTCGGCAGGCGTGACAGAGCCGGGCGTGGTCAGGGCCCTCTGCACCATGTCGTAGAACATGCCACGCCAATCGTTCAGCGCCACACTTATCTGGACGATGAAATTAGTGACAAAAACAACCAAACCAGAACCAAGGATCGACCAATTCTGCCAGGGATGGGGGGCGTACAGCGCCCAAAAAAGGTAAAATATGCCGATACCAGCGAAGAAATATCCGTAGAACCAGAGGAATGACGGCGTCAGGAATCTCACTGGGCTTATGACAGGCGCTGCCTGCGGATCGACTGGCGGCATGCCAAGCATCGTGCCGAGGTGTTCGCCGCCGAAAAACCAAAGAACAACGAGCAGAAGGCTCCAGACGGCCGCCGAGGTGAAAAACAGCTTCGGCTGCGGAAAAAACGATACAAACACTGTGGGAAAATCCTCGGTCGATGCGCAAATCAGCGGGTTCAGCGGGCATAAAGTCACACATTAGTGGGAAAGAAAATGCCCGCTACCCGACGCCCGGTGCCGAGCAAGACCATAATCATGGCGATTTTGGCGCAGCCGACCAGGCGATCGCGCCGGAGGCTAGCAGGACGGCGGCGGCCACGATCGAGGCAAGGAAAAAGTTACCCGAGGCCTGCGCAAGCAGCCCGGCGACGATCGGGCCGATGATCTGGCCAAGGCCGAAGGCGGCCGTCATTACCGCCAGCATCCGGCGTGGTGCTTGCGGAGCAAGCTGCCTGCCGGCCTGCAGGCCAAGCGCGGTGATGGCAATGAAGGTGCCGCCGACAAGAAGGCCGCCGAGCAGCGGCCCGGTGCACCCGCCCATGACGACACTGGCGCTGACGCCGACCACCTCGACCAGGCACCCCAAGGCGTAGGTGGCATAGAGCCCGATTTTAGCCGCGAGCTTCTGCCACAGCCAGACCGAGGGAAAACCGGCAAGTCCGGTGACCATCCAGACCACAGTCTCGAAGACGCGGCTGCCGCCGCCCTGGCGGACGATGGCGACCAAGAACGTTGCCGTGACGATGTAGCCGAAGCCGAACAGGCCGTAGGCGACGATGATCTTCACCAGCGACTGGTGTGTCGGCAATGCCGGCTCGCTCCCGGTGGTGCTGTTCGCGGCCGAGGTGCCGCCGGCCAGCAAGGCGACGGCGGCAAAGCCGCAGGCTGAAATCACCGCCGACCACAGCCAGCCCGCAGCCCAGCCGGCATGTTCGGTGACGAGGACTGCCAACAGCGCCGAAGACGCCGCGATGCCGAGGCCGACTCCGCCGAAATACAGCGCCTGCAGGTCGTTTCGCCCGGCTGCGGCGAGATGACCAAAAACGATGCTGGTCATGAAGACCAATACGAAGGCGCTGGCGAGGCCGGCAAGAAAGCGGATGAGGAGAAAGACGGGCATCGTGCCGGTCAGGCCCATCAGGCCGGCGAGGATCGCAGTGGCGGCGAGGCCGGCCAGCATCAGCTGGCGCTCGCGGCCTTGCGCCCAGCCGCCGGTGGCGGCAAGCGCGCCGACGAGGTAGCCGAGATAATTGGCCGATGCGATCCAGCCGGCATCGGCCGGCGACAGGCCGAGCTCTTCCATCATTCCGGGCAGGATCGGCGTATAGACGAAGCGGCCGATGCCCATGGCGACGGCCAGGGCGATCATGCCGGCGATTGCCAGACGCAAGGGCGAAGCGATGTTCATCGCGGTGCACCATAGGTGCGCCTGCCAGTGAGACAATCCGCCTTTTATTGGGCCAGAAGTGTTCGCGGCCGCGTCGGCGGCTGGCTCGCCTGAAGTGCCAGCAAGTCCTTGTTTAGCCGCAGCAGGTCCTTGGCGGGGCCGTCTCAAAGTGAGTACGACCCGCAGTCAGCCTGAACGGCATGTCGGCGAGTTCGCGCTCCGACATGGTGTCGAGCACCGGATGCGACAGCGGATCGGTCACCCAGTTGGTGGCCTCGCTGTCATGCCGGTGTGGCTGCATTCCGATTGGGGAAAAGGCGCCGAGCCATGATAAAATCTTCATCGGATTTGCCTCCTCACTCTGAGTAACCCACCTAAAATCCGGCATTCGGCAGCGCCTGACAATTGAGATTTAAGCCGTACGAGTTTAGAAAAACTGTATGGCTATGCTGAACCGTGTCCATCTCAACGGCTTGCGCGCCGTCGAAGCCGTCGCCCGCCTGGGCTCGCTCGCGGCGGCGGCCGGCGAGCTCAACGTCTCGGTCAGCGCCGTCAGCCAGCAGATCAACCGGACCGAAAAGCAGCTCGGCCGGGCGCTGTTCGAACGAACGCCAGCTGGCCTGGTGGCGACGGAATTCGGCACCGTCTTTACCGCGCGGCTCAGCGCAGGCTTCCGCGAGCTCGCACAGGCGGTAGCGCTTGCCGATGAAAGCTCGGAGTGCACGCTGGTGGTTTCGGTGGCGCCGGCTTTCGCCTCGAAATGGCTGCTGCCGCGGCTGTCGCGGCATTTCGCCCGCCATCCGAACGTGCTCCTGCGCATCGATGCCTCGGTGCGGCTTGCCGATCTCGATCGCTCGGACATCGACGTCGCCATCCGGCTCGGCGACGGCAAATGGCCGGGCGGGCGGGCAGAATTGCTGCTGGCGCAGGAGGTGTTTCCGGTCTGTGCACCGGTGATCGCCAGCAAGCTGAAATCGATCGAGGACCTTGCTTTGACCTGTGCGATCACCGACGAAAGGTCGATGATCAGCTGGGAGAGCTGGTTCGAAGCGGCCGGCGTGGAGCCGGTCACCTTCATGCAGGGCGCGCGCTTCACCGATCCGATGCTGTGCCTGGAATCGGCGATTGCCGGTCACGGTGTCATGCTCGGCTGGCAGTTGCTGGCCGCCGACGCGCTGGCCGATGGCCGGCTCGTCGCGCCGTTCGGCGCGAGGGCGCAGAGCGGGCTTGGCTATTGGCTGGTGACTTCGGCCAGCAAGGGCGAAAGCCGCAAGGTCAGGGATTTCAAGACCTGGATGCGCGAAGAGATCGAGGCGACGATGGCGCAGTTCAGATCGCTCGAGAGGGCCAGCTAGGACGTAGACTCATTACCGCCTAGCCAGATGCGGATTGCGACGAGTTTGAGCGCGGTAAGATAGTTCTCAGCCAGCTTGTCGTAGCGGGTTGCGATGCGGCGGAATTGCTTCGCTTTGTTGAAGAAGCGCTCAACTAAGTTGCGGGCCTTATACAAGAAGGGGCTGAAGCAGATCGGGTCCTTGCGGTTGGCCTTGGGCGGGATGTTGGCCCATGCTTTTCGCTCGCTGACCGCATTGCGCAAGGCGTCGGCATCATAGCCCTTGTCGGCGAGTAGCATGGCACCCTCCGGCAAATCCGTGATCAGGTCCGCGGCCGAGGTAATGTCACTCATCTGACCTGCCGTGAGCATCAGTTTGATCGGCATGCCTTTGGCGTCGACAAGAGCATGGATTTTGGTTGTCAGCCCGCCTCGGGAACGACCGAGACAATGATCTCGATCCCCCTTTTTTGCCGTCGCGCCCTGCTGATGGACGCGAACAATAGAGGTGTCGATCATCTGCACCTTGCCGTCATGGACTTTGGTGATAGCACGCGCCGATCATCGACACGCGGCACACCTCGTGGCCTTTTGGGCAAAAGTGGCTTGATCACGTGCCATTCGAAGTCGGTCAGGTCATATCGGCTCATGCAGAGTCTGGAATCAGATTCCCCTGCAATAGGAAAGCCGCCAGTCGACAATCGACCTCTTAGCGGACGTATTTGATCAATTCACAGGTGGTCTTGGGAGTGCCGCAGCCACGAAGTCTTGACCTCGGAATTGCAGTGCCAATGGTGTTCAGCCACCAGCACGGCAAGTCCGGACGTTCCGCAGGGGTCGTTAGTTGCGGCCGTTGTCGTCGATGGCGAGGGAACTCGACAGCTCGCGATAGGTATCGATCTGCTGCTGCAGAATGGCAATCTTCTGCTCTGCCGTGGCAATGGCATCGGCACCGGCAAGGAAACGGTGGGGCAGCACGTCCCCAGCCGCGAGCGTGATCAGGGCGCGCGCAAGCTTGGCGGGGTCACCCCCTTGCTTGCCGTTTTGAGAACGCCAGAAAGCGATCTGCGCCGTCCGCCGCTCATGGTAGTCCTCGACGGAAGGCGCGGCATAGTTGGTCGACTCTTCCGTGAGAAGCTCGGTGCGGAAGAAGCCGGGGTTCACGATCATCGTCTCGATGCCGAACGGCACGACTTCGGTCTGCAGCGCCTCCATCCAGCCGTCGAGGCCGAACTTCGAGGCTGAATAGGCCGAGCAGAACTCGAAACCCATCAGCCCGGCCGTCGAGGAGATCGAAATGACCCTGCCGGACCGCTGGTTGCGCATCGCTGGCAGAAAGGCCCGCGTCACCTTCATGGGACCGACGAGGCTGGTGCTGAGCTGCAGTTGCATCTGTTCGGCGGTCAACTCTTCGAAGTACCCGGCAAAGAAACTCGCCGCATTGTTGACCAGCACGTCGATGCGGCCAAACCGGTCAAGCGTTGCCTGGGCAGCGGCTTCGGCGTCGGCCGCGCTCGTCACGTCCAGCTTGACGATAAGGAGGTTCTCGGACTTTCCGACGGCCCTTGCGACCTTTTCCGTGTTGCGGCCGGTTGCCACCACCTTGTGGCCCGCCGCCAACGCGGCCTTGGCGATATCCAGACCGAGGCCCCGGCCTGCGCCGGTGATGAACCAAACACTCATATTGGGCTCCTGTTGTCTAGGCCGCAGCTCGGCCTCGAATTCGGACGGATGGCCAGCATGGGCTGACGTCCCATGCTGGTACCCATCCGCTAGCGGACTGCATCACTGCGGAAGGCCGGCGCCTTCGGTGATGATGCGAAATCCTTCGGTCGACTTGGTAAAAAACTGCCGGGCCGCCGTGTATCCCGGCGAGTTGTAGTAGCGCTTGGCGTCAGCAAGGCTCGGGAACTCGGCGATGGCGATCACCGATCTCGAGCTTCCTTCGATGGCAGTGACATTAGGATTGTAGACGATCACGCGGCCGCCATACTGGGTGACGAGCGGCGAGGCGGCTTCGATGTACTGCTGAAACACCGCCTGATCCTTGATGTCATAGCTGCCGATCATGTAGGCGCGGGGGACGGCGCCCGTCGCTTCCTGAGCAAAGGCGGCCGGGCTCACGATCATGGTGAGAGCGGTGAGCGCGCCCATGATTACCTTCTTCATTTTGTTCTCCTTCAGTGAGCCAGTTGGACGGTAGGCATTGCGCGGAGAGTTGCTCCGGTTGACCGTCTGGCCTTGATGTCAGGAAGTTAGCTCCTTTAGCGGCATGCAATTAGATGGTATAATTTGCATGAGCTTAGAAGGGGGACTGATGAATGCGTCGCGACAGCCTGGATGACTTCCTGACCTTCATCGCCGTCGCCCGCGAGCGCAGCTTCACCAAGGCGGCCGCCATGCTCGGCGTGTCGCAGTCGGCTCTGAGCTATTCGATCCGGACGATGGAAGAGCGCCTCGGCGTTAGGCTGCTGACCCGCACGACCCGCAGCGTCTCGCTAACCGAAGCGGGGGATCGCCTGTTTCGAAGCATCGCTCCCAAGTTAGATGAGATCGCAAGCGAGATTGCCGCCCTCAGCGCCCTGCGCGACAAGCCGGCCGGCACAGTCCGGATCACCACGGTGGAGCATGCCGGCGAGACCATCATCTGGCCCGCCATGGTCGGGCTCATGCGCGACTATCCCGACATCAGGGTCGAGATTATCCACGACTACGGCTTGGCAGACATTGCGGCCGATCGCTTCGATGCGGGTGTACGGCTCGGCGAACAGGTGGACAAGGACATGATCTCGGCGCGCGTTGGGCCAGACTTCCGCATGGCGGTTGTGGTAGCGCCTTCATACTTCGCAAGCCGCTCCCGTCCGGTCACGCCTGAAGACCTTGCCGATCATGCGTGCATACCCCTGCGACTGCCCACAGGCGGCTGTGCACCGTGGGAGTTTCGCAAGGAGGGGCGGGAGTTGAAGGTGCGCGTTCAAGGACACGCCGCGTTCAACACCCTCGCGATGATCTGTCAGGCCAGCCTTGAAGGATTCGGGCTCGCCTATCTGCCCGAGGATCTGGTGACCTACCCACTCGAACAGGGTCGCCTGGTGCGTGTTCTTGAGGACTGGTGCCCCCTTCGGCCGGGATATCACCTGTATTATCCAAGCCGGCGCCAACACTCGCCGGCTTTCGCACTCGTGCTGGAAACGCTGCGCTACCGCGACTGAGTGCGGTTGAAATAAGGGTCGTCAGACCTCGACGACCATGGCACCTATCCAAGCCGCCCAGTACAGGAAGTCCGGAGCGTCCGTTTCCCACCGATCCCAGTCCCCCAATTTATGAGTTCACGGCCTAGGGCTGCCGGCGTCATCAGAGTGGAAAGGTCGGTAGCGCCGGTCTATGTAAGACACAGTCCCCAATCACGGCAGGCAGGATCATGACCACACATTCGCGCGGCGTTTCCGCAAGCATCGACCCGGTGAAGCTCGACAGGCTGGCGGAGGTCGCCGTCAAGGTCGGGCTGCAATTGCAGCCGGGGCAGGATCTGGTGCTGACCTCGTCTATCGCCGCGCTGCCTCTGACGCGGCAGATCGTCGAGCACGCCTACAAGGCAGGTGCGGGCCTGGTGACGCCGATCTTCAACGATGACGAGATCACGCTGGCGCGCTTCCGCTACGGCGCCGACGCCGGCTTCGACCGCGCCGCCGGCTGGCTCTTTGAAGGCATGGCAAAAGCCTTCGCCAATAATGCGGCGAGGCTTGCCGTGCGCGGCGAGGATCCGTCGCTGCTTTCTTCTCAGGACCCGGCAAAGGTGGCGCGTGCCAACAAGGCGAATTCGATGGCTTACCAGCCGGCGCTGGAGAAGATCACCGGCTTCGACATCAACTGGAACATCGTCGCCTATCCCGATCAGGCCTGGGCCAAGCAGGTATTCCCGGACGACGCCGAAGACGTCGCCGTGGCCAAGCTTGCCGACGCCATCTTTGCCGCCTCGCGGGTGGACGTCGAAGACCCGATCGGCAACTGGACGGCGCACAATGCGGCGCTGAAGAGCCGCACCGAATGGCTGAACGGCCACAATTTCCACGCGCTGCATTTCACCGGCCCCGGCACTGACCTGACCGTCGGGCTGGCCAATGGCCACGAGTGGATGGGCGGCGCCTCGACCGCCAAGAACGGCATCACCTGCAACCCCAACATCCCGACCGAAGAGGTTTTCACCACGCCGCATGCAAGGCGCGTCGAAGGCCATGTCACCAGCACCAAGCCGCTGTCCTATCAGGGTACCCTGATCGACGGCATTGCGGTTCGTTTCGAGGCGGGGCGCATTGTCGAGGCCAAGGCCACGAAGGGCGAGGATGTGCTGCAGAAGGTGCTCGACACCGATGAAGGCTCGCGCCGTCTTGGCGAGGTGGCGCTGGTGCCGCATTCCTCGCCGATCGCCAAGAGCGGGCTCTTGTTTTTCAACACGCTGTTCGACGAGAACGCCGCCTGCCACATCGCGCTTGGCCAGTGCTACTCTAAGTGCTTCGTCGACGGCGCCTCGCTCAGCCAGGAGGAGATCGCGGCGCGCGGCGGCAACAAGAGCTTCATCCACATCGACTGGATGATCGGCTCGGATAAGATCGACATAGACGGCGTCCATAAGGACGACAGCCGCGTGCCGGTGATGCGCAAGGGCGAGTGGGTTTAGGCCCGGGATCTCTAAGCGAAGGCCAGCAAGCAGCGGCGCCTGCTGGCCCAGCGGAGTTGGCAATGGAGCTCGCGGTCAAGCGCATTTATGAGCAGCCGGCGCCCGATGATGGGCAGCGGGTGCTGGTGGATCGCATATGGCCGCGCGGCATCGCCAAGCAGGACGCGGCGCTGACGCTATGGCTGAAGGACATCGCGCCAACCAATGCGTTGCGCAAATGGTTCGGCCATGAGCCGGCGCGCTGGTCGGAGTTCCAGCGGCGATACCGCGATGAGCTCGACCGGAACGGCGAGGCGGTTGCGGAACTGCGCGCCTTGCTCCGTGAAGGCCGGGTGACGCTGCTCTACGGCGCGCATGACGAGAAGCACAATAACGCGGTGGCACTGGCGAGCTATTTGCGTGAGTAGAAGCGCTCAATTCGGCATGCCGGCGGGACAGCACCCCTCTCTGTCCTGCCGGACATCTCCCCCTCAAGGGGGGAGATTGGCAGCTTCGCCGAAAGCGCCCTTCTTTGGAGACTAGCGAAAGCCGAAGTGACATCCAATCTCCCCACTAGAGAGGGAGATGTCCGGCAGGACAGAGGGGGGCGCGACGGATCGCGGCGGGTCGGTCCTATTTCCCACGCACCGCCTGCTGATAAACATCAGGCTTGAAGCCGACCAGGATGCGCTCGCCAAGTTCCAGCACCGGACGCTTGATCATCGTCGGCTTGGCCAGCATCAGCGCCTTGGCCTTCTTTTCATCCAGACCCATCCTGTCCTGGTCCGACAGTTCACGGAACGTCGTGCTCGCCTTGTTGAGCAGGATTTCCCAGCCGACCTTGCCTGACCAGCCGTTCAGCCGATCCGCGTCAAGCCCGTCTGCCCTGTAGTCGTGAAAGCGATAGGCAACATCGTGGCTCGCCAGCCAGGAACGCGCCTTCTTGACCGTATCGCAATTGGTGATGCCGTACATTGTGATCGTCAAAACGCGTCCTCGGACCAGTCGAATCTGACGGCACCCTAAAACCGCGCCTCTCACTTTTCCAGCGGCCTCGCCGGGCTCCGCGATTTTGGCGCTTGCCAATAGTAAGGACTTTCCCTAAGTGTTTTCTAAGCCAACTCTGGTCACGCGGAATGGCCGAGGCAAGGAAATGACCATGACGAGCCTGCAGACCGAAAGCCCCCCGCCGATCGACGGCATTTTCCGGGCGCTCGCCGATCCGACCCGGCGACGCGTGGTCGAGCGACTGAACCGAAGCCCCGCCTCGGTCAGCGAGCTTGCGCAGCCGTTCGAGATGGCCCTGCCATCCTTCATCGAGCATCTCCGGGTTTTGGAAGGCTGCGGGCTGGTGCATTCGGAGAAGGCAGGCCGCGTCAGGACCTACCGGCTCGCGCCGGAGCCGTTGAAGCTCGCGGAAAACTGGTTGGCCGACCAGCGGGCGCTGTGGGAGCGCCGTCTCGACCAGTTCGACGACTACGTGCTGAAACTCAAGGAGAAAAGACAGATGAATATGGTCCCGTTGTTCCAACCCGATCCGAAGCTCGACCTCGTGCTCGAACGGACGATCGAGGCGCCGCGAGAACTGCTGTGGACGGCCCTGACGAGGCCCGAGCATGTCCGCCAATGGTTCACGCCGAAGCCGTGGATCATCACCGATTGCGAGATCGACCTGCGGCCCGGCGGTCTGTTCCGCACCCGCATGCAGTCGCCCGACGGCAAGGAGGTCAACGACAGGCGTTGCTGCTACCTCGAGATTGTTCAGAACGAGCGGCTGGTGTGGACCGATGCGCTGCTGCCCGGCTACCGGCCGTCAGGCGACCCATTCATCACAGCGGTCATATCGCTGCAATCGCAGGGCGAGGCGACGCGCTACACCGCGACCGCTATCCACCGCGACGAAGCCACGCGTAACAGCCACGAGGAGATGGGCTTTTACGACGGCTGGGGCACGGTGGCGGATCAGTTGGCCGGCTATCTCAAGACGATCTGAGGCGACCCTGCTTCGCACTCACATTGCGGCCACGGAATCGTCGTGGCCGTTCAACCGCCAGCGTCCGAGCTCGTCGTACCGGCCTTGCCGGATCAGACTGCGGATGAGCACAAAGTCACGTACGGTCCAGTTGATCGGTTCGATCGCCCGTTCGCGAACCCTTTGAACCCGCAATTTGTCACGAAGCAATGTAACATGAGCTTCAAAGGAGCTCCCCACGAAGGGCTTCAGCGGGCTGTCGGCGATCAGGGCGGTAAGATTGCGCCAGAACGCTTGCAGAGGCGGGACGCCATCGCTGCCACGCAGCACCAACGCACCGCCACCGAAAGCCGACAACCGATCGAACGACACTTCAAAAGGTTTCGCCTGGACCATCGAGGCGACGTGGCGGGCGATTTCGACCAATTCCTCCGGCAGTCCATCATAATCGCCGAGCCCAACAAGCGAGATGTGCAGGCGTTCTGCCGGAAACGCTTGCCCTCGCAGTCCCGATTCTCGCCGCCAGACGCATGCCCGGCGTGCAAGCGGCACGGCGATCGTGCTTTCAAGAAGAATGGCGAAGAACAGTCGGTCGTTCCAGCGCCGATCCAGTTCCTGCCAGTTGAAAACGGCTTGGCCGTTGTCGGTGATCCTGAATGCGGGCAGCTCATTCATGTCATTGCTCCTCTAAAAAGCCATTCCCGCCCAGCCAAGCAGAATAGAACAAAAAGAGAACAAATCAACGGAAATGATACGAGCGCTGGTGCTGGCAGCATCAATGCTCGCAACCACATTTCGGTCGGCCGTATGTTGATGGCTCAGGCGCCGTAGCCGATGATGCCCTTGATCTCGAGGAAATCGTGGATCGCCCGGTCGGCGTATTCGCGGCCGTTGCCTAGCTGGACAGCATAGGGCAGTTGGCGCCACGGCGCAGGCTGATATGCGCCACGTCGCCGACGCTGAATTGAAAACCCTCCGCCCGGCGCGGCGCGTCGATCACCACCTGTGTCCCCTGCCCCAGCTCTGCATGAAGGCGCAAGGTGCGGCCGTGAAAGACGATGCTGTTCACCCGCACCGGTGCAGTACCGGCCGCGGCCTCTGTCGTCGCCAAAAGGTCCTCCGGACGCACGCCGATGGTGCGCACCGTGCCCTCGCCAGGCAGTTCGCCCGTCTCCGAAACCGCTTCCAGCGGCAGGGCGCCGGCGGCGAACCGCAAGCGCTCGCCGTCACGGCCGACGAAGCGCGACTGCAGAAGGTTCATCGTGCCGATGAAGCTGGCAACGAATTTGGTGGCGGGCCGGTCGTAGAGGGTCGCCGGCGGCGCAATCTGCTCGATGCGGCCTTTGTTCATGACGACGATGCGATCAGAGATCGACAGCGCCTCGGTCTGGTCGTGCGTGACCATGACGAAAGTGGTGCCGAGGCGCGACTGCAGTCGCTTCAATTCGACCTGCATCTGTTCGCGCAGATGCGCATCGAGCGCCGACAACGGCTCGTCGAGCAGCAGCACGCGCGGTTCGCAGACGATGGCGCGGGCAAGCGCGACGCGCTGGCGCTGGCCACCCGACAATTCGGACACGCGGGCGCCGAGCTTTTCAGCAAGGCCGACCATGTCGAGCGCTGCGCCGACGCGCTTTGCCTGTTCGGCACCGGAGAGCTTGCGCAGCGACAAGCCGAAGCCGACATTTTCGGCGACGTTCATGTGCGGGAACAGCGCGTAGTCCTGGAATACGGTATTGACCGGACGGTCGAAGGGCCTGAGCGCACTGATGTCGCGGCCTTCGAGCAGGACCTTGCCGCTCGACGGGCTTTCGAAGCCGGCGATGACCCGCAGGCTGGTGGTCTTGCCGCAGCCGGATGGTCCGAGCAGGGTCAGGAACTCGCCGCGCGAAATATCGAGATCGACGGCATCGAGCCCGACGATGCTGCCGGGGAATATCTTGGAGACCTTGTCCAGCCGGACGAGCGGATCAGGCGCCATCGCGAACCTCGGACGGTTTGGTCGTGTTGACCCACAGGATCTGGCAGCGCTCGCTGCCCGGATTGCGGAAGGCATGCAGCAAGGTGCTCTTGAAGGCGAAGCTGTCGCCGGCCTTCAGGCCGTATCTGGTCGAATCGACCACCAGCTCGACCTCGCCCGAAAGGACGAACCCGAATTCATGGCCTGCATGGGCGTAGGCTTCGGCGGTGCCGCCACCGGCCTCCACCGTCACCAGCATGCCGGTCAGCGTAGCGGCCGGCGGCGACAGCAGTGCCTTGGCAATGCCTTCCGACTTGACCGGGATCTGCCGCCGGCTGTTGGCGCGCACACAATAAAGATCGTTGCCGGCGTCGTTGCCGTCGGCGATCAGCGCGGACGGCTCGATGTCGAGGGCGGCGGCGAGCGGCCAGATCACTCGGACCCGCAATGACGACATGCCGCGCTCGATCTGGCTCAGCGCTCCGATCGAGACGCCGGCTTTGGCTGCAAGTTCGGCCAGCGAGAGATTACGCTCCAGCCTTAGCGCCCGCACGCGCCGGCCGACCCTGACGTCGGCGTCGTCCTTCGGCTTCTCAGCCGCTTCGTCCAGCATGTCCATTCGTTCGTCCTTGTTTGGTAAGGTTTCCCCTTCTCCCCTTGTGGGAGGAGGTGGATAGGCGCGAAGCGCCGAAACGGATGAGGGGTGTTGGGCGGAGTGCCGTCGGTGCCATCTGGAACACCCCTCATCCGTCGCCTTCGGCGACACCTTCTCCCCAAGGGGAGAAGGAAGAAGCAGGCTCAGCCGCCCGCCTTGACCTTCTCGAACATCTTGGCGAGTTCATCATTCTGTTTCATCGGCCCGGTGAAGATGGTGGTCTTCAGCATCACTTCCGGATCGGACGGCAGCTGCAATTTCTCCAGCTCCTCCTTCGGCACGGCAGCGAAAGCCGAGCTGGTCGAGCTGCCATAGCCGTAGGCCTGGATCAGGTATTTGCCTGAGTCCGTTTCCAGCCGGCTGTTGATGAAGTCATAGGCGAGGTCGACGTTCTTTGCATCCTTGAGCATGACGAAACCACAAGCCCAGGTAAGCATGCCTTCCTTCGGCTTCATGAACTCGACAGGCACGCCTTGCTTCTTCAGCGACGTGGCCGATGCGTTCCAGGTCATGGCGGCGACCAACTGCCCGCTCGCCAGCGCCTGTTCAACCGATGTCATGTCGGTGGTGTAGTTCGAGAGCAGCGGGCGCTGCTCGCGCAGTTTCTCCGCAACCTTGTCCATCTGTTCCGCCGTCATGTCGAATGGATTGACGCCGGCAAGAAGGGCCGCCACCACCGGAGTATCGTGGACGGCATCGATGGTCGCCATGCGCCCGGCATATTGCTTGTCCCAGAGCAGGTTCCAGCTCGCTTCCGGGTTCTTCACCAGATCGGTGCGGTAGAGAATCGAGGTGTTGCCCCAGTCCCACGGCACCATCCAGACCTTGCCGTCGCCGGCCTGCAGGTCGGGCAGGTTCTTGAAGACCGGGAAGATCGAATCCCAGTTCTTGATGCGCTTGGTGTCGATCGGCTGCAGCAGGCCTTCCTTGTTCCAGCGCGCCACCTTGTCATAGCATGGGTGCGCGACATCGGGGCGGAAGCCGGCCTTGACCTTGGTGAAGGCGTCATCGTCGTCGCCGAACATCGAGGCTTCGACACCATCGGGGTGCACGGCGAGGAAGCTCTTGTTGAAGTCGGGCAGCTCATAGCCCGACCAGGTGAAATATTGCAGCTTGTCGCCGGCAAAGGCGACAGTCGACGCAAGCGCCAGTGCGAAGGCGGCCAGTCCGGTTTTCGCTGCCTTTGTCGTTATCGATCTCAGGTCGAATGCCATTGCAGTTCTCCTCTTTCGGTTTCTTCTGGTTTTGACAGGCTGGCGGTCGCTGGCCGCTGAGCGGCGGCAAGCCCGCGATGGCGCAGGATTTCGGCGAGTGCGGCGGTGACGAAGGACACGGCCAAGATCGCCGTGCCCAGCGCCATGACGGTCGGCAGCGATTTCGGGAAGCGCAGCTGGCTCCAGATATAAAGCGGCAGCGTCGGCTCGGTA
Organism: Mesorhizobium sp. M1295; assembly: GCF_040318135.1. Taxonomy (NCBI): domain Bacteria; kingdom Pseudomonadati; phylum Pseudomonadota; class Alphaproteobacteria; order Hyphomicrobiales; family Phyllobacteriaceae; genus Mesorhizobium; species Mesorhizobium sp. M1295. The sequence continues at coordinate 306,251 of NZ_JAMYLU010000004.1, forward strand.
CCGGCAAGGAAGAAGGCGACGATGAACTCGTCGAACGAGGTCAGGAAGGCCAGCATGAACGCCGAGATAATGGCGGGCAGGCTGAGTGGCAGCATCACCCGCCTGAAGGTCGTCCAGTCGGAGGCGCCGAGGTCGAGCGCTGCCTCACGGATGGTCTTCGGGATGGCGGCGAAGCGGCTGCGCATGACCACCACCGTCGCCGGCAGCGCCACCAATATGTGGCCGAGCACAATGGCAATGCGCGACGGCCCAAAGCCGGCGAGGTTGACGAGGATGAGCAGCGATATGCCGACGATGACGCCTGGGATCAGGATCGGCAGCCGCGCTATGGCACTGATGGTGGCGGCCAGCGGCGAGCGTCCGTAGAGGTCCATGTAGGACACCGTGATGCCACAGAGCGTGGCGCCGGTGGCGGCAATGGCGCCGATGACGAGGCTGTTGGCGAGCGCACCGGACAGCGCCGAATTGCCTAACAGCGTGCCGTACCATTCAAGCGTAAAGCCTTGCAGGGGAAATGCCGCCTGGACGGAATTGTTGAAGGAAAACAGCGGGATCAGCAATATCGGCAAATACAGGAACACCAGATAGGCAAGGACATAGGCACCGAGCCAGCCGCCGCCCTGCCTTGCATCGATACGCGCTGTGTTCATGTGCGGCTGCCGTATCGGCGGTCGGCGAAGCGCACCACCAGCACCACGGCGAGAATGACAAGCATGACGGCGACGGCGAGTGCGGCGCCGAACGGCCAGTCATTGGCCTTGCCGAACTCGGCCTGGATCAGTGTGCCGATCATCGTGCTGGCAGGGCCGCCGACCAGCGCCGGGGTGACGTAGTCGCCGACGGTCGGCACAAAAACGACGAGGGCCGCAGCCAGCACGCCAGGCATCGAATTGGGCAGCACGACGCGGCGGAAGCTGGTGAACGGTTTTGCGCCGAGATCGGAAGCGGCTTCGAGCAGCGATTTCGGGATCGTGTCCAGCGCCACGTAGATGGGCAGGATAGCGAATGGCGCATAAGCGTGGGCGAGCGTGACGACGACTGCTGCCGGCGTATTCAAGAACGCCAATGTCGGCTCCGACCAGATGCCGCTTTCAATCAGCGCCGAGTTCAGCACGCCATTATAGGCAAGCACGATCTTCCAGGCGAAGACGCGCAGGAGATAGCTGGTCCAGAACGGCAGGGTCAGCAGGAACAGCAGCAGCCCACGCCGCCGCCCGGCATGGAAAGCCAGATAATAGGCGACGGGATAGGCGGTGACGACGGTTGCGAGCGTGACCAGGCCGGCGATGCCCAGCGAGCGCAGCGTCACCGTCCAGTACAGTGGATCGGTGGCCACAGTGACGAAATTCGCAAGGGTAAAACCAGCCCCCAGCAGCGAGCCGTCATTGCCGCGGAAGGCAAGGAAGAACACCAAGCCAAGGGCGAAAAGGATCAGCAGAAAGGTGACCAGCCCGCCGGGCAGCAGCATAGCGAAACGGAAGCCTGGCGAAGACCGGGTTTCCGGCAGCGGCTGCGTTGCGGCAATGGTCGACATTGACTGTCCGTCGAAATTTGAAATCGACTAAGCTTTTTTCATATTGGTGAAACTGTCAAGCTGTTTCACGCTTGGGAATGAAAGTCAGCGTTCGAACGCGTCCAGCATCCGGTACCAGGCGATGGTCGCGGCAACGCCGACCTGCCGAAACGCGTGAAAAGGGATCGGCCGGATCGGCGATATCGGGAACGGCAATTGCCTGGTGTCGCCGCTCGACAGATAGGAGGCGATGCGCTCGCCAAGCGCGGTCATCAGGCCGATGCCGCGGCCCTGGCAGCCGACGACCGCCAGGAGACCCTTCTCTGGCTCGTGGATATGCGGGAGATGGTCCGGCGTCATTGCCACCCTGCCGAACCACCGCTTTTCAATGGCAATGTCTGACAGCGCCGGATAAAGCCGCAGCAGAGCGCGTTCAAGATGCGCCCAGTCGGCCGGGCCGTTCGGCAAAGCCATGCGGCCGCGCCCGCCGAGCACCAGCCGGCCGTCGGCACTCTTGCGGTAATAGACGAGGATGCGGCGCGAATCCGAAACCGCCTGCCCTTCCGGCAGGATCGCCGCAGCGAGATTGGACGATAGCGGCGCTGTCGCGATCTGGAAGGAATGCAGCGGAACGATCGTCTCGGCGAGGCCGGGGAGCAGGCCGCCGGTATAGGCGTTGGTCGCCAGAACGACCACCTTGGCCTTCAGTTCGGCGCCGCTTTCCGCCGAAACGTGCCAAATGCCAGCATCCTTGCTGATCTGCATCACGTTCTGGCGTTCGGCGATCTTCACGCCCGCCGCGGCAGCGACGCGCGCCAGTTCCGACGTGTAGGCGAGCGGATCGATGACACCGGCGCGGCGATCGAGCCAGCCGCCGAGATAGCCTTGCGCGCCGGTCATCGTCGCAATCTCCGTCGCGCTCAGCAGCCGGACATCGGCGCCGCGGGCGCGCCACTGCCGATCCCGGTTTGCCGCCGCTTTTAGCGCGGTCCCGGTATGCGCCGCCTGGATCCAGCCATTACGGACGAACGGCACCGCCAGTCCTTCGTCGCGGATCAATTCGAAGACGGTGTCAGCGGTCGAGGCGGCAAAGTTGACGAGCGCTTCGCCGCGCTCCAGACCAAAATGCTCCAGCAGCCAGTCCGGATCGTATTTCAGGCCGGGAATGACCTGACCGCCGTTCAGGCCGGATGCGCCATTGCCGATTTCGCCGGCGTCCAGCACCTGGACGGCAAGACCGAGCCGGGCGGCGTGCAAGGCCGTCGACAGCCCCATGATGCCGCCGCCGACGATGACGACATCGACGCGTCGGCCGGCTGGAAAAAGCGACTGGAACGCGGTTGCTGTCCGCGGCTTTTGCCAGATTGGATCGGAAAACCGTAAGCGCAAGCGTCACCTGGAGATTTCAGTAAGTGAAAACCCTAGCGACGATTTCATTATTTTGAAAGAGCGTTTTCCATGGCCATTGGCGCACGTCAGGCTCGATCAAGGTCCAGCGATGCGAAGACCGCTGGAAAGAATTGACAAAGCTCACCCTGGAAGCGGGATAGACGTTTGGCGGGAATTTGTTGAAAGTGCCGCGGCCCAAGGACAAGACAACAGGAAACGTAAGTCATGACGAACGCCACACATTTGCCCGCCGAGGGCCTCTTCGTAGGCCGCGCCCGGACGAGCGATGCTTCCCATCCGCTGGTGGTCACGGTGCGCGACGGCACGGTCTTCGACATCACGTCAAATGTGGCACCGACCGTACGCGACATTTGCGAATTGCCGGATCCGGCAGGACACGTCCGCTCGGCCAAGGGGCGGCCGATCGGCCCGCTCGAAGCCATTGCCGCCAACAGTTTCGAGACAGCGCGCGATCCGGGAACGCCGTACCTGCTGTCCCCCGTCGACCTGCAGGCGATCAAGGCGTCTGGCGTTACCTTTGTCGTCAGCCTGCTCGAGCGCGTCATCGAGGAACAGGCGCGCGGCTCGGCGGAGAAGGCCGACGCCATTCGAGCCGACATCGCCGGGCTGATCGGCCACGATCTGTCGAAGCTCAAACCCGGCTCGCCGGAAGCGATGGAGATCAAGGCCAAGCTGATCGCGCGCGGCGCCTGGTCGCAATATCTGGAAGTCGGCATCGGGCCCGATGCCGAGATCTTCACCAAATGCCAGCCGATGGCCTCGGTCGGCTTCGGCGCCGATGTTGGCCTGCATCCGGTTTCGACATGGAACAATCCGGAGCCGGAGATCGCCATGATTGCCGCCAGCAGCGGCAGGATTGTCGGGGCGACGATCGGCAACGACGTCAATCTGCGCGACGTCGAGGGACGCTCGGCGCTCCTGCTCGGCAAAGCCAAGGACAACAACGCTTCGGCAGCACTTGGCCCCTTTATCCGGCTGTTCGACGAGACATTTTCCATCGGCGACGTGAAGAAGGCGGTCGTACGGCTGAAGGTCGAGGGCGAGGACGGGTTCTCGCTGGAGGGCGCCAGTTCGATGGCCGAGATCAGCCGTTCGCCGGAAGAGTTGGTCGCCGCCGCGATGGGGCCGCACCACCAGTACCCGGACGGGCTCGCGCTCTATCTCGGCACGATGTTCGTGCCGTCGAAGGATCGCGGCGAAAAAGGCAAGGGTTTTACCCACAAGGTCGGCGACATCGTCACCATCTCGTCGGAGAAGTTCGGCGCCTTGGTCAACCGCGTGCGGCTGTCACCCGACTGCCCGCACTGGACCTATGGCGCCAGCCATCTGATGCGCGACCTCGCCAGAGCCGACCTGATCTGAATAGAGAACGATCCAATTCGGCAGTAACCAGGCCGTGAACCGCCTCTATTTCGGGACGGGCAAGCAGGAGCCGCCGAGGATCAGATGGGTCGGAAAGGCGATGCGTTGCGCCGGCCGCTCGCTCTGGCGGCCGAGCCGCTCCAGCAGAAGCTGTGCTGCGGTGCGGCCGATCTCCTCGACGGCCCGGTCGATGAGCGTGATCGGGCCGGGATAAAGCAGCGCGACGTCCGACCTGTCGCAGCCGATCAGCGAGATATCGCCCGGGACCGAAACGCCTTGCTGCTGGATGGCGCGCAGCACGCCGACCAGAATGCGGTTGCCGGCGGCGATGATGGCGGTTGGACGCTCCTTCATCTGGAACAGGGCGGTGGCCTCGCGGAAACCGAAGTCCACCGAGAGGCTTTGCGAGCGGATCAGGTCCTGCGGCACCGGCAGGCCGCTGCGCTGGAACGCCTCGACGAAGCCGCGCACCCCGTTCACGGCCCGGCCTGATGTCGCTGCCGGCCGTGATGATGGCAATGCGACGGTGCCCGAGTTCGATCAGATAGCTTGTCGCCTGCCGTAACCCGGCGGCGTGCTCGGTCAGCACCGCGTCGATCTCGAGCGGAATGTCGCGATCGAGCAGTACTGATGGAATCCGCAACTCCTTCAAGCGCTTGATGGTGCGCGCATCCTGTTCGTTGTTGATGGTCATGATCATGCCGTCGGCCCGCCCATGCTGCAGCATGTCGATCGCCGCCGCCTCCTCGGTGGCGCGGCCGTTGGTGCTCATCAGGTAAAGCGAATAGCCGCGCTGGCGCATTTCCGCGTCCACCGCCTTGAAGCAACTGGCATGCCAGGGATTGGCAATGTCGTCGATGACGAAACCAACCGTCATGGTGTTTCGACGGCGCATGTTCTGGGCGCGCGAATCGGCTGGAAGCCGAGCGACTGGATTGCCGCGCGTACCTTCCCCAACGTCTCCGGCCTGACAGTCTCAGGCGCGTTCAAGCTCCGCGAAACGGTTCCGACGGACACGCCGGAAACGCGCGCCACGTCGCGTATTGTCGCCGCCAGAATCCGGGTTTTCCATGTCGCGAAACTGAAAATCGAACGCGACATGATGAATGCTGGCGGCTTCCGCGTCTCGCCGCTGGAAGTCGAGGCAGCGCTTGCGCCCTGCCCCGGCGTCGCCGAGATCGCCGTTGCCGAACACCGGGTGCGCGACGATGTCTCGGTCATCGCGGCCTATGTCGTGCGCAAGGCAGGCGTCAGCGTCAGCGCCGAAGATATCGTCGCCCTGGCGGGGCAAAGGCTCGCCGCCTACAAACGGCCGAAACAGGTGTTCTTCGTGCCGAGCCTGCCGCGCAGCACCAACGGCAAATTGCTGCGCCGAAATCTCGCGCCGGACTGAAGTGGTTCAGGTCTTCTGCGTCGGCTTCTTTGCGGCTCCCCGACCCCCAGCGAAGCGGGCGAGCACCGCCTCGGTATCGGCGTCGAACGGACGGCCCTGATGACGCAGGCGGCCGGGTGTCTTCGACATGCCGGCAACGACATTCTGCATCACCACGCCGTCCACTTCGGCGATCATACCGCGGGCGCGGAAATGCTCGTCGTCAAAGATGTCCTTCATGTCGAGGACCTTGGCGATTGCCGCATCGACGCGGCGGAACTCGCGCAGCACCTCCTCGGATGGCCGGCCGGCGACCCAGGCGGCGACATAGGCCTCCAATGCCTCGCGGTTCTGGCTGCGGGCCTGGAAGCCGGCAAAGCGGGGATCGTCACCGTGACCGATCAAGGCCAGGACGCGGCGGGCGACGGAATCGGACGAGCTCGAAATCGCCACCCACACGCCATCGGCGCAGCGATAGGTGCCGCGCGGGACGGTGTAGGGGATGCCGGAGCCGAGCCGCGGCTGCAGATAGCCGAGATGGGCATAGGCGGACGGTAACGGCCCCATGATCTGGAACATCGAGTTGAGCAGATTGACGTCGACTGTCTGACCTTCGCCTGTCCGCTCGGCATGACGCAGCGCCGCGAGCGCCGCAAAGGCGCCGACAAGGGCGGTGACTTCGTCGGTCATGGCGATCGGCGGCAGAAGCGGCGGGCCCCCGGCCTCGCCGAGGAGCCCGGAAAACCCACTCATCGCCTCGGCAATCGTGGCGAAGCCCGGATGCATGGCATAGGGACCATCCTGGCCGAAACCGGTGATGCGCAGGATCACCAGCCTGGGATTGCGGCGCAGCAGTTCGTCCGGCGCAAAACCCAGCGCCTCGAGCTTGCCCGGCCGCATGTTCTCGATCAGTACGTTGGCGTCGAGCAGCAGCGACCAGAGATTTTCCTTGCCGGTATCGGTCTTGAGGTCGAGCGCAATGACCTGCTTGTTGCGGTTGACCAGTTTCCAGAAATAGGAATCCGTTTCCCCCGGACCGGTCCACCCCATGCGGCGGGTCGGATCGCCGCCCGGCCCCTCGACCTTGATGACCTCCGCGCCGAAATCAGCAAGATAACGGCCGGCACCCGGCCCGGCTACGACGGTGGCCAGCTCGATGACGCGGACGCCGTCGAGCGGCCCCGACGCTTCGGCCTTCGGCACGGTCTTGGTCGCTGGCGGAGCCGGCTTGTCCATCACGCGTCCTTCCCGGGGCGCAGCGGCAGCAGGACCGAGCGCGTGAATGTGCAGACTTTGAGCCGGTCCTGGTTGAACCCATCCGTGCGAACGGTCAAAACCCCCTCGCCCTGCCTGGAGGCGGATGGACGCTGCGCCAGTATTTCGGTCTCGCCATAGAGCGTATCGCCATGGAACAACGGAGCGAGATGGCGCAGCTCGCTAAGGCCGAGATTGGCGACCGCGCGTCCGGAAATGTCGGGTACGCTCATGCCGAGAAGCAGCGAGTAGACATAGGTGCCGACGACGACATTGCGGCCTTGCGCCATTTCGGTCTCGGCGAAATGGCGGTCGATGTGGAGCGGGCTGGCCGCCATGGTCAGCAGGCAAAAGAGGTGGTCATCGGCCTCGGTAACGGTCTTGCCCGGCCAGTGCTTGAACACGTCGCCGATCTCGTAGTCGTCGAGATACGAGCCAAACCTTTCGTCGCGGGCCGAATGAACCCTCGGCATGTCAGACCTCGAGCACCAGGGTCGGGGCGCCGGTCCTCACGTCATCGCCGACAGCGATCAATATCTCGATGACGGTTCCGGCGAAGGGTGCGGGAACTTCGACCTGGGTTTTGTCGGTCTCCACCGTGAAGAGGGTTTGCCCCTCGGTGATCTTGGCACCGATGCTGGCCTGGATTTCGCTGATGACGACTTCATCGACGGCATCGCCGACCTTGGGCATCTTGAGTGTGGAACGCATCGTCAGTTCTCCGTCTGCAAGGCGAGGGTTGAAGGAAGTCCGCCGGCTGGCAGCCAGGCTTCGCGGCGGATGGGCGCTTGAAAACACCCACTTCTTCGTTGCCAGACGACAAGACCCCCGCCAAGATCGAGCGCAAAGACTTCGGTGAAATTCGAGGCGGCACGCGTTCTCATCACAGCGCCTTGCCCGTGGTGCCGTCGAAGAGATGCGCGCGGCTACCATCGATGACGAGTTCCAGCATCGTGTCGCGGCGCGGCACCTTGTCGGCGCTGACGCGAAGCACGATCAGGCGGGCATCCCGGCGCACCAGCTCGGCCGGATCGGCGGGAGTGCCGATCGAATAATCATCAGCGGTGCGGATGACGACCTGGGGATTGGCTGGAGCCACCGCGATGAAGGATTCAGGTTCGAGCTGTTCGACCAGCTCGACACGGCCGGCCAGACAGCTTGCTGCCCCCCCGCTGGCCGAAGCTTCGCCTGCAGGCCGCCATGACAGGTGCTCCGGCCGGAGGCCGACCAGCAATGTTCTGCCGGCCGGGAGGTCGTGGGCATCCGACTTCGGTGTCACAACCAGCCGACCGTCGCCGATGGACACGACCATCTTGCCGCGCCCGGCATCGACTACAGTTGCCTCAAGGAAATTCATCGCCGGGCTGCCGATGAAACCGGCAACGAAAATGTTGGACGGCGCGTGATAGAGCGCGTGCGGCGTGTCGTACTGCTGCAGCGCGCCGCACGAAAAGACGGCGACGCGGCTGCCGAGCGTCATCGCTTCGACCTGGTCGTGGGTGACATGGATTGTGGTGACGCCGAGCCGCACATGCAGGCGGCTGAGCTCGGCGCGTAGCTGGACGCGCAATTTCGCGTCAAGATTGGAGAGCGGCTCGTCGAGCAAAAAGGCCTCCGGATCGCGCACAATGGCGCGGCCCATGGCGACACGCTGCCGCTGGCCGCCGGAGAGCTCGCGCGGCTTACGGTCAAGCAGATCGGCGAGGTCGAGAATTCGCGCCGCTTCGCTGACGCGGCGGTCGATCTCGGCCTTGGCAAATTTACGCAACTGCAGCGCGAAGGCGATGTTCTCGCGCACCGTCATTTGCGGATAGAGCGCATAGTTCTGGAAGACCATGGCAATGTCGCGATCGCGCGGCGACACCTCGTTCATCACCTTGCCATTGATGCTGATCTTGCCGGTGGTGATGGATTCCAGCCCAGCGATCATGCGCAACAATGTCGACTTGCCGCAGCCGGACGGGCCGACGAAGACGACGAACTCGCCGTCCTCGACCTCAAGGTCGACGCCATGGACCGCCGAAACGGCGCCATAGAGCTTGCCGACCTTCTGCAGGCTGATCGATCCCATCAACACCCTTCCCTGCGCAACGGCCTGCAAGCAGCCAGGCGCGGGCGATGCAGGAGCGCATTTCGCACCGTTGGCGACTGCCGACAAAAGCGGTCCCGCACCAGAAATTGTGGCACGAGACTAGGCAATTCGAGAATCTATGTCAATCGTTTGACCAGACCAGATCAATCGGTTGACCAAACCGCCTCGCGGGGCTATGGTTGCTCCGCTTTCCCGGGTCGGCCGGGGTCCTTGGGAGGGGATGGAATGCCTGGTCCTTCAACTATCGTCGATATCAGCGTCGCCGCCATACAGGGCCAATTGCCGGCGCCGGTGATCTTTGGCGACTGGGTGATGAAGCAAAGGGAATTCGTGGTCGTGCGGCTGCGCACGCAGTCCGGCCATGAGGGCTGGTCGTTCACGCTGACGCGGGATGGCGCCTGCGCCGAGCAGATCCGCAAGAGCATCGCCCCAGTTTATATCGGTACCGACGTTGGCGACCGCGTGAAGACCTTCAAGACAGCCAAGGGGCGCAGCTACGGTTCGCACAGCGCCGGTGTCGGCTTGCGCGCGCTGTCGCAGGTCGACCTCGCCGCATGGGACGCGGCAGCAAAGATAGCCGACAAGTCGATCGCCGAGTTCCTCGGCGGAACAACCGCGCCAATGCCGGCAACCGCGATCGTCGGCTACCCGCCGGCGCTGATGAACCCGCAGCAGATCGGCGACCAGGTGAAAGGGCTCTATGCCGCGGGCTGGCGCCGGTTCAAGGCGCCAATGGGCGTCACGCTGGATGAATCCGAAGCGCGGCTGCGCGCCGCGCGCAGGAACGCGCCGGACGCCTGGCTCGGCACCGATCTGGTCTGGATGTTCTCGGACGTCGACGCGGCTGCCGCCTATGCCAACCGCCTCGCCGATCTCAATATGGGCTGCATCGAAGACATCTTCCCGCCGGGAAACGCCAGGAAGCTCGCCGAGCTGCGCAAACGCGTGCCGATGCCGATCTGGCAAGGCGACGAACAGGGCGGCTCTTACTATCCCGAAGCGCTGATCATGGCCGGCTCCGTCGACCGCGTGCGCGTCGACCTGACCTGCATGGGTGGGATTACCGGCGGCCGCGCCATCATCGACGAGTGCCTTGCCGCGGGCGTCGATTTCGGTCCGCACATGTTCGCGCATGTGCACAGCCAGGTGTTCAGCGCCTGGGGCTTTTCCGACAAGCCGGTCGAATGGGGCGTGCCGTGGAGCGGCGTCGACCCCTATGCGGACAGCCTGGTGCAACCGGAAATCATCAAGGGCGGGCTGATGAAGCCGCTTCCTGCCAAACCCGGCTTCGGCGACATGCTCAACCGGGAATGGGCGCTGAGCCAGCCGCACCAGGATCCCGACCACATTCTCAACTGACCAAAGCCGCCGCGGAGCGGCCTAGACACGGGCATAGCGATGACCGACGACCAGACCGTTCCCGCCAATTATGCAGCGGGCCTCTTCGACCTCTCCGGCCGCATCGCCGTCGTCACCGGCGGCGGCAGCGGGCTGGGTGCCGCGATCGCGATCGGCTACGCGCAATTGGGCGTCACCGTCATCGTTGCCGACATCAACATGGCCGGCGCCGAAGCGTCGCGCGCAACGATCGCCGAACAGGGTGGCAAAGCCGAGGTCGCCAGCCTCGATGTCACCAAGCGCGACCAGTGCTTCGCCTTGGCCGAGGCGGTCAAGCGCGGTCACGGGCATGTCGACATACTGGTCAACAGCGCCGGCTCGGCCTTCCGCAGCCCGGCCGAGGAGTTCCCCGAGGACAAATTCAACTTCATCCTCGACCTCAACCTGAAGGGCACGTATTTCTGCTGCCAGGCCTTTGGCGGAGTGATGCTCGGCCAGAACAAGGGCTCGATCATCAACATCGCCTCGATCGGCTCGTTCAAAGCCTATCCCTGGGCGAGCGCCTATCTCGCGTCGAAGGGCGGCGTCCTGCAGGTCACCCGCGCACTGGCGCTCGAGTGGCGCGACCGCGGCGTCAGGGTCAACGGCATCGGGCCGACACTGATGGAATCGCCGCTGACCAGGGCGGCGGGAGCGACAAGCTCGATCACCGCCGATTTCATCAAGGCGCGTATGCCGCGGCCGCGACTCGGCTTGCCGCGCGAACTGATCGGCACGGCGGTGTTCCTCGCCAGCGACGCCTCGGAACTGGTCACCGGCCATGTCGTCATGTGCGACGACGGCTATCTGAACGCCTGACCAAAGGAGCGCAGACGGAATGGCCAGGATCACGAAAGCCCATCACACCGGCTTCACCGTGCGCTCGCTCGACCGCTCGATCGCGTTCTATCGCGACGTGCTCGGATTCGAGCTGGCGTTCCAATGGAACCCGCGTGCGCCCTATATCGGCGAATTGGTCGGCTATCCAGAAGTCGACCTGCACAGCGCCATCCTGCGCCTGCCCGGTACCGACGTCTGCCTCGAGCTTCTGGAATACCGCAATGTCGAGCAGATTCCCGTCGACATGCATAACGGCAATGTCGGCAATGGCCACATCGCCTTCAACGTCGATGACCTCATGTCGTTCTACGAAAAACTGACGGCGATGGGCGTCAAATCCGTGTCGCCGCCGGTGACACCGACGATCGGGCCGAACAAGGGCGGCAAGGCGGTTTACCTGATCGACCCGGACGGCTTCCGCGTCGAGCTCATCGAAAGTGCCCAAGCCTTCGGCAGCTACAAACCGGAATGACGCCAGTGCCGATAAAAACGTTTCCAAATCTTTTCCGCTGCGATGATTTCGCCGACGCTATCGACGATCCGAGCAGTGCATTGGGAGGTCTGAACCTTGGCTAAAATCTGGATACGGCAAGCGGTTCTGCGGGCGCTTGACGATGCAATGACGGATGACCCCAGCGTCATCGTCATGGGTGAAGACATCGCCGCCGCCGGTGGTCCGTTCAAGGTGACCGAGGGGCTGCTTGCCACGCACGGCCCCGAACGGGTGATCGACACACCGATTTCGGAAATGGCGTTCATGGGTGCCGCGGTCGGTGCTGCCGTCTGCGGCCTGAAGCCGGTGGTCGAGATGATGTTCATCGAATTCATCGGCGTCGCGCTCGACCAGTTGACGACGCAGGCGGCAACGATGCGCTATCTGTCGCGCGGCCGGCTGCCGCCGCCGCTCGTCGTGCGCGCGTCCGCCGGCGCCGGCCAGGGGTTTGGCTGCCAGCATTCGCAGATGCTCGACCACTGGTTCCGCGGCACGCCCGGCCTCAAGGTCGCGGTGACCAGCAATGCACGCACGACCTATGGCCTGCTGCGGTCGGCGATCGAAGATCCGGATCCGGTGGTGGTGCTCGAACCGCGTGTGCTTTACGCCGAGCGCGAGGAATACGAATTCGACCGCAACTACCGCATTCCGCTCGGCCAGGCCGAGATCGCGCGGCCCGGCACCGACGTGACGCTCGTCACCTGCGGCGCGATGCGGCGGGTGGCGCTCGCGGCAGCGGAAACCAGCCACGCCAATATCGAGGTCGTCGACCTTCTGACGCTGTGGCCATGGGACCGCCGGAGTGTTGCCGAATCGGTTGCGCGCACAGGCCGCCTAGTGACACTCGAGGAGGCGCCGGCCGGCAGCGGCTGGGGCGGCGATGTCGTCTCGTCGATCGCCATCGAAGCGTTCGGCCGGCTGAAGGCGCCGCCGCATCGTATCACTCTTCCCGAAGCGCCCGTACCTTATAGCGGCGCGCTGGAAGCCCGTTTCCTGCCGAGCCCGGCCTATGTGGCCGAGCAGATCGCGACGCTTGTCTCGACCAACAAGCCACCCCTGCCGTGGTGGAGGAACGCAGCATGACGCTCTCCAATTCGAATGTGCCGATCGTGCGGCGCGAGGCCTTGAAGAACAGGCTGGAGCAGCTCACGCGCATGGTCGAGATCCGCGCGGTCGAGGAGCGCATCCAGAAACTCTTCGCCGAAGGACATGTCCGCGGCAGCACACATCTTGCCTGTGGACAGGAGGCCGTCTCGGTCGGCATCGCGCGCTCGATCGATCCCGACGACATCGTGACCTGCACCTATCGCGGCCATGGCCACGCGTTGGCGCTCGGCGTGTCGCCAACGGCGGTTATCGGCGAGATCTGCGGCCGCGTCATCGGTTGTGCCGGTGGCCTCGGCGGTTCCATGCATCTGGTCGAGCCAGAGGTCGGGCTGCTGCCGACCGCCGCCATTGTCGGCGCCGGCCTGCCGATCGCCTGCGGCGCGGCGATGGCGGCACGCGCCCGCGGCAAGGACCGCATCGCCGTATCCATTTTCGGCGACGGCTCGGCCAATATCGGCGCCTTCCACGAGTCGCTCAATTTCGCGGCGATCCGCAAGCTGCCGGTGGTCTTCGTCTGCGAGAACAATCTCTACGGCGAATACACCCGTATCCAGCTGTCGACCCCGGTCGAGGACATCGCCATACGTGCAGCGAGCTACAATATGCCGGGCGTCGTCGCCGACGGGCAGGATGTCGACAAGGTGGCGGAGGCGATGGCGACCGCCGTCGCCCGCGCCCGCCGCGGCGAAGGGCCGACACTGATCGAAATGAAGACCTATCGCTATTCCGGCCATTCACGTTCGGACCCGGCGACCTATCGGCCGGCCGGCGAGCTCGATGCCTGGCTGAAGCGTGACCCGATCGACATCCTGGCAGAGCGGCTGGCCGGCGAAAAAATATTGGCGCCGGGCGGTCTCGACCAGCTTAAGGCCGACATAAGCGATGCCGTGGAGCGGGCGACAATGGAGGTGCTGGACTCACCGGCGCCGGATCTCGGCGAAATCCTGGCGCATGTCGGCGCCCATTCGGCTGGAGGGGACCAGAGATGGAATTTCTGGTCGAAATAGAGGTAAATTTCCCGCCCGACGGCGACCCCCTGCAAAAGGCGGAGCTGATCGCGGCAGAAGGCCGTCGCGCCAAGGAACTGGCCGCGGCCGGCATCGTGCGCCGGCTGTGGCGTCAGCCGGGCCGATGGGCGAATTTCGGCATCTGGGAGGCGCCGGACGCGACCGCGCTGCATGAGGCGATCGCGTCGCTGCCGTTCTACCCCTGGCTGAAGGTGGTGGTGCGGCCGCTGGCAGCGCATCCTTCTGATCCGGGCCGAAGCTGACGAAGGTTCAGCAGCGTGATCACGTCTCCCCCCGCAACAGGCATCGACGGTCCGTTCTACGAGGATCTCCGCATCGGCGACCGCGTCGACGGAGCGCCGGTGATGCGGCTGAGCGATGGCCTTGCCGCTGCCCACCATGCAATCGTCGGCGGCAGGCTGAGGCTGGCCTTCGATGCGGCACTGTCGGCATCCGTGACCGGACTAAAGCAGCCTTTTGCCGCGCCGGCGCTGGTCTGGGACGTGGCGATCGGCCAGTCGACGCTGGTGACGCAGCGGGCGATCGCCAACCTCTTCTACCGCGGTCTGATCTTTCGCCGGGCGCCGGCGATCGGCGACAGTTTGAAGACCGTCACCACCATCATCGGGCTGCGGTCCGCCGCCGCCAGGCCGGGGCGTGCGTCGCGCGGCCTGGTCACCATGCGGATCGCCACCAGCGATCAGGAGGACCGACCGGTACTCGATTTCTGCCGGTGCGCGCTACTACCGGCCAGACAGGCAGGGGATGGTGCCGCGCAGGGCGAAACCGATCCGCCGCGATCCGAGTTCACGGGAGCGCCGGCGGCGATCGGCGGATGGAACCTCGACGCTTACCGCAAGGCGGTGCCTGGCCCGCATTTCAACGATCTCAGCGCCGGCACCATCCATCGCCTTGCCGGCGGCGATGTGGTGAGCAGCGCGCCGGAGCTGGCGCGGCTGACGATGAACCTGGCGACGATCCACCATGACCGCACCCAGACGGGGCAGCGCCTCGTCTATGGCGGCCATACGATCGGGCTGGCAGCGGCACAGTTGACCCGTGCACTGCCGTCGCTGGTAACCATTTTGGGCTGGCAGGACTGCGATCATCTGGGGCCGGTGCACGAGGGCGACACGCTGCACTCCGAAATCGGCATCGGGCGCTGCGAGCCTCTGCCCGGCGGCGGTGGGCTGGTGCATTTGCGCTCACTGGTGCGGGCGACCGCTTCCGATGGCGGGATTTCCGACGTGCTCGACTGGCGATCAGTGGGGCTGTTCGCATGAGCGGCGGCATTCTCGCCGGCCTTAGCATCGTCGAGGGCTCGGCCTTCGTGGCGGCACCGCTCGGCGGCATGACGCTGGCACAATTGGGGGCCGACGTGATCCGCTACGACCAGATCGGCGGTGGGCTCGACCATGGCCGGTGGCCAGTGGCGGACAACGGCCAGAGCCTGTTCTGGGCCGGCATGAACAAGGGCAAGCGTTCGATCCAGATCAACCTGCAGTCGCCCGAAGGGCAGGACGTCGTGGCCAGTCTGATCGCGAGACCGGGGCCGGGCAACGGCATCTTCCTGACCAATTTTGCGGCGCGCGGCGCCCTCTCCTACGAGGCCCTGAAGCACCGGCGCAACGACGTCATCATGATCGCGCTGACCGGCAACAATGATGGAACCAGCGAGGTCGACTATACCGTCAACGCGGCAACCGGCTTTGCCGAAATCACCGGCGCGCGCGGCGCCACGGAGCCTACCAATAGCGTGCTGCCGGCCTGGGACATCGCGATGGGCGAGATGGCGGCGGTGGGCGTGCTTGCCGCCGACCGCCACCGCAGCCGCACCGGCAACGGGTCATTGGTGAAACTGGCGCTATCGGACGTAGCGCTGGCCATGACCGGCAATCTCGGTCGGCTGGCGCAGGCCGAACTTGGAGGCAGTGCCGAAAAGGACGGCAACTATCTCTATGGTGCGTTCGGGCGGGATTTCCTCACCGCCGACGACCGCCGCGTCATGGTGATGGCGCTGACCGGCCGGCAATGGGCCGTACTGCTGCAGGCGACCGGGCTGGACACGGCAAAGCTCGCGGCAACAAGCGGCGCCGACCTCGACAGCGAAGGCGGGCGTTATGCGGCGCGCGAGGCGATCGCCGCCCTACTGGCGCCGTGGTTTTCGGCACGGAGCTTCGCCGACGTGCGGCGCATCTTCACGGCATCCGGCGTCTCGTGGGGGCCTTACCAGACATTCCGGCAATTGTTGGTCGAGGATCCGCGCTGCTCGACGGACAACCCGATGTTCGCAAAGGTCGATCACCCCGGTCTCGGATCGCTGCTGACCCCGACTTCGCCACTGGATTTCTCCTCGGTGGAACGGCTTCCTGCAGTCCGCGCGCCCGTACTTGGCGAGCACACCGACGAGATCCTGACCGAACTGGGGTTGAGCGACGGCGAGATCGGAAGCCTGCACGACCGCGGCATCGTCGCCGGTCCGGCGACGGCTTGAGCCGCGAAGGCTTTAGCGCAATTCCAGGAAAGGTGTGAAACGGTTTTCCGTCCGGAATTGCGTAGAAACAAAGAGATAGAGCGGTTCGGCGTTTCCGTGAAACGATGAACCGCTTTAGCGAGGCGGCGGCGCCACGGATTCGCGGTAAACCAGCTTCGGCGGGATATCGATCACGACATCCTGCGGTTCGCGCCCCTGGATCATGGCTTCGAGCTCGACTACGGCGCGCGCGCCCATTTCGGCGAGCGGGGTAATGATGGCGGTCAGCGGCGGCGCGGTAAAGATGGCGTCCTCGCCGTCGAGCGTGACCACCGAAAGATCGTCCGGCACGCGCACGCCGCGCACACGGGCCGCCGCCAGCGCACCGATGCCGACCAGCATGTTGAAGGCGAAGACGCCGGTCGGGCGTTGCGCCTCATCGAGCAGCCTGTGCAAGGCATCGTAGCCACCGCGGCGCGAGACCGGGCCGGCGATTTCGACGACGGCCGGCAGGCCGGCAGCCTGGCAGACTTCGACGAAGCCATGGCGCCGGCGTCGCGAGGTGTCGAGTTCGGGCAACGCGCCGATGAAGCCGAGGCGCCGATGGCCGGCCTCGATCAGGGTCTGCGCGGCAAGCCGTCCCGAAGCCTGGTCGTCGACGGTGACGCTGCGGCCGATGCTGGAACGGCGGTTGACGAAGACGTGCGGCACCGGATTGTTCTCGATGGCAGCGATCATCTCGCTGGTTTCGGCGCTGACGGCGATGATCAGCCCGTCGATGCGGCGTTCGCTGACCAACCGCATATAGGCGGCGGCGGAGGTGCGCTCGTCCGCAACCTCGGCAATGAGCATGACGTAGCCGGACCGTTCGGCTTGGCGCATCGCACCATGCACCGTCTCGGCATAGATTGGATTGGTGAGGTCGGGCAGCAGAATGCCGAGTGCGCCGGTGCGCTGGGTGCGCAGGTTGCGAGCCGGCGCATGTGGGCGATAGTTGACCCGGCTTGCCTCGTCGATGATTGCTTGGCGCGTCTGCGGCCGCACGCTGATGCCGCCGTCGTTGAGCACCTTGGAAACGGTGGAAACGTCGACGCCGACAGTGCGGGCAATGTCCTTCAGCGTGGCGCGCCCCGGCGGGCTGATTGGCTTCAAAGGCTTCAGCCCTTTCCGTACATGGCGAGCAGTTGCGCGTCGGGCGCATAGCGGTAGCAGCGCGAGGTCAAGCCGCCATCGACGGCCAGCGACTGGCCGGTGACGAACGAGGCCTCGGACGAAATCAGCCACGAGACGGCGGCCGCGATCTCCTCCGGCTCGCCGATGCGCTCGAGCGGATGCTGAATCGACATTTCCTTTTCAGCCACCGCGCTGTCGGGGCTGTCGCGGATCACGCGTTGCACCAGCGCCGTACGGACGGCGCCGGGCGCGACCGCATTGGCGCGGATGCCGATCGGCCCGTATTCGACCGCGATATAGCGGGTCAGCGCATCGATGCCGGCCTTGGCCACATCATAGGCCGCCCACATGTTGAAGGCCGAGCGGCCATGCACCGAGGAGACATTGACGATCGAACCGGTCGCCCGGTCTCGAACCCACGTCCGGATGGCTTCGGACGAGCCCCAGAAATGCGACATCAGGTTGACGGCGAACAAACGCTCGACCTCGGGCTCATTGGGTTCATGCAGATTGCCCATCAAGGCGATGCCGACATTGTTGACCCATCCGCGCAACGGCGCGAGTTGTTCCGCCGCCTCGCGGGCGGCTTTCAGCACCGAGCGGTCGGATGCGTCGCCGCACACCGCATGATGGCCGTTGCCAAGCGTCTTGCCAAGCGCCTCGGCTGCCGCCCGGTCAAGTTCGAGGCCGACGACATTCCAGCCGTCGGCGGCCAATCGGATCGCTATGGCGCGTCCTATGCCGTCGCCCGCACCTGTCACGACAACGCTTCCCAGGCTCATCGACGACCTCCCTGTCGGTTCGGGCTTCGGATGCGCTGGAAGGCCGCCATTCAGTCGCCTGGCACATTGTTGTTTGCCAGCGTGTAGAGGCCGTGCGCGACAGCTGTCAAGCGCCTGCGCCCGAGACAATTTTCACCCATAGAGCACGGCATCGATAACACGACGTGTTTGTTCAAGCAATCGTTTGAGCGATCATTAAGCAATCGATTGACTATTTAGATCGCCGGATGCAATCTGCCGTCCGGACCGATGCAGTCCCGTCGGCAGAACAAAGAAGAAACTGGGGAGTGAGACATGAGCGGAAAAGAGCAGACGGATCACCCGCGGCCCGGCGAAAACGCCGCCGTGGATACAGGCGGCCTGACGCGCCGCGACCTGATGCAGCGCGCCGGCATGCTGGGCCTGGCAACGGCGTTTGGAGGACTTGGCGGCACCGTGCCGCTCTACGCCGCCGGTTTCGACATGAAGAAGTTCGCCGGCACCAAAATCAACATCCTGATGACCGGCGATGAGAACGACCATCGCGCGCTCGCCGACATGCTGCCGAAATTCGTCGAGGAGACCGGCATGGAACTGGAGATCACCTCGCCGGCACTCGGCGCGCTGATCGAAAAGACATTGCAGAACCTCAAGGCAGACAAATCCTCGTTCGAATTGATCGAGTATCTTGGGTTCCTGACGACCCAGCAGGTCGGCGGCGGCTATTACGAGCAGCTCAACGCCTATATCGACGATCCCGCAAAAACGCCGCCGGACTGGGATTTCGCCGATCTCATCCCGGCGGCGATGAAGAATGTCGGCATTTTCGACATGGCCTCCGGCACAGTTGGCAAAGGCAAGGACGTCTACGGCATACCCGGCCTGCATTCCGGGTCGGTCATCTATTTCTATCGCAAGGACCTGTTCGACGCGGCAGGCCTGCAGCCGGCCAAGACCTGGGACGAGTTCAAGGCTGCCGCCGAGAAGCTCAACACCGACGACGTGGCCGGTTGCTCCTTCATCGGCGCCAACGATTTCTCGCTCGCCGCGGTCGACTGGTACACTCGCTTCATCACCACTGGCGGCGTGCTGATGACCGGCAGCGCCAAGGAGAAGAATTTTAAGCCGCAGGTCAATTCCAAGGAAGGCATCGGCGCCTTGCAGATGCTGATCGACCTGCTGCCGTATGCGCCGAAGAATGTGACCAAATACGGCTTTGCCGAAAACGTCGACGGCTTCTCCACCGGCAAGATCGCGCAGATGATCTTCTGGTCTACAATTGCCGGGCCGATCCTGAACAGCGAGAATTCCATGGTCGCCGAGACCACCGCGACCACCCCGGTTCCTTCCGGCGACGGCAAGTCGCCGCGGGCAATCCAAGGCGGCTGGGGGGTCGGCATCCCGAAGAATATCGACCCGGCGAAGAAGGACGCCGCCTGGCTGGCGCTGACCTGGATCACCAGCAAGGCGGTGAACCGCTATTCCATCGAGAAATACAACATCGATGCGAACCGCACCTCGGCTTTCACAGATCCCGAGCTGGTGGCGAAGTTCCCCTACCTCAAGGACGCGCTGACGGCGATCGAGACGGCCGACACCATACCGACGTCGCTGATCCCGGAATTCTTTCAACTCAACGATGTCATGAACGTCGAGTTCAACGCGGCGCTGATCGGCACGCAAGATGCCAAGACTGCCTGTGAAAAAGTGCAGACCCAGTGGGAGGCGATCTTGCGGAAGGCAGGCCACCTTGCCTGATCGGTGCCCGCGCGGATCGCTGTGGATGTGATTTTCGATGAGCCTTGCGACAACCGCCGCCACCCAGACGAAATTCGTCTTCGGCACACGTGACGAGCCGGGGAGAGCCGTGTGGCTGCTCCTCGGCCCGTGCCTGCTTTACCTGATCGTCTTCAGCATTTATCCGCTGTTCCACAGCCTGCGCCTGTCGCTTACAGATTTGACCGCCGCGACCGGCACCGGCAATTTCGTCGGCCTCGCCAATTACCGTGCCCTGCTGGTCGATCCGCTGTTTTGGAACGCCGCCATGAACAGCGCCATCATGGTGTTTTTCTCGGTTTCCATCCAGGTCGTGCTCGGCGTCGCACTGGCGATGTTCTTCAACCTGCAGCTGAAGGGCGGCTGGATCGTGCGCGGCATCCTGTTGCTGCCGATGCTGATGACGCCGATCATCGTCGGGGTGATGTGGCGCGCCCTGCTCAATCCGGACTGGGGGCTGGTCAACTGGGCGATAAAGCAGATCGGACTGACGCCACCCGACTGGCTGGGCTCGGTCGGCATGTCGATGGTGACGGTGATCCTCGTCGACTGCTGGCAATGGACGCCATTCGTCTTCATCATCGTCTTTGCGCGCCTGCAGGCGCTGTCGCAGGACGTCTTCGAAGCCGCCCAGGTCGACGGCGCCGGCCCATTCGTCACCTTCCGGCGCATCACGCTGCCGATGCTGGCGCCGGCCATCGTCTTCGCCGCCGTGTTCCGCGCCGTCGATGCTTTCCGTTCGTTCGACCTGATCTACGGGCTGAGCTATGGCGGGCCAGCGCGCAGCACGACGACGCTGTCCTTTTTCTCGTTCCAGAACGGCTTCCAGTTCCAGAATTACGGCTATGCCGCGGCGGTGGCCTACATGATGCTTCTGATCCTCGCCGTCGGCACGACAGTGATGCTCAGATACGTCCAGATCCGGCCCGGGAACTCGCGATGAAGATCCGCCCGGGCCGGGTCATCGCCTACCTCTTCCTCATCGTGCTCGGCATCTTCGGCGCCGCGCCCTTCCTCTATCTGGCGGTGCTGTCGACCAAGAAGCGCATCGAGATCCTGGCGCAGGTGCCACCGACGCTCAACCTCAACTGGACGCAGATCGTCAAGAACTACAATGAGGTGCTGTTCAGCCAGGGGATGCTGGCCTTCACCCTCAACTCCATCATCGTGGTCGGCATCGCAACCGCAGCCGCGATTCTGATCGGCACGCCGGCGGCCTATGCGTTTTCAAGGCTGCGCTTCAAGCATAGCGAGCAGCTGGCAAGCACCATCCTGTCGATGCGCTTCATGCCGCCGATCGCTGTCGCCATTCCGCTGTTTCTGATGGTCAAGACGGCCGGCCTGCAGGACAGTTATCCGGGCCTGGTCCTGCCCTATATCGCCTTTTCGCTGCCGCTCGTGGTGTGGATCATGATCGGCTTCTTCGACGAAATCCCGAGCGAGATCGATGAAGCGGCGATGATCGACGGCTGCACGCGCGTCGGTGTGCTGTGGCACGTCATGCTGCCGATCGTGCGGCCGGGCCTGGTGACGGCAGCGCTGTTCGGCGCGCTGTTCATCTGGAACGAGTTCCTGGTCGCACTCTACGTCATCGACAGCCGTGCCTTCCAGACCATATCGCTGGGTGCCGCGACCCTGGTCAGCGCGCAGCGACCGATCGACTGGAACATCGCCGCGACGGTCGGCGTCGTCACCGTCATCCCGATCCTCCTCTTCTCGCTTTTCGTCCAGCGCTACATCGTGCGCGGACTAACCGCAGGGGCCGTGAAATGAAGAACGATCTTTCGCCGGAACTGGTGACGGACAATCTCGGATGGCCGGAAGGGCCGACCGTGATGCCGGACGGCAGCCTGGTCTTCGTCGAAAGCTACCGCAGCCAGCTGACCATTGTCGGCAAGGACGACAAGGCAAGGCAATTCGCCTATGTCACCGGCGCGCCGAACTCCTGCGTGCTTGGCTCCGACGGCGCGCTCTATGTCTGCCAGAACGGCGGCACCGTCGGTCCGTGGCGCGCGCCTGAGATGACCGTGCCATCGATCCAGCGGGTGCGGCCGGGCGCCGGGCCGGAAATTCTGGTGACCGAGGTCGAGGGCGTCAAACTCAATGGCCCGAACGATCTGGTCTTTGCGCCGGATGGTACGCTGGTCTGGACCGACCCCGGCACCTATAATCCCGCCAGTCCCGACCCGAGCTACATTTTTGCGCTGGCACCGGACGGCAAGGCGACAATCAAGGTGGCCTTCCCAGAACCGGTGTTTCCGAACGGCATCGTCGTCGAGGCCGACGGCTCGATCGTCTGGGACGAATCTTACACCGGCCGTGTCAGGCGACTGAAGGGCGACGGCAGCATCGAGGATCTCGGCCGCATGCCGGGGGATAACCCGATCCTCGACGGCATGACGATCGCCGCCGACGGTTCGCTGCTGGTCACGGATCTGGTCGGCGGCGGCATCCATGTCGTCGCCCGCGACGGCGCCATCAAGGGCTTCATCAAGTGCGGCGGCGCGCCGACCAATCTCGCCTTCGATGGCGAGACGCTGTGGGTGACCGACGCCAGCGTGCTGGCATCGAGCGACAAACCGTCCTATGCCGGGCGCCTGTGGCGGCTGAAAGTGCCGGGCGGCGGCGCCCCGACCTACAAAGGCACGATCAAAATGGCAGCGGAGGCGGGCGCATGAGCCCGCGCGAACCGTTTCCCGGACTTTCCTATCAAGGCAAGGTCGCCTTCATCACCGGCGGCGGCTCGGGCATAGGCCGCGAGACGGCGCTGACACTGGCCGATCTCGGCGCCGATGTCGCCATCCTCGACTGGACCGCGGGCGCTGCTGCAGACACCGCCAGGCAGGTCAAGCACATCGGTCGGAAAGCGATCGCCTTCGAAGGCGATGCCGGTCATGAGAAGACCGTCGCCGATGCCTTTGCGGCGACGCGCAAGCAGCTTGGCGAAATCGATGTCGCCGTGGCCTGTGCCGGCGTGCTCGGCGTCGGCGGGCCGGTGTTCGAGACCTCGGTCGAGGATTTCGAGCAGGTGATGGGCGTCAACGTGCGAGGCTCATTCCTGGTGGTGCGCGAGGCGGCCAAGGGCATGCGCAAGCAAAAGAGCGGCGCCATCGTGCTGCTCTCCAGCCTCGATGGGCTGCAGGCCGAGCACGGCATGTTCTCCTACTGCGTGTCGAAGGGAGCGCTGCTCAACCTTGCCCGCGCGGCGGCGCTCGACCTGGCGCGGGACCGGGTCACGGTCAATTGCGTCTGCCCGAGCGTGACCCATACGCCGCTGCTGGCCGGACGGCTGGCAGCGCTGCCGAATGGTGACGAGATCCTCGCCTCCTACGCCGAGCGGCATCCGCTCGGCCGGGTGCTGACACCGCGTGACATCGCAGCGGCGATTGCGTTCGTCGCCTCGCCCATAGCCAATGGCATTACAGGCGCTGCCATTCCGGTCGATGCAGGCATCGGTGCCACATGGGACAATTTTCGCGACCCGGCCTGGATCAAGGGCTGATCTTGACATCCGGAATCTGAGGTCTTCGGTATCAAACAGGCCCGCAGCGCCCACGACAAGGGACGTCATGGTCGTTTGGAGTAGATGGGCGCCGGGAGCAATCCGGCCGACGCAGTCCAGGAATCGCCTGCCTGAAAAATATCACGCAAACTGATGCAATCTGATGGTAGGGCTGATGGCGCCTGCGGATGCGCCAACTACCACTGGCAGATGAAGGCTTGCCATCGATCGAAAAAGGGGATGCTCTGATGCACCCAGGTCGACGCTGGCAGAATACGATCGCGGTTTTTGCCGCGCACGGTTTTTCGCCGCGATCGTCGTGGGAGGAGGAGTTCGGTTCAAATGGGAGGAAATCAAATGCTGACGAGGCTAAGACTGCTTGTACTTGGCTTGGTGGTGGCGCTGGCCATTCCGGCCGCGGCACAGGCCAAGACATTCTACTGGATTTCGCATGGCGGCCCGGCCGATCCGGTCTGGACCTACTTCCTTGCCGGCGCCAAGCAATGGGCGACGGACACCGGCAATACCGTCAACACCTCGTTCCACAATGGTGACGTGGCGTCGCAGCAGGAAGCCGTTCGCGCCGCAATCGCCGCCAAGGCCGACGGCATCACCACCACCAGCCCCGATCCGGGCAGCCTTGTCGAGATCGTCAAGGAAGCGCGGGCGGCGAACATCCCGATCATCAACTTCAACACGCCCGACCCGAAGGCGGATTTCAACGCCTATGTCGGCGGCGACAACGTCACCTTCGGCAAGCATTGGGCGCAGTATCTGGTCGACAAGGGCCTGGTGAAGAAGGGCGACTTCGTCTGGATGCCGGTCGAAATTCCCGGCGCCACCTATGGCGTCCAGGAAGAGGAAGGCATCAAGAGCGTCTTCGAGCCGCTCGGCATCACTTATGAAATCACCGAAGCGACGCTCGACCAGGCCGAAGTGATCAACCGCATGGTCGATTACCTCACCGCCAACAGGGCCAAGGTCAAGGCGGTCATCGGTCTCGGCGACCTTGTCACCGGTTCGATCAAGCGAGTGTTCGACCAGGTCGGCGTCAAGCCGGGCGAAATCCCGGTTGTCGGCTGGGGCAACTCGCTCGATACCACCCAGGAAGTGCTGAACGGCTACGTCAATGCCGGCCAGTGGCAGGATCCGCAGGCGACCAGCTACGTCGCGCTCTCGCTCGCCAACATGGCGGCGAGCGGCATTCCGCCCGGCTTCGACGTGATCACCGGCGCGCTGTACGAGAAGGACACCGCGGCAGTCTACGACAAGATCCTGTCCGGCAAATAAATCCGCGATCGAGTTGGTCACGGCCGCTCCGGCGGCCGTGGCTGTCTCATCATTCCGCCGAAGCCGGTTGCCGTCTCGGCCAGTTCCAATCCTATCGCGGGTCCAAGGTGGAAAATCGTTCCCTTATCCAACGCTCGATCGCGCGGCCAGAGTTCGGGCCTTTCGTGCTGCTTGTCGTCGAGATTGCCGTGTTCTGGGGCATCAATCACGACTTCCTGTCGCCGCAGAACATCTCGAACACGCTGGCCTTCACGGTCGAACTCGGGCTGATCGCGCTGGCGATGACACTGCTGATGACATCGGGCGAATTCGACCTCTCGGTCGGCTCGGTGTTCGGCTTCTCGCCGGTCCTGATGTGGACGCTGTTCAACAGCGGTCTCACCTCGCTCGAAGCCGCCTTCGCCGTTGCCCTGGTGGTTGCCGCCTTCATCGGGCTGGTCAATGGCTGGTTCGTGACGCAGCTCAAGATCCCGTCCTTCCTGGTGACGCTGGGCATGCTGCTGGTGGTGCGCGGCACCGCTTTGTTCGTCACCAACGGGTTTCCGCAGCGGACCTGGAGCGCCGAGGGGAGCTGGCTGGCGGAAGCCCTGGTCGGCGATTTCTTCATCGGGCCGTTCCGTATCTATATGTCGCTGTTCTGGTTCATCGCGGCCGCCGTCGCGCTCGGCTACGTGCTGACGCAGAGCCGGATCGGCAACTGGATCCAGGCGGCCGGCGGCAACCCGAGTGCCGCAAGGGCGCGCGGCGTCAATGTCAGCGGCGTCAAGATCGGCCTGTTCATCCTGTCGTCGATCCTGGCCTCGCTTGCCGGCGTCATCAGCTCGCTGCGCACCTCTGCGGCCAACCCCAACAGCGGCACCGGCTACGAGCTCGAAGTCATCGCCATGGTGGTGATCGGCGGTACGGCGCTGACCGGCGGGCGCGGCACCATCATCGGCACAGTGCTCGGTATCCTGATCCTGCGCGTGATGCGCAACGGCATCGTGCTGATCGGTGTGCCGGGCCTTGCCTACAACATCTTCATCGGCGCTATCATCCTCGGCATGATGGCGCTCCACTCCTGGCTGGAACGCCGGCATCAGGCAGGGACTTGAGACGATGGTCGAGCCGCTGATCCGCATGACGAACATCCGCAAGTCCTATGGCCGCGTTCAGGCGCTGGTTGATGCCAATTTCCATGTCAACGAAAGGGAGATCGTCGGACTGCTCGGCGACAATGGCGCCGGCAAGTCGACGCTGATCAAGGTGCTGTCGGGCGCGGTCCCGCTGACCAGCGGCGACATCTTCATCCGCGGCAAGAGGGTAAATTTGCGCAGCACCAGCGACGCCATCGCCCACGGCATCGAGACGATCTACCAGGACTCGGCGCTGGTGACGCAACTGTCGATCGCCCGCAACCTGTTCCTTGGACGCGAGCCGATCAAGCCGCCGCGTTTCCTCAACCGCATGGACCAGGAGGCGATGAACGTGGTTGCCCGCGACCTGCTCAAGCAGGTCGGCATCTCGAAGAACATTCCGCCGACGACGCCGATCGGCTCGCTCTCCGGCGGCGAGCGGCAGGCGGTGGCGATTGCACGCGCCATGCATTTCGACAGCGACCTCATCATCCTCGACGAGCCGACCAACAATCTCGGCGTCGCCGAAACGCAAGGCGTTCTAAGCTTCGTGCGCAGCGCCCGCGATTCCGGCCATTCCTGCATCTTCATCGCCCACAACATCCACCACGTCTTCCAGGTGGTCGACCGCATCGTCGTCATGCGCCGCGGCAAGGTGGTCGCCGACGATATCGACCCGAAGAAGACCAGCGTCGCCGAAGTCGAACGCGTCATCACCGGCATGTCGGACAAGGAGATCCACGACGCGCTGGTCGAGCGCACAAAGCGGCACGACTGACCGCCGGCTGACCGCCGAGGCACTGGATCGCATCGCCACATGGTTGCGAGATGAAAGCCACCGTTTCGGATATTGCCAGGAGCTGCGGCCTGTCGACCGCGACGGTCGACCGTGTGCTCAACAACCGGCCGGGGGCGAGTGCCGCCAACCGGCAGCGCGTAATTGAGGCGGCCAAGCAGCTCGGCTATCTGCCGGTTGTCGACCAGGTCGCGTTGCCCTCGCGGCCGGCGCATCTCGAATTCTTCCTGCCGATCGGCAGCAATGCCTTCATGGCCGATCTGGCCAGGCACATCGAGGATTATGCGGCGCGCCTGCCGCTGGTCGCCTCCTGCCGCATCCATAAGCTCACCGGCATCTCGCCGAGCGCCTTACAGACAGCCGTCGAAAACCTCTCCCTCAAGGCGAACGGGGTCGGCGTCATTGCCGTCGATCATCCAAGGACGCGCAACATCTTGCGCGAGATCGTCGAGGCCGGCATCCGCCTAGTCACGCTGGTGTCCGACGTTCCGGGCGCGCCCCGCTCGGCCTATGTCGGTATCGACAACCGGGTGGCGGGCCGCACCGCGGCGCTGCTGATGGGACGGTTCCTCGGCGGCCGCAAAGGCCATCTGGCGATGGTGGTCGGCTCACGTTCCTATCGCGGCCACGAGGAACGCGAAATGGGCTTTCGCTCCGTGCTCGGCGAGGAGTTCCCCAATCTGACCGTCACCAGTGCCGTCGAGATCAACGACGAGCCGGAGGTCAGTTACACCGCGACCATGAACGCGCTGCACAACGAGCCGGAGCTGCTCGGCATCTACTGTATCGGCGCCGGACGATCAGGCGTGGCGAAAGCGTTGCTCGAAGCCAGACCGCAGAAAAAGCCGGTGTTCATCTGCCATGATCTGACGCGCGAAACGCGCGGCTATCTCGTCGACGATCTGCTCGACGTCGTCATCGACCAGAATGCCAGGCTGATCGCCGAACAGTCGGTCATTCGCCTGCTCGGCTCGATCGCCTCGTCGGCGCCCTATCTGACGCGGAAATTCATCGACCCGCGCCTGATCTTCAAGGAAAATGTCCCGGTGCAGTGATGCCGCGCGAGGGCGGTGTTCGCTCGGCCTCGATCGTTAAAATTCGGTTGATACCGCAAATCTGCACATCAGCTATGCAACTTTTGTGGTTGCCGAATCATTGGGCAACCAGTAAGTTCATAAGCGTCGGCCATCTACTCCTCCCAGATGCGATGCCGACGTTGAATTCGGTGCACCTCCTCCCGCACCGCATTCGAAAATCAAGCCCGCTGCCACCTCCTCCCGGCAGCGGGCTTTTTTCGTTCCGGCTCTGAGGTATCGGCCAAGGCTGGGGCCATGACTATCACCGGGACGAGTACCGATCCGCGAATCGATGGGCCTTCGCTGAGATCGCCACGGCATTTCCGGGCGGAATCCTGTCACACTTGTCACTCTCACCAATTCGCTGCCGGCCCTATCTTGCCCTCACAACCAACAAGCAATACGCCGCGCAAGGAATGGCGCGGCGGCAGACGGAGAAGTGTGGTGACGACACATCCGAATGGGACGAAAGAGCGCTCGGCGGCGCGGCTCGTAACCAACGAGCTGTCAATGGTTTCGCCGCTTGCGAGACTATCTGGCCCTGAAAGAAGTGATCAGGCCTTCCGCCATGCGGACGAACTGCGCGCTCGGGCCTTCGGCGCCGACGCTTTGCAGGCTGACACGGGCGCCCTCGAGCAGAAGCGACAGCGTGTCGGCGAGAAGTTCGGCCTGGCCGATGCCGGCATCGCGACACAGCGAGACCAGCCGCTCGCGCTGCGCTTCCTTGAGTTCCTTGATCACTTGCCTTGCCGGATGATCGGTCTCGCTCAGCTCGATGGCGGCGTTGGCCATGTCGCAACCGCGACGATCCGACATCAGGCAATCGGCCGCCATCCGGACCCAGGCGTGCAGTTGCGCCAGTTTGTCGCCCGGATTCTCGGCCTCGAACTTTTCCCACATCGCGTTGGCGCTGCAGGCGGTCGCCCGCAGACATTCGATGATCAGGTCGTCCTTGGACTCGAAATGCCGGTAGAGCGTCATCTTGTTGGTACCGGCGGCCTCGGTGATGGCGTCGATGCCGACGCCGCGAATGCCATGCTTGTGAAACATGTCCCGTGCCGTCTCCAGGATCCTGTCCCGGGGGCGACCACGCTCCACAACACTGTCTGTCATCAAAACCTCCGTGATTGCGTTTCCCGAAATTCCCTCGGTGCACCTCTTGACTAGGGTGTTACCGGTCTGTAACGTTAGAGATGTTACTTACCTGTAACACCCGCATTGCATCATGTCAAACTCGCAAGTGCCGGCCATCAGCCCCGCCCAATCGGCAAGGGGACGAACCGCACCTTACGGCCTCGGCCGGCGAGCAAGAGAACACCCGATCCGCGGCCTGCCGCGGATCGCCAAAAACCAGGAGCCGCTTCGATGTCGCAGCGCAATGATCTGACGATCGATGAAGTCGTGAAGGATCCGATGATCCGCATGCTGATGAAGGCCGACCGCGTCGATCCGCGGTCTTTCGAGGCGATGCTGCGTGCGCTGGCGGACGAGCAGGCCGAGCGCCGCAACGCGCCGCGTCGCCCGCTGCAAGATTTCGGCTTTCTCGAAGATTCCGGCTCAACGCGCAGCCGGCGACTGTCCAGGGTGGCCAGGGCCTTTGGCCGGGCCAGAGCATCGGGCGAGGCGTGCATCTCATGGTAAACTTCTTCATTCATCGTCCGATCTTTGCGTCGGCGATCGCCATCATCATGGTGCTCGCCGGGGGGATTTGTTATTTTCTGCTGCCCGTCTCGCAGTTTCCCGACATCACGCCGCCCCAGGTCGTGGTCAGCGCCCACTACCCGGGCGCCAGCGCGCAGGTTGTCGCCGACACGGTGACGACGCCGCTCGAACAGCAGATCAACGGCGTTCAGGGCATGACCTATATGTCGTCGTCGAGCTCCAATGACGGCTCCTCGACGATCACCATCACTTTCGAGGTCGGCTATTCCCTGAGCACCGCCGCCGTCGACGTCCAGAACCGCGTTTCGCAGGCGGCTTCCTCGTTGCCGGCCATCGTCAACCAGGGCGGCGTGACGATCAAGAAACAGAACCCGAACTTCGTCCTGATCGTCGACCTCACCTCCCCGGACGGCTCCGTCAACCCGGTCACTTTGAGCAATCTCGCCTACCTGCAGGTGGTCGATCCGCTGAAGCGCCTGCCTGGCGTCGGCGACGTGCAGATCTTCGGCGAGCGGCGCTATTCGATGCGCGTTTGGCTCGATCCCGACAAGCTCGCCAATCTCGGCATCACCGCCGTCGACGTGCAGAACGCCGTCGCCGAGCAGAACGTCCAGGTGGCGGCCGGCAAGATCGGGCAATCGCCGGCTCCGGCCGGCACCGCTTTCGAGATGCAGGTCAACGCCGTCGGCAGGCTGAGCGACCCCAAGGAGTTCGGCGACATCGTCGTGCGGGCCAATACCGCCAACGGCTCGTTGGTGCGGCTCCGCGACGTTGCGCGCATCGAGCTCGGCGCGCTGCAATATTCGTCGTCGGCCTTCTTCGGCAAGGACCCGACGGTGGTGCTCGCGGTCTACCAGATGCCGGGCTCCAACGCGCTCGATCTGCAGCAGCGCGTCAAGGACAAGATGCAGGAGCTGTCGGCCCGCTTCCCGAAGGGGGTCAGCTATGCCATGCATTACGATACGACACGTTTCGTATCGGCGTCTATGCATGACGTGCTGATCACGCTCGGCGAGGCGCTGGTCCTGGTCGTCGCGGTGGTGTTCATCTTCCTGCAAAGCTGGCGCACCACGATCATCCCGACGATCGCGATTCCGGTGTCGCTGGTGTCGACATTAGTCGTCATGTACATGTTCGGCTTCTCCCTGAACATGCTCAGCCTGCTCGGCATGGTGCTGGCGATCGGCCTCGTCGTCGACGACGCGATCGTCGTCGTCGAGAATGTCGAACGCCAGCTCGAGGCCGGCCTCAAACCGCTGGCTGCCACGCGTACGGCGATGGCCGAGGTCACCGGACCGATCATCGCCACGACCGCCGTGCTGATGGCCGTGTTTGTGCCGGTTGCCTTCATCCCCGGCGTTTCCGGCCGGCTCTACAACCAGTTTGCCCTGACGGTCGCGATCTCCTTCGGCATCTCGGCCTTTGTCTCGCTTACGCTTACTCCGGCGCTCAGCGCGGCGTTCCTGCGCCACCGGCCTGAAACGCAGTTCGTGCTGTTCCGCTGGTTCAACATGGGCTTCGAACGGCTGTCGCATGCGTATGCGAATGGCGTGCGCATTCTCATCC
Source organism: Mesorhizobium sp. M1295 (assembly GCF_040318135.1). Lineage (NCBI taxonomy): Bacteria > Pseudomonadati > Pseudomonadota > Alphaproteobacteria > Hyphomicrobiales > Phyllobacteriaceae > Mesorhizobium > Mesorhizobium sp. M1295. The sequence continues at coordinate 337,268 of NZ_JAMYLU010000004.1, forward strand.
GTCTGCGCTGGATCATGCTTGGCCTGTTCGCGGCCGGACTTGTCGCGACCTACTTCGTCTGGCAGCGCCTGCCCTCGACCTTCCTTCCGGTCGAAGACCAGGGCTACTTCTTCGTCGTTATCCAGCTCCCCGACGGGGCCTCGCTGGAACGCACCGATGCAGTGGCGCAAAAGGCACGCGATATCCTGCAGAACACGCCCGGCGTCGACATTGTCGGCTCGATCAGCGGCTTGAACTTCCTGACCAGTGCCGCGCAGTCGAACTCGGCGGTCGAATTCGCCATCCTGAAGCCATGGGACGAACGCGGCCCCGACCAGAGCGCCTCGAAGCTCGTCGCCGACGTGCGCAACAAGCTGCTGCAAATTCCGGAGGCTTTTGCGCTGAGCTTCGACCCGCCTTCGATCCCGGGCATCGGCACCACCGGTGGCTTCGAGTTCCAGGTCGAGGATCTGACCGGCCGCGGCAGCGTGGCGCTCAACGATGCGACGCAAGCTGTGATTGCCGAGGCGCGCAAGCAGCCGGAGCTCAACCCACAGCAATTGTTCTCGTCGTTCTCGACCTCGACGCCGCAGTTCAACTACGATCTCGATCGCGCCAAGGCAAAGCTGCTCGGGCTCAACCTGCCGGACGTCTTCAACACGCTGCAGATCTATCTCGGCTCGCTTTATGTGAACGACTTCAACCTGTTTGGCCGCACCTTCCGGGTGACGATCCAGGCCGACAAGGACTCTCGAGCCGGTCCGGCCGACATTTCGCGGCTCTATGTCCGCAATGCGTCGGGTGGCATGGTGCCGCTGAGCACGCTGGGCAAGCTTGTGCCCATCGTCGGCCCCGAGACCGTGCCGCACTACAACAACAATGCGTCGGCCCTGATCAATGGCGGCGCCGCCCCCGGCTTTTCGTCCGGCCAGGCGGTGGCGGCAATGGAACGTGCCGCTGCCACGGCGTTGCCGAGAGATTTCGGCTACGAATGGACCGGCATCACCTATCAGGAGCTCAAGGCGGGATCGATCGCATCCGTCGTCTTCGGCCTCGCCATCGTCTTCGTTTTCCTCATCCTTGCCGCGCAATATGAGAGCTGGGCGATGCCGTTCATGGTGCTGCTGGCGGTGCCGCTCGCATTGTTCGGTGCGTTCGTCGTGCTGTGGCTGCGCGGCATGCAGATCGACGTCTACTCGCAGATCGGCTTCGTCATGCTGATCGGACTGGCGGCCAAGAACGCGATTCTGATCGTCGAGTTTGCCCGGCGCCGGCGCGAAGAAGGCCTCAGCATCGTCGACGCCGCGATGGAAGCGGCGCGGCTGCGGCTGCGGCCGATCCTGATGACCGCCTTCGCCTTCATCCTCGGCGTGCTGCCGCTGATGTTCGCTACAGGTGCAGGTGCCGCGAGCCGGCAGTCGATCGGCACCACTGTCTTTGGCGGCATGGTCGCGGCGACCATCCTGTCGCTGGTGTTCGTGCCGGTCTTCTATGCGGTGATCGAGCAGCTGCGCGAGCGCCGCAGCGAGAGCGAACCGGTCTCCGAAACGACTGAACAACCAACCGCCGAACCCGCCTTCGAGCCATTGGCCGAAGCGGCTGAATAGGACTGGAGAATCGATCATGCGTAAATGGAAAATCGCGCTGGGAACGGCCGTCGCCCTTGGGGCGATTTCGATAGCGAGCGTTCACTTGCTCGACATGGGCAGTCTCAGCCTCAACGCCGGCACGGCCGGGGCGGCGACACCCAAGCCGGAAGCCTTTGTCATGCCGGTGCCGGTGGTGAGCGTCGTCAAGAAGACGATCCCGATCTATCTCGACTACGCCGCCCGGGTAGAGCCGATCCGCAGCATTACGCTGCAGGCGCGCGTGCCGGGCTATCTGCAGGAGCAGGTCGCCACCGACGGCGGCGATGTTGCAAAGGGCGACCTTCTCTACAAGATCGCCCCGGAGGATTTCCAGGCTGCCCTGGAGCAGGCGAAGGCGCTTATCCAGCGCGACACGGCAACACTCGACTATGCGCGCTCCAATCTCGGGCGCGGCAGCGAGCTCGCCAAGAGCGGCTATCTCGCCAAGGACGTGTTCGACCAGCGCACCAGCACCTTGCGCGAGGCTCAGGCCTCGCTCGCCGTGAACCAGGCCGCCTTGCGGACCGCCGAGCTCAATTTGAGCTATACCGAAATCCGTGCTCCATTCGCGGGACGCATCGGACGCAGCCAGGCTTCCGTCGGAACGCTGGTCAGCGTTGCCGGCACGGTGCTCAACTCGCTGGTGCAGCTCGATCCGATCTACGTCACCTTCAATCCGAGCGAAACGGACCTGACCCAGATCGAGGAAGCTCGGGCCGCGGGACCGATCAGTGTCGACGTCCTGCTTCCCGGTGAAACCGAACCGCGCCAGAAGGGCGATCTTACCTTCATGGACAACACGATCGATCGCTCGACCGGCACGATCACGGCACGGGCGACGGTCGGCAACGGCAAGTTCACCCTGCTGCCCGGCCAGTATGTCCGCGTCCGGCTGCACGTCAAAGAGCAGCCCGATGCGCTGATGGTACCGCAGACGGCACTCGGCTCAGGCCAGCTCGGCAAATACCTCTATGTCGTCGGCAAGGACAACACCGTCGACCAGCGCATCGTTTCGCTCGGACCGACCAATGGCGATCAGGTGGCCATCTTGAGCGGCGTAGCCGAAGGCGACCAGGTGATCACCGGGAATCTGCAGAAGATCGGTCCGGGAATGCCGGTCTCGCCGCTACCCCAGAAACCGGCCACCTGATAACCCCCATCAGGTCCGGTCCCGCGGCGCCTTCGGCTCCCACGCCGAGGGCGCCGTTTTTGCTGAGCAGGGTCGGCAAGATCGGCCTCATCGGCACACTCGACCTTGGCAGGAGCCATGAAGGCGCAAGTAGAGCGCGCCGTGACGTACCCGTCTGCCGCAAGCAGCTGGCCAGCGGAGAACCTGTACCCGCAATTACCTCTTGTTAGATTGTCGACAATCTGCTGTGTTGCTTTTGGTCTCCTGGAGCAGCCGGATGGCAACGCTGGATTTCAGTCCGATCGCGGATACGACACGCCGGGCCGAGATCGTGGCGCTGCTCCGGCGCGCGATCCTGACCGGCCAGCTGGAACCGGGGCAGAAGCTCAACGAACTTAGGATTTCCGAGCAGATGCGGGTGAGCCGTGCGCCGCTGCGCGAGGCGATGCGCGAACTGGTGCAGGAAGGCATCCTGACCAGCATCCCCTACGCCGGAACCTTCGTCATCGAGGTGACCGCCAAGGACATCGACGATGCCTATTCGCTCAACAAGGTGCTGGACGAATTCGCCATCGAGCGGACCTGGCCGCTTCGCGACCAGCGCTTCTTCGACGAGATAGACCGGCGGCATGCGGCGGTGAAGCAGGCGACGCGCGAGCTGGACGCGACGCGACAGATCGAAACGGCGCTGCAACTGCATGGCCTGATCCACGAATGGGCCGACAATTCGGTGTTGCTGGAAACCTGGCAGCGGCTGGCCAGCCGGCTGCAGATGTATTTTGCGCTGCACCAGAGGGCGCGCAACGAGCCGGTGCCTGCCGAAGACGCTCACGAAAGCTATGTGCAGTTGCTCAAGGGCAGCGACATGCGCGCTGCACAGCGCCACGCCAAGGAGCATATCGATTTGGATTTCGAGGAACTGCTCGCCTATGCGCGCGAGTTGGAAGAGCGTGGCTCAAAGGGCGCCGGCGCGGATCGTGCCGGCCTAACGCGCAATCGGCCCAAAGGCGGCTGAGCCCGACAAGTTTGGCGGTCATCCCGGAACACAGACAACGGACAGAAGACGTGCAGATCAAAACCATCAAAGCCTACCATGTCGTGCAGCCCTTTGTGGACGGACCTTACCGGATGTCGAAGGGGCGCGTCGCCGATGCGTTCGACGCTGTGATCGTCGCCGTCACCGCAGATAGCGGGCTCACCGGCTGGGGCGAGATGGCGCCGCTCGGCAATTTTTACTCGCCGGCGTTCGCCGCCGGCACGCGCGCCGGCGTCGTCGAGATCGCGCCGCATCTCATGGGCCATGACCCACGCGGGCTTGCCGGGATCAACAGGCTCATGGATACGGTGTTCAAGGGCCATCCCTACGTCAAGTCGGCGCTCGACATGGCATGCTCGGATCTCGCGGCGCGCGCCGCCGACGTGCCGCTGGTTACGTTGCTTGGCGGACGCGAGAGCGAGACGGCCGAACTCTACAAGGTCGTCACCCATGGCACGGTCGACGCGATGGCTGCACTTGCCAAGCGCATCGTCAAAGACGGCTGTCATCGACTGCAGGTCAAGGTCGGCGGCAACGTCCATGACGACATCGAACGCGTCACAGCCGTCGCCGCCGCGGTGCCGAAGGGCACCGTCATCTTCTGCGACGCCAATGCCGGCTGGACGCCTTACCAGGCACGCCAGTTCGTGGATGCGACGCGCACCATCGACTACACGTTCGAACAGCCCTGCACGACGATCGACGAATGCATGTCGGTGCGCCGCTCGCTTGACAAACCGATGGTGCTCGACGAATCCGTCGCCTCGCTGGACGACATGCTCGACATCCACCGCAAGGGCGCTGCCGACGGGCTGACGCTGAAGATCTCGCGGCTCGGAGGAGTGACCAAAACGCGCCAAATCCGCGACCTCGCCGTCGATCTCGGCTTCATGATCACCGTCGAGGACACTGGCGGCGCCGAGATCGACACATCGGCCATGGCGCATCTGTCGCTGTCGACGCCCGAGGAGCGCCGGCTGCACGCCATCGCCTTCCACGAATGGGTGACGGTGCGCACCGCATCCAATATGCCGCCGGTCTGGGGCAGCCGCATGGGCATTCCGGACGGGCCGGGACTTGGCATCGATGTCGTTCCCGACCTGCTCGGCGCGCCCTTCTTCGAGATCGGCAGCTGAGGTAGAGACCGCGCCACCTCAAGGCAACGTCGAGCAACCCGCATCGGTCGGCGCCGTCCGGCTACCTGCAGAGGTCGTGCCCTGACCGGCAGCTGACCCCAAGCGATCGGCCATTCCAGAGCGGGAATGTCCCAATTGCAGGTTGAAATATTTTTCATTTGGAAATAGGAATGTTCAAAACGTTGATTTGGACGCTGCGGCGCGTCAAGAACTGGAGGAAGCGACATGTCCCATCCGCAATTTGCAGCGGAACTTCTGCAGCGCGCTGAACAGCAGGGGCCGATCACCATCGGGCTTGCCGGCGCCGGTCAGATGGGCACCGACATCGTCGTCCAGGTGGCACTGATGCCGGGCATGCGGATCGGCGCTATTTCCGAGGTCAGGCCGCAGGCAGCGATCGACGCGGCGCTGCTCGCTGGCCACGACCGTTCCGACATCGTCCAGGCCGGCAATGCGGCGGCGATCGACCGCGCCATCGAGGCCGGCAAGATTGCGGTGACCGAAGATTTGCACGCGCTGGCGGCGGCTGGCCGGATCGACGTCATCATCGACGCGACGGGCAATCCCAATATCGGCACGCTGTTCGCGCTGGAAGTGATGAAGAACGGCAAGCACATCGTCATGCTCAATGTCGAGGCCGACATCACGATCGGCCGCTTCCTCAAGGACGAGGCACGCAAGGCCGGCGTCGTCTATACCGGTGCCGCCGGCGACGAGCCGGCCTGCACGCTGGAGATCATCGGCTTTGCCAAAAGCCTCGGCTTCAACATCATCGCCGCCGGCAAGGGCAAGAACAATCCGCTGAAGATCGACGCCATGCCGGCCGATTACGAGAAAGAAGCGGCCGAGCGCAACATGAATGCGCGCATGCTGGTCGAATTCGTCGACGGCTCGAAGACGGCCATCGAAATGGTGGCGATCGCCAATGCCACCGGCCTGGTGCCCGACGTGCCGGGCATGCACGGCCCAACCGCAACGCTGGAGGAGCTCGCCAGCGTGCTCTGCCCGCGCGAGGATGGCGGCGTGCTGCATCGCAAGGGCGTGGTCGATTATTCGATCGGCAAGGGCGTGGCGCCCGGCGTGTTCTGCATCATCGAGACCCAGCATCCGCGCGTGCTGGAGCGCATGATCGACCTCAAGGTCGGCAAAGGCCCCTATTTCACGATCTTCCGGCCCTATCATCTGACCAGCCTGGAAGTGCCGCTGTCGGCGGCGCGCGCCGTCGTCTACAAACGGGCCGACATGGAGCCGCTCGACCGTCCGGTCGCCGAGGCGGTGGCGGTTGCCAAGAGCGATCTTGGCGTCGGCCAGTCGCTCGGCATGATCGGCGAGAACGACTATCGCGGGTTCGCCATGACATGGGAAGATGCACGCGCCCGGGGCGCGCTGCCGCTCGGCCTTGCCGAACGGGCCAAGGTGGTCAAGCCGCTCAAGATCGGCGATTTCCTGACCTATGAAAATTGTGTACCCGACGATTCGATGGTGATAACCCAGATCCGCCGTCGTCTCGATCAGTCGGACGGACGGTTCGCTACCAACGCGGCTTGACCCCGCCGGATCTCCGCCTGATGGACGATATCGTAATCGGGATCGACGCCTCGACCACGGCCGTGAAGGCGATTGCCTTCACCCGCGACGGCGAGGAGCTGTTCCAGGCACGCGAGACTTATCCGCTTTCAAATCCGAAGCCCAGCCATTTCGAGCAGGACGCCGAACATTGGTGGACGGCGCTGCTTGGCGCATTGAAGCAGGTCACTGAGGCGGTCGGCGCTTTCCGCGTGGCGGCGATCTCCATTGCCCACCAGCGCGAGACCTTCACGCTGGTCGACAGCGCCGGCAAACCACTTATTCCGGCGATCCTGTGGCTGGACGAACGCGCCCGGCCGCAGGTTATCAGGCTTTCGGCCGAACTCGGCCGCGAGGCGATCCGCGACTGGAGCGGCAAGCCGCCGGACCCGACGCCGGCGCTCTACGCCATCGCCTGGCTTGCCGAACACCAGCCTCAGATGCTTCACCAGGCAGCGGCACTGGTCGACGTGCACGGTTTCTTCGTCCAGCGGCTGACCGGGCGATTGGTCACCAGCACCGCAAGTGCGGATCCGCTCGGGCTCCTCGACGTAGAGAGAGGTACCTGGCATCCCCGCCTCGTTGCGGCCGCCGGACTGCAGATGGAGCAATTGCCCGACCTGGTCGCGCCGGGCGCAATTTGCGGCGGGCTTTCCGCAACCGCGGCGCAACTGACCGGCCTGAGGGCCGGCACGCCGGTCGTTGCCGGCGCTGGGGACGGCCAGGCGATGGGCCTCGGCATGGGCGTCTACGGCGAAGGCAAGAGCTATCTCTCGCTCGGCTCCGGCGTGGTCAGCGGCTGCTATTCCGGCAAGGTGAAAACCTCGGACGCCTTTCGCACGCTGGTCTCGCCGACCGGTTCCGGTTTCATGTTGGAGACAGTGCTGCGTTCGGGCATGCAACTGGTCGACTGGATTGTCCGCACGACCGGTTCGCCGTCGGCGGCAGCACTGGAGAAAGCGGCGCTGGAGGTTGCCGCTGGCAGCGAGGGCCTGCTCGTCCTGCCCTATTGGGCCGGCGTCATGAGCCCCTATTGGGATGGTGCCGCGCGTGGCGCCATTGTCGGCCTGTCGCTCGACCACCGGCCGGAGCATCTTTTCCGCGCTGTCCTGGAAGGCATCGCCTTCGAGCAGGCCGTTGCCACCGAGGCCATGGAAGCCCAAGCCGGCGGACAGGCGGCGATGATTGCCGCCGGCGGCGGCACCAATTGCGTACTCCTCATGCAGATCATGGCAAGCGTGCTCGAGCGGCCGATCTCGGTTTCGCCGGTCAACGAAGCCGCCGCACTCGGCGCCGCCATGCTGGCGGCCGCCGCGGTCGGCTGGTTTGCCTCGCCGGAAGCCGCCGCAAAGGCAATGGCTGCCGCTCCCACCATGCATGTCGACCCGGTCGATGGACTTGTTGCCGGCTATCGCGGCCGCAAGGCAATCTACCGCGATCTCTATCAAGCGACGCGCGATATCCACGTGCGGCTGAGTGCTCTCAACGCGACTAGCGGTTGAGCAGCCCCTTTGCCGCATCCTCGTCGGTGATCAGAACCGATACCTTGGTGTTGGCGAGTGCTGCCCGCATGATGGCAATCTTTTCCTGCCCTCCCGACACCAGGATGATGCTCGGGATATCCGACAGATCCTGCAGCGGATAGGCACAGACGCGGCGGTTCACCTCGTGGTCGACCGGGCGGCCCTCGGCGTCGATGAAATGACACAGAATATCGCCGACGGCGCCGGCCGCCTGCAGTTCCTCGAGTTCGCTTGGCTTGATGAAGCCGTAATTGGCGATCGGGCTGTCGTTGGAAAACGAGCCGACGCTGAGCACGGCAATGTTTGCCCGGCGTGCACGGAAGACAACGTCCTGAACGCTGCGCTGGCTCATGAACGCGTCGCGCTGTTCCGGCCGGTCGGCATAGACCGGCACCGGCAGCAGGAAGCACTGCGCACCGATCTTCTCGGCGAAATCCCAGGCGCTTTCTGTCGGGTTGAGCGGCTGTGCATGGGTCAGGCCGCCAAGCATCGAAACCACCGTGGTCCTGGCGATAGGCCGCCTTGGCAACTCATTGATGGCGAATTTCAGCGTCCGCCCCCAGCCCAGCGCAATGACATCGCCGGCATTCACATGGTCGGCCAGATAGGCGGCGGCGGCGTGGCCGATCATCAGCGGTGCGTTGCTTCGGTCGGCAGCCGACGGCACCACAACAGCCTGGCTGAGCCCGAACCTCTGCTTGAGGCTTTCCTCCAAAACCACGCATTCGACGACGCTGTCGCGGATGCGAAACTGGACGACACCCTCTTCGCGGGCGGCGGAGAGAATGCGATGTACCTTGATGCGGCCGACGCCGAGAATTTCGGAAATCCGCTCCTGTGTAAGACCCTCGACATAATAGTGCCAGGCGGCGCGGGCCTTGAGTTCGGCGTCGGGAAAGCGCGAGGCTCTTTCGTTCTCTACGATCGTCATCTGTTTGCCTTGCCGCAGCCGCCGGCTCTGCTCATGATATTCCAATCCGGCGACTTCGAAATGCCCAAGATTTCCGAGACCTTGCGTAAGGCAAACCGGCGGACAGCGCAAACCGTCGTCGAATGAAACGGCAGGGCCTTGACAATTTTCCGACGAACAGTTTAGCTGAACAAAATTGCATGTTAAAGATAAATTGTTCACATGGAGGGGCCTGGTGAACAAAGTGGCCCGGTGATGCAGCGCCGGATTGCTGTGGAGGAGACGAAGTGGCTGTGAGCAACGACGCAAGCGAGTTGAAAGCAGGCTCTGGTACGCAGGCCACGACGGGCGCAAAGTTTTCGGCTGTCTTTGCCGGAACCATGGGCCCGCTGATCGGGCTGGTCCTGCTGTGCCTGGCGCTCTCGCTGACCACCGATACGTTCCTGACCATCCGCAACATCCTCAACGTGCTCGACCAGGTTACCGTACTCGGCATCATGGCGATCGGCATGACGCTGGTCATCCTGATCGGCGGCATCGACCTGTCCGTTGGCTCGGTGCTGGCGCTGGCTTCCATGGTGATGGGCTTCGTCGCCCATCCGGACTATCTCAATCTCGGCCTGCCGGCCGGCATCGCCGCAGCCCTCGTCGTCGCCGGCCTTTGCGGGCTGGTTTCGGGCCTGCTGGTGACGGTCACCAAGCTGCCGCCCTTCATCGCCACGCTGGCCATGATGTCGGTGGCGCGCGGTCTCGCCAATATGATCACCGACGGCTCGCAGATCGTCGGCTTTCCCGACTGGTTCACCAGCCTGTCGATCATCCGCCATTTCGGCTTCCTGTCGGTCACCGTCGGGCTGATGATCGTGCTTGCCGTCATTTTCGCGATCTTCCTGAATTATCGTGCCACCGGCCGCAGCCTCTACGCAATCGGCGGCAGCGCCGAAGTCGCCCGGCTGTCCGGCATACCGGTCAAGTCGCTGACAAACTGGGTCTATACGATCTGCGCCGTGCTGGCCGGTCTCGCCGGCATCGTGCTTGCCGCCCGGCTCGATTCCGTCCAGCCGAGCTCCGGCCTTGGCTACGAGCTCGACACCATCGCGGCGGTGGTTATCGGCGGCGCCAGCCTGTCGGGCGGCGTCGGTTCGATCGGCGGCACAGCCATCGGCGTCCTCATCATCGGCGTGCTGCGCAACGGACTGAACCTGCTCGGTGTCTCGCCCTTCATCCAGCAAGTGGTTATCGGCGTGGTGATCGCGCTGGCGGTGGCCACCGACACCTGGCGGCGCAGAGCACAATGAAAAATGGGGCACAATGAAGAATTGGGCTCAATGAGATTCACCCGGATATTCGGGCGAAAACGGATCGGTGATCCGAAACTGGGAGTTGTTCGGCCACGGGGCGCCGCGATGCGCGGGCAGGACAGATTGAACATCAACGGAGGAATAACATGCTGACTAAACGTTCATTGCTGCTTGCCGCCGCGGCCATCATCCCGCTGCTTAGCCTGTCCGACATGGCCTCGGCCAAGGAAGCCAAGAAGCTCGGCCTCGCCGTCGCCAATCTGCAGGCCGACTTCTTCAACCAGATCAAGCAGTCCGTCGAAGCCTACGGCAAGGAAAAGGGCATCGAGGTCGTCACCGTCGACGCCAAGGGCGATTCGGCGACCCAGGTCAGCCAGGTGCAGGATCTGATCACGCAGAATATCGATGCGCTGATCTACATTCCGGCCGGCGCCACCGCCGCCACCGTGCCGACCAAGACGGCCAAGGCTGCCAGCATCCCAGTCATTAATGTCGACCGCAACGCCGACGGCGCGCCCGGCGACACCTTCATCGCCACCAATAGCGTGGCATCGGCGAAAGCGGTTTGCGACTACATCGCCAAGCAGGCCGGCGGCAAGGGCGAGCTGATCATCATCCACGGCCAGAAGGGTACGACGCCCGAGGTCGATCGCTCGAAGGGCTGCGGCGAAGCGCTGAAGGGCTATCCCGACATCAAGGTCGTCGGCGAATTGTGGAGCGAAGGCTGGCACCAGGACGAAGGTTTCAAGCTGACGCAGGATCTGTTGCAGTCGCATCCCGACGTGTCGATCGTCATCGGCCAGGCCGATGCGCTGGCGCTCGGTGCGGCGCAGGCGGTCAAGGTCGCCAATCCCGGCCACAAGGTCTGGGTTGCCGGCTTCGACGGCGACGTGGCGGCGCTCAAGGCGCTGAAGGACGGCGTCTTCGACGTGACGGCGACGCAGCAGACCCAGGGCATGGGCCGGCTTGCCGTCGATGCGGCAATCAAGCTGGTGGCCGGCGAGACCATTCCCGCAGAACAGCTGCAGGATGCGACGCTGACCACCAAGGACAATGTCGAGCAGTTCATCGCCAAGCATCCCTGATTTAGACCAGTCCGGCAGTCGACGAGCGCAACAATGTCCACCGAACCTCGCCACACGCACAGCCCCAATCTGGGTCTCGTCGTCAGCGGCCTCTGCAAAAGCTACGGACCGGTGCAGGTCCTGGCCGATGCGAGCTTCGAGGTGCGGCCGGGCGAGGTCGTGGCGCTGCTTGGCGAAAACGGCGCCGGCAAGTCCACCGTCTCGAACATCATCGCCGGGTCGACCAAGCCCGATGCCGGCACCATCACCTGGCGGGGGAACGCTTATTCCCCCGCCAATCCTGCCGCGGCGATCGACGCCGGCATCGGCATGATCCACCAGGAGCTGAAGCTGCTGCCGGATCTGTCGGTCGCCGAAAACGTCTATGTCGGGCGCCTGCCGATGCGCGGCGGCCGCATCGACCGCGCGGCAATGAATGCACGGGCATCAGCCCAGTTGAAGCGCCTCGGGCTCGATGTCTCGCCCGAGCGCAAGGTGCGCACGCTGCGTATCGCCGCCCAGCAGCAGGTCGAGATTGCCAAGGCGCTGACGCTCAATGCCGAGCTGCTGATCTTCGATGAACCGACGGCCGCCCTTGGCGGCGAGGAAACGGAGCTCCTGTTCCAGCAAATCCGCAAGCTCAAGGCGGAAGGCATGTCCTTCATCTATATCAGCCACCGGCTGGACGAAATCGCCCAAATCGCCGACCGTGTGGTGGTGATGCGCGACGGGCGCATCGTCGCGCGGCACGAGCGCGCCGATATTCCGGTGCGCACTGTCGTCGAGCAGATGGTCGGCCGCAGCGTCGAGCGGATGTTCCCGACTTTGTCGGCGCCCCGCAATGACACGCTGCTCGAGGTCGAGAACCTGTCCTCGCCGGAACGCAGCTTTCAAAATGTCAGCTTTTCAGTGCGGGCCGGCGAAATCCTCGGCATTGCCGGGCTGATCGGCGCCGGCCGCACGGAGCTGGTGAGGGCGATCGCCGGCGCCGACCCGATCTCATCCGGCTCGGTGCGCGTCGCCGGCAAGCCGGTGCATCTCAATGGGCCGGCGGCGGCGATCAAGGCCGGCGTCGTGCTGGTGCCGGAAGACCGCAAGGCGCAAGGCGTGGTGCTCGACCAGACGATCGGCGAGAATCTGGCGATCGGCAATTTCGACCATGTCGCGCCGAATGGCTGGGTGTTCCCGAAGGCGGTGCAGAAATTCGCCGAGGCCGGTATTCGCCGGCTCGGCGTCAAAGGCCGGCCGAACCAGGCGGTCAGCAAGCTTTCAGGCGGCAACCAGCAGAAGGTGATCATTGCCAAATGGGTGTCGCGCCCGCCCAAGGTGTTTATCCTGGACGAGCCGACGCGCGGCATCGACGTTGGTGCCCGCGCCGCGATTTACGATGTCATCGCCGACCTTGCCCGTTCCGGCATGGCGGTGGTGGTGGTGAGTTCCGACCTCGAGGAAGTGCTCGGCCTGTCGCATCGCGTGCTCGTGCTGAGCCGCGGCCGTCAGCGCGGCATTCTCGACCGCAGTGATGCGAGCAATGTCGCCGTCATGGAACTCGCCACGAGCTAGGACAGCCCATCGAAACAAAGCGCAGCAGGTGGTATCCTCCCGGGCACCAGACCGCGCGGGGCGCCAGCAACAGAGTTGGCGCCCCTTTATTTCCGGAGGACGGCGGTTGGAGGAGAGGGACCGACGATGAAACTATTCGATCTTCATGGTGACGTGGCACTTGTGACAGGCGCCGGCAGCGGCATCGGGCAAGCAATCGCCATCGGCCTGGCCGAGGCCGGCGCCGACATAGCTTGCTTTGGCCACGCCTCCAAAGGCGGGCTGGAGGAGACCGCACACCAGATCACAGCACGCGGCCGCAAGGCACTGGTGCTGACCGGCACGGTGACTTCAGAGGCCGATCTCGCGGCCGCGATCGAGCGTACGGAGCAGGAACTCGGCGCGTTGACCATCGCAGTCAACAATGCCGGCGTCGCCGGAGCTGAGCCGGCAGAGACGCTGTCGCTGGAAAAGTGGCAGAAGCTCTATGACGTCAATGTCAGCGGCGTGTTCCTGTCCTGCCAGGCCGAGGCCCGTGCCATGCTGACGCGGCGCAAGGGCTCGATCATCAACATCGCCTCGATGTCGGGCTCGATTGTCAACCGCGGCCTGACCCAGGCGCATTACAACTCGTCGAAGGCCGCGGTCATCCACATGTCGAAGAGCCTCGCCATGGAATGGGCCGATCGCGGTCTACGCGTCAACGTCGTCAGCCCCGGCTATACGCTGACCCCGATGAACAAGCGACCGGAGGTCGCCGACCAGGTCAGGATCTTCGAGCGCGACACGCCGATGGGCCGCATGGCGGCGCCGGAAGAGATGGTCGGCCCGACCGTGTTCCTGGCCAGCCGCGCCGCGAGTTTCGTCACCGGCATCGACCTGATCGTCGATGGCGGCTTCGTCTGCTGGTAGGAGAAAAAATGCAGAAGCGATTCCAGGGAAAAACGGCGGTCATCACCGGCGCGAGCGGCGGCATTGGCGCGGCAATGGCCAGGCGCTTCGCCGTGGAAGGTGCTGCGGTCGTCGTCAGCGCCATCGACGCGCGCGTTGAAGAGGTTGCCGCCGATCTGAAGACTGCGGGCGCCAAGGTTGCGTGGATGCGCATGGACGTGACCAAAAAGGAAGAGGTCGTCGCGCTTTACGACCTGGCCGAGCAACAATTCGGCCGCGTCGACATCTCAGTGCAGAATGCCGGTGTCATCACCATCGCCAGGATCGAGGCGATGACCGAGGCAGAATGGGACAAGGTGATGGCGGTCAACACCAAGGGCGTGTTCCTGTGCTGCCAGGAGGCGATCGCGCGCATCCGCAAGCATGGCGATGGCGGCCGGCTGATCAACACCGCATCCGGCCAGGCGCGGCAGGGCTTTATCTACACGCCGCATTATGCGGCCTCGAAATTCGGCGTCGTCGGCATCACCCAGAGCCTCGCCAAGGAAGTGGCGAAGGAGAAGATCACCGTCAACGCGATCTGCCCCGGCATCATCGACACCGATATGTGGGCCTATAACGATGCCGCATGGGGCAAGTTGATGGGCGACTACAAGCCCGGCGAGCTGATGGCCGAATGGGTGGAGAACATCCCGATGGGCCGCGCCGGCAGCGGCGAGGACGTCTCCGGCCTGGTCAGCTTTCTCGCCAGCGACGATGCGGCCTATATCACCGGGCAGACCATCAATGTCGATGGCGGCCTGATCATGTCGTAAGATACGACACAGGCCAACGTTCCATCCGCCGGGATCTGAAAGCCGCTTCGCTGCATTCAGGCTGCTCGGCCGGCCCGCGCCAGTCCATGTTCCACGAGCCGGTCGATGATTTCGGAATAGCTGACGCCGCTTGCCGCCATTGCCTTGGAGTACATGCTGATATCGGTGAAGCCGGGGATGGTGTTGATTTCATTGACCAAGAACTGCATGTCCGGTGTCAGGAAAAAGTCGATGCGCGCCATCCCGTCACAGCCGACGGCTCTGAAAGCCCTTGCAGCCACATCCCGCATGCTTGCCTCGACCTCGGGCGGCAGTTCGGCCGGCACTTTTAGCGCCGCGCCGTTCTCGTCGATGTATTTGGCATCGTAGCTGTAGAAACCGTGGCTTTCCGCCGGCACGATCTCGCCTGGCCGCGAGACGAACAGGTCGCCTGCCGGGTCCTCCAACACGCTACATTCGATCTCGCGCCCATGAACGAATTCCTCGGCCAACAGCTTGCAATCGTGCTGGAAGGCTTCAGCAAGCGCCCCATCGAATTCCTGGCTGGCATTGACCTTTCTGACCCCGACAGACGATCCCTGACGCGCCGGTTTGATGAAGAACGGCAGGCCGAGTTCGCCTTCGAGTGTGGCGAGGGCGGGCGCCGCACCTTCATGGACCGTCACTGAGCGCGCGATTGGCAGACCCGCCGCTTTCAGGAGCCGCTTGGTGACATCCTTGTCCAGCGCGGTTGCTGAACCCAGGATGCCGCAGCCGGCAAGCGGCACCAGAGCCACCTCGGCCACCCCCTGTACCGAGCCGTCTTCGCCATGGGGGCCGTGCAGGATGGGAAACAGGATGTCGATCGTTGGCAGATCATAGGGCGTGCCGTCGGCCGGGATCGCCATCATCCGTCCGCGCCCACCCGGAAGCAGGCAAACTTCCGTGCCGCCTGCAGGTTTCGCGAGCTTACCATCCTGAAAGCTGCTCAGCCGCCACCGTCCCTCGCGCGTGACGAAGATTGGGACGGCATCGTATTTGGCAGGCAGCAGCGCACGCATGACATTGGTTGCGGAAAGCACCGAAACGTCATGTTCGGCGGAACGTCCGCCAAAGAGCACGGCAATGCGCAGTCTGTTTAAGGAAGAGGTCATGAAAGCCTCGGAGATGATCTGGTGTTGAAAGGGTCAGAAGCCGACGGCAATACCGCGGTTGGCGCTGAAGTAAGGCGCTTTGGTCTGCTGCATTGTGTCGATGTCCTGTCGTCGCGGCTGGTACCCGATGACTGGCAACCTTGGTTTTTTTTCGAGCCGATCTACGGTCCATGTAAAAAGACGGCCGTGAAGTTGGCGCAGCGTTATTCGTTGCGCGACGTGAACGTTGGTATATATAATTTCATCCCATGAAAGCGGCTCTGGGCGAGTTGCCGAGCCAACAGCCGAGATCATGGGACTTTGATGGTTTGCACCTCAAGACCGGCGATCGATCCGCGGATGACTGCTTCCGCAGCAAACCATCGGCAGTCATGACGCGGCCGGTCCCGCGCACATCTTCACCAATTTGGGCACCACCCCGTTTTGCGCCGGCATCCGCTTCGGCAGCATTGTGGCGCCGACGGCCTTGCGCAACGACCAGCTTTTCCAACACAATCAAAAAAGACGCAAGAAGGGAACTAACGATAACTTCCACCAGAGCTTGACAGGAGAACAAGCATGTTACTTCGGAGCATGATTTCGAAACTATCAATGGGAGCCTTGGCGCTTGCCGCAGCAAGCGCGCTGACACTACCGGCACAAGCAGCGGCGCCGGAATCCAACGACCCGATCAAGATCGCGCTGTTCGACTGGACCAGCGTCAATCTGAACGCCAAGATCCTCGGCGGCATCCTCGAAAAGCTCGGCTATACCGTCGAGTACCCGACCGCCGACTATCTCTCCAGCCTGACCACCGGCCTGACCAATGGCGACATCGATGTCGGCATGGAGTTCTGGGACACGACGGCCGGCGAAGCGATGAAGGCCTCGGATGCAACCGGCCAGACCGAACGCCTCGGCAAGCTCGGGCCCAAGGCCAAGGAGGAATGGTGGTTTCCCGAATATATGAAAGAGAAATGCCCGGGCCTGCCGAACTGGGAGGCATTGAAGGACCCGAAATGCGCCGAGGCCTTTTCGACGGCGGAAACAACACCGAAGGGGCGCTATCTCGGCGGCCCTGTGACATGGGAAGGTTTTGACGACGAGCGCGTCGAGGCGCTGAAACTGCCCTTCACCGTCATCCATGCTGGCACCGATGCAGCGATGTTCGCCGAACTGGACTCGGCCTATCAGCGCAAGGCGCCGATCATGCTGTGGATCTATTCGCCGCATTGGGCACCGGCCAAATACAAGGGCGAATGGATCGAATTCCCCGACCATACTGTAGAGTGCTACACCGACCCGAAATGGGGCGTGAACCCCGATGCGAAATACGACTGTGGCAAGCCGCATGGCGAGATCTGGAAATATTCCTGGGCCGGCATGAAGGACAAATGGCCGGTCGCCTACAAGGTCGCGAAAAACTACACGGTCGATACCGACGAGCTCAACAAGATGAGCGGCGAGATCGATCTCGAAGGCAAGACGCCGGAAGACGTCGCCGCCGCCTGGATCGCCGCCCACGAAGGCGACTGGAAAGGTTGGGCCGAGTGACCGTCTGACTGGAAATCCGACGGCCCGGCCATTCGTGGCCGGGTCTCGATCCCTATTCCAGAAGGACGATTGCATGACCGATACGATTGAAGGCGCGGCGAAAGCGGGCAACGATGCCCGCCCGATAAAGCTTGCCTGCCGCAATGTCTGGAAGCTGTTCGGGGCGGACGCGGCCAATTTCATCCGCCGGCGCGACGGCAAGGCCAGCCTGGCGGACATCGCCGCTGCCGGACTGGTTGGCGCGGTGCGCGCCGTCGATCTCGAAATCCGGCAAGGCGAGATCTTCATCATCATGGGACTTTCGGGATCCGGCAAGTCGACGCTGGTGCGCTGCATGTCGCGGCTGATCGAGCCGACCCACGGCAAGGTCGAGTTTGAAGGCAAGGACCTGCTCAAGATTTCCGATGCCGCGCTGATCGAGCTGCGACGCCACCGCATGGGCATGGTGTTCCAGAATTTTGCCCTGCTGCCGCATCTCAACGTACTGGAGAACATCGCCTTTCCCTTGGGCATCCAGGGGCAGGACCGGCCGACGCGCGAAAAGCGGGCTCGCGAGGTCATCGATTTGGTCGGCCTGCGCGGCCGCGAGCATTTCTATCCACGCGAGCTTTCCGGCGGCCAGCAGCAGCGTGTCGGCATCGCCCGCAGCCTCGCCACCAAGCCGGAAATCTGGTTCCTCGACGAGCCATTCTCGGCGCTCGATCCGCTGATCCGCCGTGAGATGCAGGACGAGCTGATGCGGCTGCAGACCATGCTGCACAAGACCATCGTCTTCATCACCCATGATTTCGACGAGGCCATCCGGCTGGCCGACCGGATCGCCATCATGAAGGACGGCGAGGTCATCCAGATCGGCACGCCGGAAGAGCTGGTGGTCAACCCGGCGACGGATTATGTCGCCGAATTCACCCGCGACGTCGACCGCGCCAAGGTGATCTCGGCCAAGAGCCTGATGCGCGCCTGCGACGCCGCTGAACATGGCGGCACGGTCGCGCCGGATGCCAAGATCGCCAGTTTCTCGGCAGATATCGTCTCTGCCGGCAAGCCCTTCGCGGTGGTCAACGGCACCGGCAAGCCGATCGGCGAGGTAACGCCGCAGGCGGTGATCGATCTTCTCGCTGGCATCGAACGTCCCGGAGCCGGCGCATGACGGTCACGGCAAGCGCGAGCGCAGCGAGGGCGCGGCAGGGTCAGACCTGGCTGGTGATCTGGGCCTGCGCGCTCGCCGCCGTGCTTGTTGTCTTCCTGCTGCAGGAAAGCCTGCCCTGGACGGTCAATTACCCAGCCAATGCCGTCATTCCCGTCGCCGACTGGGTCAGCGCGCTGATGAACTGGGTGAAGTCGAATTTCTCCTGGCTGACGCGCTCGATCACCGCCGTGCTCGGCGTGCCGCTCGATTTCGCGCTCAATCTTCTCGCCAAAAATTTCAAGATCGGCCATGGCGCGGATATGATCGTCTTGCCGCGCCTGTCCTGGGTCGGCGTCTGCGCTGCCGCCTACCTTGCCGGCCGCGCCGCCGGCGGCTGGAAGCTGGGTGCGCTGGTCGGCGGGTGTTTTCTCTACATCGCGCTGTTCGGGCAGTGGACCAGCGCCATGCTGACGCTGGGCCTGATCTCGATCGCTGTGCCGTTTTGCATTGTCACCGGGCTGTTCGCCGGCATCTGGGCATGGCGCAAGCCCTGGGCAGAAAGGCTATTGATCTCCCCTGCCCTCGATCTGATGCAGACGATCCCAACCTTCGCCTATCTCATCCCGATGCTGCTTTTGTTCGGCAACAGCCCGGTCTCGGCAATGATCGCGACGGCAATCTTCGCGACACCGCCAATGGTGCGGGCGACGATGCTGGGCCTGTCGCGGGTGCCGTCGGAGATCGACGATTTCAGCGAGATGGCCGGCTGCACGGCACGGCAGAAGCTGTGGCGGGTGCTGTTGCCGTCGGCGCGGCCGACGCTGATGGTCGGCGTCAACCAGGTTATCATGCTGGCGCTCAATATGGTGATCATCGCCTCGATGATCGGCGCCGGCGGCCTCGGCTATGATGTGCTTTTGGCGCTGCGCGCGCTCAAGGTCGGCGAGGCGATGGAGGCAGGCCTCGCCATCGTCGCACTGGCAATTGCGCTCGACCGGCTGAGCCAGGCGATCGCGCACAATCACGCCAAGGGCAATGTCCGCCATCAGCCCGGCACCAGCTTCTGGCGGCGCTATCCCAACGTGACGCTGGCCGTCGCCATCCTCGCCGTCACCACGCTGCTCAGCCTGTTCGTGCCGGCCTTCGCCGCGGTGCCGAAGGCGATCACCTTCACCACCGCACCTTTGTGGAAGGCGGCGGTGAACTGGATCACGATCAACTTCTTCGACACGATCGAGGCGTTCCGCGTGGCGCTGATCCTCAATGTGCTGAACCCGGTGCGCGCCTTCTGCGAGGGCTTTCCGTGGCTGGGCGCGGTTTGTCTCCTCGGCCTTGCCGGATACCAGCTCGGCGGCTTGCGCCTCGCCGCCCTGGTCGCGGCATTGACAGCGTTCTGCGCCGTCACCGGCCTTTGGGAAAAGACCATGGCGACGGTCTACCTGTGCGGCATCTCGGCCTTTATCGCTTGCCTGATCGGCATCCCTATCGGGCTGATGGCATCGCGCAGCGACCGCTTCGAAAAGATCGTGACGCCGGTCATCGACACGCTGCAGGTGCTGCCGTCGTTCTGCTTCATCATTCCGGTGGTGATGCTGTTCAGAGTCGGCGACGTCACCGCGATGATCGCCACCGTCGCCTTCGCCGTGGTGCCGGCCATCCGCTACACCAATCACGGGATCCGGCAGGTGCCGCCGGCGCTGATCGAGGCGGCGAAGGTTTCCGGCTGCACCAAGCGCCAGACCTTCTTTCGCGTGCAGCTGCCGCTGGCGTTGCCGGAGATCATGCTCGGCGTCAACCAGACTATCCTGATGGCGCTGGCAATGATCATCATCTGCGCCATGGTCGGCACCCGCGATCTCGGCCAGGAAGTGTTCATCGCCCTGTCCAAGGCCGATTCTGGCCGCGGCATCGTCGCCGGCCTGGCCATCGCCTTCATCGGCATCGTCGCCGACCGGCTGTTCAATGCATGGACGGCCAAGGCGAGAGCGAGGCTGGGATAGCCGGGAATAGGACGGCCACAGGAAGCTGCCGCTAATGGCGCCCCGGTGACGAGTTACCGATCCCTACGCCTAACGACATAGCCCTTCGGGATTATTGCTCGCTCTTGGCTCACATCGTACGGCTGTGATGGGACGGGTAGGCTCAACAGGAGAGCGGATAATGTCTAAACGCGTTCCCTTTACTACCGGTGATCTAGCAGATCATCAGTGGGGTATCGATGACGCCCTCACAGGCGATCCAAACACGAATATCTTGACCGGCGACGCCGGCGGCAGCCTGCTCGATTTCTCGAGAGGCGGCAACGATACCTTTACGGAAACCGCACCGTCGACCTACACCTTCTACGGTGACGCGGCTCGGAGCTTGTTCAATTTTGCTCGGGGCGGTGACGACACCTTCACCACGGGGCTTTCGTCCACCACGACGACTGCCTATGGTGACGCGGGCGACGATATGTCGGACCACAGCAAGGGCGGCAACGATACCTTCAACAGTGGATTGGCAAGGCAGGTAGTCGATACCTTCTATGGTGACGCCGGCGGCAACATGCTCGGCCATGCTCATGGGGGTGACGACACTTTCCTGACCCAAACCAAACAAGGAGCCGACCACACCTTCTACGGTGATGCAGGCGGCGAGATGTCCGATCGCAGCAAGGGCGGCAACGACACCTTCGAGGGCTCGAAAGAAGCCAATAACATTTTCTACGGTGACGCCGGCAGCAACATGTCCGGCAATGCGCGGGGCGGCGACGATAGCTTCACGGGCAAGAGCGATTCATTCAACACTTTCTACGGCGATGCCGGCGGCGACATGTCGGACGACAGTAGGGGTGGCAACGATACCTTTACGGGCCGCTCCTTTTCCACCAACACTTTCTTCGGCGACGCCGGCGGCAACATGTCTGGCCATGCTCTGGGCGGCGACGACTATTACACAGACACGTTTGGGGATCTCGGGAGCAAAACTCTCTATGGCGATGCGGGCGGCGATCTTTCCGGTTTTGCCACGGGCGGCAACGACACCTTCACGAGCGTGGGTGGGTCCCGGGTAACGTTCTACGGTGACGCGGGCGGCAGTATGTTCGACCATGCGCTTGGGGGCGATGACGTGGCCGTGCTGCAAGGCACCGCCCATAATGTGGGGTATGGCGACGCCGTGACGATGCTCGGCAACGCTGTGGGCGGCAATGACATCCTGACCGGCGGGGACAAGAGCGCCTTTCCTGACGTTCTAAACGAGTTGTCCGGCGACGCGCGCGCTATGTCCGGCTCCGCCCAGGGCGGCAATGACATTCTTACCGGGGGCCAGAACAGCGAAAGCGGCCAAGTTCGCAACTTCCTGTGCGGCGACGCTCTGCAAATGTCCGGTTCGGCTCAGGGCGGCAACGATGTCCTGTACGCAGGGAGCGCGGCACCTGGCTGCACGGTCATCAATGACATGTGGGGGGATGGACAACTGAGCGAGTTGGCTCAGGGCGGCGCAGACCAATTCATATTCAAGGACGATGGTTCAATGACGGTCGGAACCCAAAACACCATCTACGACTTCAGCCAGACCCAAGGCGACACTATCGTGTTTAGTGGCGTGGAGGGCGTGCAATCGTTCGATGATCTCACAATTGCGCAAAGTGGAACCGACACCATTATTACCGCGGGAGTCGATCAAGTTACTCTCGCAAACTTTGCGAGCCCGCTGACAACGAGTGATTTTTTGTTCGTCTGAAAGTGAAGCTCTTATCGCATTCGAAGAGGGGGAATGCGTGAGAATTCGTTGAGCATCGTCGCGCGGCCGGTCGCCCCAATTCTGGTCGACCGGCCGATCGACAATCCCAGCCGCAAGTATGGATCAAGCGGCCAGGAATCTCTCGGTCAGTCGAGCCCAGAGCGCTGCGCCGACGGTCAAATTGCCGTCGTTGAAATCATATTTCGAGCTGTGCAGGATGGCTGAATCCTCGCCGTTGCCGAGGCGGAGGAAGCAACCGGGTTTGTGCTCGAGGAAATAGGAAAAGTCTTCGCTGCCGGGGATCAACGGGCAGACGGCCACCTTGTCGTGACCAACGAGTTCAACAGCGACGTCTGTCGCAAAGGACGTCTCGCTCTCGGAATTGACCACCACCGGGTAGCCGCGCTCGTAGTCGATCTCGACGGTTGCGCCATGCGCCTGCGCCACAAGTGCTGCGATACTGCGAATACGCTGCTCGAGCCTATCGCGAATCTCGACCGAGAAGGAGCGGACGCTGAGCGTGATCTCGGCCTGTTCGGGGATGACGTTGGAGGCCGTGCCGCCGTGAATGGTGCCGACGGTGACGACAGCCGTCTCGATCGGGTTGACGTTGCGCGACACCACCGTCTGGAGGGTCATGATGATGTTGGCGGCAGCGACGATCGGGTCGACCGTCAGGTGCGGACGCGAGGCGTGGCCGCCACGCCCGGCGATCTTGATGGTGACGGTATCGCTCGCTGCCATCAGCGGCCCCGCGCGCATCAGGAAGGAACCCGCCGGCGCGCCCGGATGGTTGTGCAGCCCGAAAATCGCATCGCAGGGAAAGCGCTCGAACAGGCCGTCGGCGATCATCGCCTGCGCCCCGCTTCCTTTGCCGGCTTCCTCGGCCGGCTGGAAGATGAGGTTCACCGTGCCGTTGAAATGGCGCGTGCGCGCCAGGTATTCGGCCGCGCCGAGCAGCATCGTGGTGTGGCCGTCATGGCCGCAGGCGTGCATCTTGCCGCTGGCTTGGCTGGCATAAGGGAGATTGGTCGCTTCGGTGATCGGCAAGGCGTCCATGTCGGCGCGGATGGCAATGCTGCGGCCGCTGCCTTGGCGCAAGCGGCCGACGACCCCGAGCCCGCCGACATTGCGTGTCACCTCATAGCCCCAGCTTTCGAGCCGTTCGGCAACGTATGCAGCCGTTTCGTGCTCCTGGAAGGAAAGCTCGGGATGCGCGTGCAGGTGCTGGCGAGCCGCAGCAAGCTCGGCGGCCTTGTCGGCGAAGTCGGAAACATCGGCGAACTGGTTGGAGGTCTTTGGCATGAGGGGTCCTTTGCCGAGCACGTAATGGCGCCGGCTTTTCTGTCAGATGAAACGGCTTAAAAAGGCCCGCGTGCGCGGGTGCCTGGGTTTGGCGAGAACCTCGTCCGGAGGCCCGGCCTCGATCACATTGCCGTCGTCCATGAACACCACCCGATCCGCCGCTTCGCGGGCGAAGCCGATCTCATGCGTGACCACGATCATGGTCAAGCCCTGCCTGGCAAGATCGCGCATGGTGGCGAGCACCTCGCCGACCAACTCCGGATCGAGCGCCGACGTCGGCTCGTCGAAGAGCATCAATTTCGGGCGGATGGCGAGCGCACGGGCGATGGCGACGCGCTGCTGCTGGCCGCCTGAAAGCTGGCGCGGATAGGCGTCGATCTTGTCGGCGAGACCGACACGGGTCAGCAGTTCGCGGGCGTAGCCGATCGCTTCCTTGCGGTTCTCCCGGTGAACGCCGACCGGAGCCTCGATGACGTTCTGAAGGGTCGTCATGTGTGGATAGAGATTGAACTGCTGGAACACCATGCCGATCTTGCGCCGCTGCGCCGCGATCGCCCGATCGGAGAGCTTGTCGAGACGGCCGTCGTGCAACCGGTAGCCGATCTGCTCGCCGTCCACCTCGATCGCCCCTTGGTCGATCGCCTCGAGATGATTGATGCATCGCAGGAAGGTCGACTTTCCGGAGCCGGACGGTCCGAGAACGACCACCACCTCGCCAGGCGCGACGTCCAGGTCGATGCCCTTCAGCACCTCGAGCGGGCCGAAGGCCTTGTGAACGTTGCGCGCCCGGACCAAGGGCGTGTCATGCGCGCTCATTGGCGGCCTCCAGGGTGGCGGTCGCCGTCTTCTCGCGGGCGCCGCGGTCGCCGCGGCTGTAATGGCGTTCGATCGCGCCCTGCGCGACATTGAGAACCGAGGTGATCAGCAGGTACCAGAGCACCGCAACCATCAGCAGCGGAATGATTTCGAAGGTGCGGTTGTAGATCGACTGCACGGAGTACAGCAGGTCGGCCATGGCGATGACGCTGACCAGCGACGTCGCCTTGATCATGCTGATCAGCTGATTGCCGGTCGGCGGCACGATCGAGCGCATCGCCTGCGGGATGATGATGCGCCGCAGGGCCCGCGCGCGGGTCATGCCGAAGGCTTCAGCCGTTTCGGCCTGCCCCTTGTCCACCGACAGCAGCCCACCACGAATGATCTCTGCCATATAGGCGGCCTCATTCAGCGCCAGACCGAGGATAGCGGCCGTCAAAGGCGTGATCAGGTCGTTGGTGTTCCAGCTCGCAAAACCGATGGAAATGCGCGGAAACAGCGTCGAAAGATTGTACCACAGGATGAGCTGCACCAGCAGCGGCGTTCCCCGGAAGAACCAGATGAACAGTCCGGATAGAAAAGATGCCAGCCTGTCTTTCGACATGCGCGCGATGGCGAGCAGCAGGCCGAGCACGATACCCAGGATCATCGCCACGACCGTCAGGCCGAGCGTTACGGAAAGCCCCTGCATGACCGTCGGATCGAAGAAATACTGGGCGACGACTGGCCAACCGAAATTCGGGTTGACCGCGACGATATAGGCGAAGCCGGCCGCCACGGCGACGGTGAACGCCCAGAGCACCAGCCGGACAAGCGGAAACGGCCGGTGGGCTCGCTTGACATCGCGCAGAGCGTCGTCGGGACGTCGCGGCACCTCGGACGCGTAGGCAGCGGTCGCGTCGGTCATGGCAGCCTCTACTGTCCCTGGTTGATGCCGGGCGCGTCGATCATGTTCTTCTCGAGACCCCACTTCTTCATCACCGCGGCGTAGGTGCCGTTCTTCATCAGGATCTTGAACGCGTCGAGTAGTACACCGCCCAGCGGCGAGCCCTTCTTGAAGACGGCGCCTTGATAGATGTCCTTGAAGCCATTGGCCTGGCCGACACCTGAAAGTTCCAGTTGGCCCTTCGCCTGCTCGACGAAATAGGTCAGTGGCGCCTGCGAGGAGAAGAATGCGTCGGAGCGCTTCGACCGGACGGCCAGTATCGAGCTCGGCTGGTCGGTGAAGGATTGCACCTCGACGGCCGGCTTGCCGCCCTCGGTGCATTTCTGCGCCTGCTGCTTGATGACCTTTTCGGCTGAGCCACCCGACATCACGGCGATGCGCTTGCCGCACGCCGTGTCGAGCGAGGTGATGCCTTGCGGATTGCCCTTCTCGACGGCGAAGACGACGTATTCGCGCACCCAATCGATGAAGTCGTTGGATTTCTGGCGGTCGGGATAGTCGCCGACAGGTCCCATCGCGAACTGATAACGGCCGGCATTGATGCCGCTCAGCAAGGCCGGCAAGCCGGCGACCGAGGCGTGATCGACTTCGACACCGAGCAGCTGGCCGATGGCGTCGGAAATGTCCCTGGTTGCCCCGGTCAGTTCGGTGCCGGTGACGATCTCATAGGGCGGGAACGAGCCGTTGTTGACGGCCGTGATCTTTCCCGCCGTGCGGATCTCTTCCGGCAGCCGGGCCCGCAAATCTTCGTTCACCGATTGCTTCTGGATATCCTGGGCGAAGCTGGCCTGCGCCAGAATGGTGACGAGCGAGGCGAATATGAAGCTGATTGTCCTCATGGCATTCTCCTTCGTGTTCTTCGTTGCGCGTTGTCAGGCTGCGGTGGCCCGCGACCTGGCGTCGAAAGGAAACAAGGCTTCGGCGGAAATCGGTTCCGTCAGAATGCCCTGGGCATGTAGCTCGGTGACGAAATCCTCGATCATGCGCCGGTTGGCGGGCAGGCCGCTGGCGTTCCAGGAGGCAGGCAGGTCGCGCCCCGCATGAAGCAGCTCCTCGAGGATCCAGGGCGAGGTATCGGCATATTTTCGGCGCTTGCCCGTCCAGACGCGCTGGCTTTCGTCGATCAGCCTGGCGAGTTCCTGCGGCAGCCAGGGGTGCTCCCTGGCCAGGACGGCCTTGACGGCGACCAGATGCATGCCCGGGACATAACCGACGTCGGCGAAATAGGCGCGTTCGGCCGCGCGAAAATCGCGCAGCACTTGCCGGAAGCCGGAAGCCGGGCCGAAAAAGCCGTCCGGCATGAAGGGTGTGAAAACGGCGTCGAGCTCGCCTTGCGCCAGCAGCTCCATCATCGGGCGCTCGCCTGGCGCTGCTTCGATGCGACCCGGCCTGCCGAATCCGTCGAGGCGGTCGGCGACCGGGTGCTCGGATGTCAGCCTGCCGGCAAACCAGTAGGCGTCCTCGACGCCGACACCTTCGCGGCGAAGTGCCGCCCGCGTCCATGTGTTGCCGGAATCGCGCCAGCCGGTGACGCCGATGCGTTTGCCGGCAAGGTCGGAGAGCCGTACCAGCGGACTGTCACTGACCGTGATGATGCAGCGGTGGCGAAAGCCGCGCATGATGAAACACGGTATTCCAACCACCGTATCCCGGCCCGACGCCATGGCCGACACATAACGGCTGAACGAGACCTCCGCCGCATCGTAGTTCGGATCGGTACCGAGATCCGCGATCAGCGTGGCGACGCGGTCAACCTTCACCGACAAGCGGCTGGAGGTGACGTCACCGAGGACCAAGGGCGTGAGATAGTCCCAATCACGGGTGGCTATAGTGATGGAAACGGGCATCGGCATGAACTTCAATACTATGTTTGACCGGCGATTGGTAAATGTTTATTTTTGGCCGATCAAATGTTATTATGTTACTGAACATTAACACTGGCAGTCGTTGATTCGATGGATTTCGATGCAGGATGGTTCGCTGAACGCCTCGGCGACCGCACGACGCGCGGCATCGCGCGCGAGACCAGTGCGCTGATCAGAAGCGGCGCGCTGCCTGTCGGCGCAAAGCTTCCGCCGGTGCGCGATCTTGCCTATGTGCTCGGCGTCAGCCCGGCGACGGTCTCGCAGGCGTGGAGCGAGCTGCGGCGCTACAAGATCATCGGCGGCCGCGGGCGCAACGGCACCTGGATCATGGGCAACCGCTTTGCCGCCCGGCCCGAGCGCCACATGAGCGGCGGCAATTACGGTGCGGACATTCTGAACCTGGCGATCGCGGAGCCCGATGTGAAGCTCTTGCCGCCGCTCGACATCGCGCTGGCGCATGGCGCGCGCGCCGAAAAGCTCAACAGCTACGACCGGGTGCGCATCCTGCCCGAGCTGGAGGCCGCGGTGCGCCCGTCATGGCCGTACGATCCCGGCGCGTTCCTGGCCACCAATGGCGGTTACAACGCCATCTACACCTTGCTGCATGCGCTGGTCCCGACGGGGGCGCCGGTGGCCATCGAGAATCCGACGGCGCTTCGCCTGCTCGACATCCTCGAAGATCTCGACGTGCCGATCATCCCGGTGGACTGCGACAGTGACGGCCCCTTGCCCGACGCGCTCGCCAACGCTCTGCGGCAGCGGCCGGTCGCGTTCCTGTTCCAGCCGCGCGTCCATTCGGTGACCGGCGCCTGCATGTCGTCGGCGCGGCTGGAAGTCATCGGCGACCTGCTCGCCGGCACCGACGTGCTGATTGTCGAAGATGACGGCGTTGGCGATATTGCCGATGCGCCGCGCATTTCGCTTGGCCGGCGTTTTCCCGATCGCGTCGTCCACATCCTGTCCTATTCCAAGACCCATGGCCCGGACCTGCGGCTCGCCGTGCTGTCCGGATCGGCGACGATCGTCGAACAGATCCAGTCCTATCGCAGCTTCAGCTCGGGATGGACCAGCCGTATCCTGCAGGCGGCCACCGCCTGGCTGCTGCAAGACCCGGCCACGGCTGTCTTGGTCGAGCAGGCGAAGGAAGTGTATCGCCGCCGCCGCGAACGGCTCGCCGGCGAACTGGCGAAACGCGATGTCGCGATCGACGCCGGATATGGTCTCAGCGTCCTCATTCCGGTTGCTTCGGAACCTTATGCGATGGTCACGCTGGCCGCGCACGGCATCGCGGTCCATGCCGGCGCGAAGTTTTCGACCGGAAAAACGAACGCCGTCCGCGTCGCGACCAGCATCCTGGACGAGGAGCACCTCGAACACGTCGCAAATTCCCTGGCGCTGGCAGCCGACCCGGCGCGGGACGTTGTCTGAGGCAAGGCAATCGTCGTTCGGACTCCCTACTCCGCCGCCACGCCCTTCACTTCGAGATAGCTCTCCATCGAATCGTCCATCGCCTGCAGCCAGGGCGTATGGTGCAGCGGCGCCATCGTGCCGGTCATCAGCGAGCGATAGGAATGGTCGCGGAAGCCCATGATGTCTTCCGCCTTGTGGTGCTCCCACTCCATGAAGGTCTGATTGACAGCCTCGACATCGAAGCCGGGATAGTCGGTCTGCTCCATCAACTCCCTGGTGTAGTCGCCCTGGAACCAGATCATCTGCTCGGCGTCTTCCAGCGTTTCCTCGCGTGCCCGCCACTTTTTGCCGTGCTCGGCCATCGCATCGGCCGAGGGCAGTTTGATGCGGCCCATGATGACGTCGCGGGCGAACCAGGCCTGCGCGTCGAACATGTTGAAGGTGTAGAACTGGTCCTGCATGCCGATATAGGACAGCTTCAGGTTTTTCTCCCAGACGACGCCCTCGTAGAGCCCGTCCGGCCACATGCGGTTGGCGGTCTTCAGCTTCAGATCTTCGGTCAGGAACGGGAAGGAGTGGAGATAGCCGGTGCACAGGATGATGGCGTCAACGTCTTTGGTGCTGCCGTCCTTGAAATGCGCGGTCTTGCCGACGACCTTCTGCAGCAGCGGCACTTCCTTCCAGTTCTCCGGCCATCTGAAGCCCATCGGCTTCGAGCGGTAGCTGGAGGTGATCGATCTGGCGCCGTATTTGTAGCATTGCGAGCCGATGTCCTCGGCCGAATAGGAGCGGCCGATGATCAAAATGTCCTTGCCCTTGAATTCCATCGCGTCGCGGAAGTCATGGCTGTGCAGGATACGGCCGTTGAAGGTCGAAAAGCCCTCGAAATAAGGAACGTTGGGCACGGAGAAATGCCCCGAAGCGACGACGACATTGTCGAACTCTTCCGAGTAGGTGACGTCGTTGGTGCGGTCATGCGCGGTGACGGTGAACTTCTTCGTCGCATCGGAAAAGGTGACCATGCGCACCGGGCTGTTGAAGCGCACCCATTGGCGCACGCCGGATTTTTCGACACGGCCCTTGATGTAGTCCCACAGCACGGCGCGAGGCGGATAGGAGCCGATCGGCCGGCCGAAATGCTCCTCGAACGTATAGTCGGCGAATTCGAGGCATTCCTTCGGGCCGTTCGACCAGAGATAGCGGTACATCGAGCCGTGCACCGGGTCGCCGTGCTCGTCGAGGCCGGTGCGCCAGGTGTAGTTCCACAGGCCGCCCCAGTCGGACTGCTTTTCGAAGCAGACGATCTCGGGAATGTCGGCGCCGTTGTCGGCGGCCGACTTGAAGGCCCTGAGCTGGGCCATGCCGGACGGCCCGGCTCCGATGACGGCAACACGATCTTTCATTTCGGGCCTCCCGATCTCATTTCTCTAACGAAACAAATTTCACTGACAGGACAGTAATTACCCCTTCGATGCTGTCAACAGGCCTTGTCGCGAAACCCTCGTTTCACCACGCTGGATTTCCAAGCGACGCGGTAGCTCGGGCGAAATCCGGACATTGCGCAATTCGACACGGGTGGCTTGCCGTAAGAGTTGCGCTTCTGTATCGGCACCGAATATGTTCACCGTGAGTGAAATGAATCGGCAAGGTCCGGGGTGGCGAAATGGCGAAAAAAGCGACCAGTCTAAAGCCTGCGGCAGCCGCCGCGGGCAAAGCCAAGCCGTCGGTTGCTGTAATCGATCCGCGCAAGATGCGCGCGCCGCTCACCCAGAACCCGCACGCCATTCGCGACACTCGCGAAAAAGTGCTGGAGGTCGCGATCGGCCGCGAGGTGCGGGCATTCCGCAAGAAGCTCGGCATCACCGTCGCCGATCTGGCGGCCGCCACCGACATTTCGCTTGGCATGCTGTCGAAGATCGAGAACGGCATCACCTCGCCGTCGCTGACCACGTTGCAGGCGCTGTCGCGGGCACTCGGCGTTCCCGTCACCGCATTCTTCCGCCGCTTCGAGGAAGAGCGCAGCGCCGTCTTTGTCAAGGCCGGGGAAGGCCTTGACGTCGAGCGCCGCGGCACGCGCGCCGGCCACCAGTACAATCTGCTCGGCCATATCGGCTCCAACACCAGCGGCGTCGTCGTCGAACCCTATCTGATCACGCTGACCGAAGATTCCGACGTGTTTCCGACCTTCCAGCACGAAGGCATGGAGTTCCTGTATATGCTCGAAGGCGAAGTGGTTTACCGGCACGGCAGCAATCTCTACCCGATGAAGCCCGGCGACAGCCTGTTCTTCGACGCCGATGCGCCGCACGGGCCGGAAGTGCTGACCGTTCTGCCGATGCGCTATTTGTCGATCATTTGTTACCCGCAGAGCGCGGGGTGAGCGGGAGGCAAGCGACCCCCTCACCCGGATTGCCAACCGAATTGTGAAGGACAATTCGGGGCAATCCGACCTCTCCCCGAGGGGAGAGGAGATTGGCAGCGCCGGCGCTAGCCTCTTCTCCCCAGCGGGGAGAAGGTGGCCGCGAAGCGGCCGGATGAGGGGACTTGCTTAATCCGGCCCAAACCCCGGCGACGTCGCACTGCCGTCATCCAACTTCGACAGCCATTCGACCAGCGTCGCGCGGTAGCGCGTCAGGCCCTTGTAGTTGGCGAGCTCGTCGGGCAGGTCGCGGATGACGCGGTGCAGGCGCCGTGCCCATTTCGGCTGCGTCACCAGCTCGTCCATCTTGATCAGGTAGCAGCGGATCGGAAAGACGATCGCGTTCGAGCGCGGCAGTCGCCAGAAGCTCTGCAGCTCGACGCGCAGATGGACCTTGTCGCCGACATTTTCCGGCGTCACCGTGGCGCGGTCCGGGCCCCATTTGTGGTAGTTTTCCGGGCTGGTGTCGAGGCGCGGATTGATGGTCATCGTCCAGTTCAGCCGGCGTGCCGGCTTGCCCTGCTGGATGTTGGTGAGGAACTTCAGCGCCCGGACGAAGATGCCCTTCTCATGCGCCAGCGGCACCGGCGCGTGCCATTCGAAGAAGTTCATGCCGATGTCGAAATCGAGCGACCAGTCGGCCTGGGTGGTGACCATGCCGGCATCCATCCACAGATTGCCGTCGCGCTGGTCGAGGATGCAGAAATCGCCCTGGCTCTGACGCGTGATGTACTCCATTGGCCCATAGGGCAGCGTCGAGACGTCGCCGAAGGTGAAGCTGTCGTCGATGCCGAGCGGGCGGTTGATCCAGCGCCAGCGGTCGCCGTCGCGCGTCAGCGTGAAATGCTCGGGATAGCCGGAAGCCTGCTGCTCCATCAGCAGTTCGAGCAGGTCCCAGCCGGCCAGCGTCATGTGCGGCAGCGACTGGCAGCGCAGCGGGTCTTCGGCGAGCACCAAAGCACGGTCCTGCATTTCGGCGACATAGTGCTCGTCGACGTCGATCAAATTCTCCAGCACGCTGCCCTTCGGCCCGACGACATGCGGCTCGATATTGACCGCATACATGTAGCTGTCTTCATGGAACGGGAATGGAAACCGCCTGATGTGCTCCGGGCTGTTCCGGAAGGTGAAGTCGTCGCGAAAGGTTTCCTTGCGAAAGGTAATGCCCAAGCTCGCCTCCTATCTTTCCAGCACCAGCGACCTGCCCTCGAAGCGCGACACGCAGGGCATGATCTTGCAGCCCGAACGGTGGTCTTCCTCGCTCAGCCAGTGGTCGTTGTGGATGAATTTGCCGTCATGCGAGATGACGTTGGTCTCGCACTGGCCGCAGACGCCGCCGCGGCAGAGATAGGGCGGATCGACGCCGGCCGCCTCGATCGCCTCGAGCAGGCTCTGCTGCTCGTCGACGCGGATCGTCTTGCCGCTGACCGCCAGCGTCACGTCGAAGGGCGCACCCGGCTGCGGTGCCGCGAAATGCTCGAAATGCACGGTCTGGGGAGGCCAGCCTAGAGCGGCGGCGCGGTCACGCACCCAGCCGATCATGCCGGACGGGCCACAGACATAGAGATGGGTGCCGAGCGGCTGCGACGACAGCAGCCGGTCGAGCTCGATGCGCTCGTCGCGATCGTCGTGATAGAGCCTGACCCGGCGCTCGTAGCGCTCTCTCAGCAGATCGGCATAGGTGCCGAGCGAAGCGGTGCGGCAGGTGTAGTGCAACTCGAAATTGCCGCCCTCCGCCGCCAGCTGCGCGGTCTGCGCCATGAACGGGGTGATGCCGATGCCACCGGCCAGCATCAGATGCTTCCTGGCGCGCAGATCGAGCGAGAACAGGTTGACGGGGTAGCTGACCACCATCTCCGTGCCCGGCCTGACCTGCCGGTGCATGAACAGCGAGCCGCCGCGGCCGGCCTCGTCGCGGCGAACCGAGATGGTGTATTCGCGGGTGTCGAGCGGCGAGCCCATCAACGAATAGGGATTGAGCCTGGTCCGCTCGCCATCGCGCATCTCGACGACGACATGGGCGCCGCCGGAAAAGGTCGGCAAGAGCTCGCCGTCGCGCCTGCGGAAGTGAAAGCGCGTCACCAGCTCGTTGACCGGAACGACATCGCTGACGATGACGTCGAGCTTGGTGGTGCCGGTGCTCATCGAAAGACCTCCTCCGTCGGAGGAATTTCACTGCGGTCCTCGGCATTGATGCAGACGCCCTGGAAAGCGGCGAGGCGTCGTGAATAGTGGTCGCGAACCAGAAGCAAGAGGCCGCAATGCGAACAGGTCGCCGGCTGCGTCGTCACGTTCTCGGTGATGCCCTTGCAGTGGACGCACTGCATGCGGCGCGCCAGCGAGCCGCGATGCTCGGTCTGGATCGAGATGTGGTCGATGCCGGCTTCGAGCGCCGCCTGCATGGCCTGGCCGATCAGCCCTTCGGTGCCGGCAAGGTAGAGCCTGAGTCCCATATGCGCGTTTGCCAGCGTCTGCTTCAGCCGCGGCAAAGCGCTGGCAAAGGAATGGCCGAGGTAGAACTGCGCCGGCTTCAGCGCTTCGAGCACATCGGCATATTTGCTGTCGCGGCCGGGAATGAAAATGATGTGGGCGCCGCCGAAGAAGTCCGCCGGTGCCTTGGCGGCCAGATCGGCAATCGCCAGCGCTCCCTCTGCATCCGCTACGAAAAGATGATACTTGCCGGGCTGCGGAGACAGGGTCCCATAGACCGGCCGGCTGATGATGCTTTTCGCTGCCATACCCGCAGTATGCCTCAGCCTTTCGCCGTGCGCTTGGTCTTCTTCGGATCGTCGAACGGAAGCGGCTCGGCGGTTGCGCTGATGGCGCCGCTCTTGTTGCGGATCTCGAGCCTGGTGCCTTGTACCGCGCAGTCGACGTCGAGCCGGGCGATGCCCATCGATTTTTTGACCAGCGGCGAATACATGGCGCAGGTCACCACGCCGACTTTTTTGCCGTCGCGATAGACTGGCGCGCCCTCGTCGGCCGGCTCCTTGCCTTCGAGCAGCACGCCGAAGATCTTGAAGCGCTCCTTGCCCTTGAGGCGATAATGCTCCTCGGCGCCGCGAAAGCCTGTCTTGCCGGGGCTGACGGTGAAATCGAGGCCGAGCTCCCACAGCGTGTCGCCGGGGCCTTCGTTCTCGAACGGGTATTTCTGCGAATTGTCGTAGGGGTAAAACAGCAGGTAGCTCTCGACGCGCAGCATGTCGAGCGTGGTGAAGCGGCACGGGATGATGCCGGCGCTCTTGCCCTCGTCGAGGATCCTGTCCCAGATCGTGCCGGCGTCCTGGCCACGGCAGAAGATCTCGTAGCCGCGCTCGCCGGTGTAGCCAGTGCGCGAGATCATCACCGGCAAGCCGAACAGCTGCGTCTGCATGTGATGGAAATAGTTGAGGTCGCGAATGCCCGGCACATGCTTTGCCAGATAGTCGACGGCGGTCGGGCCTTGCAGCGAAAGGTCGTGCAGATTGTCATCGAAGCGCAGCGACACGTCACGACCGACCGAAGCGCGCTGCAGCTCTTCATGGCCGGTGCCCGAGCCATGCACCACCATCCAGGAATTCGGGCCGGTGCGGTAGAGGATGCAGTCGTCGGTGAACTTGCCGGCCTCGTTCAGCATGCAGGCATAGGCCGACTTGCCGGGATAGATCTTTTCGACGTCGCGCGTCGTCGCCAGGTCGATCAGGTGCGAGGCGTGCGGCCCGGTGATGTGGACCTTCTTCAAGCCGGACACGTCCATCAGGCCGGCCTTGGTGCGGATGGCGATATACTCTTCGTCGGCTCCCTTGTCGTAGGTCCACGCGGTGCCCATGCCGCTCCAGTCTTCGAGCTTCGAGCCGAGCGCGCGATGGCGGTCCGCAAGGGCCGAAAATCTCCAGGATGCCGTCATCCGCTGGTCCTCCGTTCGAAAAAACTTCTTGCTTTCCCCTGCTCCCTGGCGGGAGCGTTGCCCGAATATTGATCGCAAACGCCGAGAGCCTGCAATACCCGCAAGCAAATAATTTCATTGTCAGGCAAAATCCGGCTGGTCAAACAAACAGTTAACGTTGCGTAAAATCGTCTTGACAATTGCGGAGTTCGGCTTGAAGTTATGAAAAAAATTTCACTCTCTTGAAAGAGAGCGATGGAGGGGAACCGATGTCCGACATGCAGCAGCGCATTGAAGCCCTGTACCGTTCCGACCTTCGTGGATCGGTGCTCCTGATCGTCTGTCTGTGGGCGACGATCCTCTTCGTCCTCTTCATGACATGGCCGTACATCCCCGACGCAGGCATCAAGCTAGTCGTCGCGGTCGCTGCCGCCGCGGTGCTGATCTTCAACACGGCCGCCATCCTGGCGATGGTCAACCACTACAAGGAAGACAAGGACTTCATCTACGGCCTCGACATCAAGAATGCCGACGCTTACCGCAACCGCAAGTCCTGAGGGGGGGAGACGCATGGCCCGCTACACACCGCCCGAACAGAGCAAGGCCGGACAGGTTTTCGATATCGCCGTCGTCGTGGTCGCGATTTTCGTCGCGCTGTGGCTGCCGCTGAAACTGGGGCTGGCAGGGGCGGCAAAATCCATCGACGCGCTCGACGCCAAGACGTGGGAAGCGCTCGGCCAGAACCCGACCATGGCCTCGATCTGGGAAAAGCTCGGCTACACGCCGGAAACCGCGCACGACATCATCCAGAACCGGTTCCACTACATCATCGACTGGCCGACGCTGATCATCATGGCCGCGGTGCTGATCGGCTATTTCATCTTTCTGTTCCGCGCATCGGACCGCGAATACCGCGACGTCATCAACGAAAAATTCGACGACAAATAAACCGGGGAAGCATCGTCATGTGGGTGGCACTCTCTTACGCATGCTGGGGCATCTCGATCGTGCTCGCGCTGTGGATGCTCTACGACTGGTTCAAGATCGACACGACCTATTCCGAAGACGTGCTGACCTCGTCCAGGGAAGGCGAACTTGAAGCCGTGTCCGAAAAACACCGGATCTGAGTAGGGGATTGAACGATGACGGTCACGCTTGAACCGGCAGTGCAAGTGCAAGGCGACAGGGTTTCGCTGCTCAGGGTGCTCGGCCCCGCCCATGTCTGGGCACTCGGCGTCGGCATTGTTCTGGTCGGAGAATTCACCGGCTGGAATTTCGCGGCGGACAAGGGCGGCGCGCTGGCGGCGCTGATCGTCTGCTGGATCGTTGGCCTGCTCTACACCTCGGTCGCCATGATCGATTCCGAAGTCACCTCGACGGTCGCCGCCGCCGGCGGCCAATATGCGCAGGCAAAGCACATTGTCGGGCCGCTGATGGCGTTCAACGTCGCGCTGTTCCTGGTCTTTGCCTATACCATGCTCGAAGTGTCGGACGCTATCCTGCTCGGCGACACGATCGTCGCCAAGGCCGGCGTCGAAGGCCTCAACCACAATTCCTTCATCGCCGCGACCATCGTCGTGCTGGCATGGCTGAACTATCGCGGCGTGCTGATGACGCTCAACGTAAACTTCGTCATCACCGCCATCGCCTATGTCTCGATCGTCATCCTGTTCTTCTCGGTCAGCCCGTGGACGCAAGGCGCCGTGCTCAAGCTGAACGAGCTGGTCACCCCCGGCAACGCCCTGCCCTATGGCTGGATCGGCGTCATCGCCGCCTTCCAGTTCGGCATCTGGTACTATCTCGGCATCGAGGGCACCACGCAGGCGGCCGAGGAAGTTCGCTCGCCGGCGCGCTCGCTGCCTTACGGCACGATGGCCGGCATGATTACGCTTTTGATCGCCGCCGCCATGACCTGGTATGTCTGCGCCTCGCTGATGCCCTGGGAATATCTCGGCATCACCTATTATCCGCTTTGGGACGCGGGCAAGCTGACCGGCAGCCCACTGCTGGAGAACCTGTTGTTCATCGCGACGCTGCTTGCTGCACTTGCTTCGGCCAATGGCTGCATCAACGACGCCGCGCGCGCCTGGTTCTCGCTCGGCCGCGACCGCTATCTGCCGACCTGGTTCTCGGCGGTGCATCCGAAATACCGCACGCCCTATCGCTCGATCCTGTTCCTGCTGCCGATCGCGCTCGCCTTTGCCTTCATCGCCGACCTCAACCAGGCGATCACCTTCTCGATCCTGTCGGGCGTGCTGCAATACACCTTCATGAGCATCAACATCATCATGTTCAGGAAGAAGTGGCCGCTCGGCTCGATCCGCCGCGGCTACACCCATCCCTTCCATCCGCTGCCGGCGATCGTGCTGTTCTGCCTTTGCGTGGTCACCTTCTTTGCGATCTTCCTCGGCTTCGGCTCGCAGCTGATCGCCATGGTCGCCTTCTACTTCCTGATCTCGCTATGGTTCCATTTCTACCGCTACAGATTCGTGCGCCGCGGTGCCCAGTTCACCATGCCGTGGCCGAAACCGCAGGGGTACTGACAGGAGTAAGGAGGCTCACCCCAAAACGCAATCGCATATGGGAAAGTGCCCCCTCACCCGGATTGCCAACCGAATTGCGAAGGGCAGTTCGGGGCAATCCGACCTCTACCCAAGGGGAGAGGAGGTCGCCAGCGTTGATGCCAGCCTCTTCTCCCCAGCGGGGAGAAGGTGGCCGCGAAGCGGCCGGATGAGGGGGACTCCATACGCAATAGCCCTGCTCCAAAACGGGGCGGGCATTTGCGTGACGAGGTGCGTTAGGTGATCTCAGCATTGCTCGCCGGGGCGGTTGCCCTGGCTCTCGTCCTCCACATGACCTGGCTTGCGCGCGCCAACCGCAACAAGGCTTCGACCGCACTTGCCGCCGACGAAGCGGGACTTCGCGAAATCATTCCCGACGTGGCCAACGTCTCGGACGGCACCGCCGGCGTCGTCACCTTCGCCGGCTCGTGGAACGGCCGGCGGGTGCAGGTACGGACCATCGTTGACACGCTGGCGATCAGGAAGCTGCCAGCGCGCTGGCTGAGCGTTTCGATCAACGAAAAAGTCGCGGTGCCAGGCACTTTCGACATGATGATGCGGCCAGGATCGCCGACGACTTTTTCCAATTTCGATCATCTCGACCATACACTGCCGAAGGCGGCGGGATTTCCAGCCGAAGCGGTGCTGCGGAGCGACCGCAAGGGCGTGCGCTTCCCTGACGCCATTATCACCGACCACCTCGATGTCTTTGTCGAGGGGCGCGCCAAGGAATTGCTGATCACGCCGAACGGCGTGCGCATCGTCTGGCTGCTGGCCGAGGCCGAGCGGGCGCGCTATGGCGTGTTCCGGCAAGCCGAATTCGGCACGGTCAGGCTCGATCCGGCGCTGGTCGAGAGGCTGCTGTCGTCGGCGTCGGCACTGCGCGATGCCATCAATCAAAGCGAACGGCAAGCGGCATGAGCAGGCAGAGCACCACCTCCCCCGCGCCACCGAACCCGTATCTGGTTCTCGGCGCCGCGATCGTCTTGCCGGCGAGCGGGCATGTCGTGCTAGGTGTGCCGGTGCGCGGCCTGCAGTTCCTGTTTTTCATGGTGATCCTGGCCTGGGTCACCGCCAAGATCGCGCCGCCGGATGCCAGCTTCATCGGCCGGCATGCCGGCGGCTTCCTGATCTATGCCCTGTCGATCCTGGATGCCTACAAGATCGCCCGCGTCCGCCATGCCAAATGGGTTCACAATGGCGGCAAGCGCAGCGATAGTGCGGCCGGCAGCGCCTGAGCCGATATATAACGACAGGAAAATTTTTTTCATACTAATTGAATTCCCGGGACTCATTCGATACATCTCCAAGGGAACAAATCTCGGAGCCTGACATGTGCGGAATCGTCGGACTGTTTTTGAAGGACAAGTCGCTTGAGCCCCAGCTTGGCGCGATGCTGTCGGAGATGCTGATCTCGCTCAGCGATCGCGGTCCCGACAGCGCCGGCATCGCCATCTATGGCGCGTCTTCCAATGAAGCCAAGATCACCATCCAGTCGGCCAAGCCGGAGCGCGATTTCCGCGGCCTCGACGCCGACCTCGCCAAGGCGATCGGCGCGCCGGTGAGCTTGGCTGCGAAGTCGACGCATGCGGTGGTCAGGACGACGCCTGCCAAGATCGACGAAGCGCGCGAGGCGATCCAGGCGCTGCGCCCCGACATCCGCATCATGGGCGCCGGCGACGTCGTCGAGATCTACAAGGAAGTCGGCTTGCCGGAAGCGGTCGTCGATCGGTTCGGCGTCCGCGAGATGACCGGCACGCACGGCATCGGCCATACCCGCATGGCGACCGAATCGGCGGTGACGACGATGGGCGCGCATCCGTTCTCGACCGGCGCCGACCAGTGCCTGGTGCATAATGGCTCGCTGTCCAACCACAACAATGTCCGCCGCGAGCTGATCCGCGAAGGCATGACATTCGAGACCGAGAACGACACCGAAGTCGCGGCCGCCTATCTCTCCTCGCAGATGGCGCATGGCAAGAACCTCGGCGAGGCGCTGGAAGGCACGCTGAGCGACCTCGACGGCTTCTTCACCTTCGTCGTCGGCACCAAGAATGGCTTCGGCGTGGTGCGCGATCCGATCGCCTGCAAGCCCGCCGTGATGGCCGAAACCGACCAGTATGTCGCCTTCGGCTCGGAATATCGTGCGCTGACCAAACTGCCCGGCATAGACAATGCGAAGGTCTGGGAACCCGAGCCCGCAACCGTCTATTTCTGGGAGCATTGATCTTATGCCGGCAATTAACCTCTCCAAGGCCGCGCGCGAGCCGGGCCAGGCATCGAGGGTCTTCGACCTGGCCGAAATGTCGCTGCGCGAGCTCAACCAGGCGCTGCACGATCTGGCTCCCGGTTCGAACGAGACCGCCTGGGAGGTACTGCATCCGCGCGGCAGCCATTCGGTCGCCGTCGGCGTCGACCAGCCGGTCGCCATCGATGTCCGCGGCAGCGTCGGCTATTATTGCGGCGGCATGAACGACGGCGGCACCATCACCGTGCATGGTTCGGCCGGGCCCGGCGTTGGCGAAAACATGATGTCCGGCCAGATCGTCGTCAAAGGCGATGCCAGCCAGTATGCCGGCGCCACCGGTCGGGGCGGGCTGCTGGTCATCGAAGGCAATGCGTCGTCGCGCTGCGGAATCTCGATGAAAGGCATCGACATCGTCGTCCACGGCAATATCGGCCACATGTCGGCCTTCATGGCGCAATCCGGCAACCTCGTGGTGCTGGGCGATGCCGGCGATGCGCTCGGCGATTCGATCTACGAGGCGCGGCTCTTCGTGCGCGGCAAGGTCGAAAGCCTCGGCGCCGACTGCATCGCCAAGGAGATGCGGCCCGAACACCTGGAATTGCTGCAAAACCTGCTCGACCGTGCCGGCGTGACCGGCGTCAAGGCGGCGGAGTTCAAGCGCTACGGTTCGGCGCGCACGCTTTACAATTTCAATATCGACAACGCCGATGCGTATTGAGGCAGCATGACCTATCGCAACCCGCCGACGACGCCGCGCAAATCCGCGACCTTCGACGACTATACGCTTTCCGAGATCCGCCGCGCCGCGGCGACCGGCATCTATGATATCAGGGGCGCCGGCGCCAAGCGCAAGCTTCCGCATTTCGACGACCTTCTGTTCCTCGGCGCTTCGATCTCGCGCTATCCGCTCGAAGGCTATCGCGAGCGCTGCGACACCAGCGTCGTGCTCGGTTCGCGCTATGCGAAGAAACCGATCGAGCTGAAGATCCCGATCACCATTGCTGGCATGAGCTTCGGCTCGCTGTCCGGTCCGGCCAAGGAAGCGCTCGGCCGCGGCGCGACGCTGTCCGGCACCTCGACCACCACCGGCGACGGCGGCATGACCGAGGAAGAGCGCGGCCATTCGAAGACGCTGG
This sequence comes from Mesorhizobium sp. M1295, assembly GCF_040318135.1. Lineage (NCBI taxonomy): Bacteria > Pseudomonadati > Pseudomonadota > Alphaproteobacteria > Hyphomicrobiales > Phyllobacteriaceae > Mesorhizobium > Mesorhizobium sp. M1295. Next base: position 377,880 of record NZ_JAMYLU010000004.1, read on the forward strand.
TTTACCAGTACCTGCCGTCGCGCTACGGCATGAACCCGCGCGATCTGCGCCGCGCCGATGCGATCGAGGTGGTCGTCGGCCAGGGCGCCAAGCCCGGGGGCGGCGGCATGCTGCTCGGCCAGAAGATTTCCGACCGCGTTGCCGAAATGCGCACGCTGCCGAAAGGCATCGACCAGCGCTCGGCCTCGCGCCACCCCGACTGGACCGGGCCGGACGACCTCGAGATCAAGATCCTCGAACTGCGCGAAATCACCGATTGGGAAAAGCCGATCTACGTCAAGGTCGGCGGCGCGCGGCCCTATTATGATACCGCGCTTGCCGTGAAATCGGGCGCCGATGTCGTCGTCGTCGACGGCATGCAGGGCGGCACGGCGGCAACCCAGGAAGTGTTCATCGAAAATGTCGGCCAGCCGACGCTTGCCTGCATCAGGCCGGCTGTGCAGGCGCTGCAGGATCTCGGCATGCACCGCAAGGTGCAGCTGATCGTCTCCGGCGGCATACGCAACGGCGCCGACGTCGCCAAGGCGCTGGCGCTCGGCGTCGACGCGGTGTCGATCGGCACGGCAGCGCTTGTCGCGCTCGGCGACAATGACCCGCGCTGGGAAGCGGAATACAACGAGCTCGGCACCACCGCCGGCGCCTATGACGACTGGCATGAGGGACGCGACCCGGCCGGCATCACCACGCAGGATCCCGAGCTAATGAAACGGGTCGATCCGATTGCGGCCGGACGACGGCTGGCGAACTATCTTAAGGTAATGACACTTGAGGCTCAGACAATCGCCCGCGCCTGCGGCAAGAACAGCCTGCACAACCTCGAGCCCGAGGATCTTGTCGCCTTGACGATCGAAGCCGCCGCCATGGCCGGCGTGCCGCTGACCGGCACCAACTGGATACCGGGCAAGAACGGCTTCTAAGACAAATCAAAATGCCAGTAAGCGAGGAATTATAATGGGGAACGATCTCGCCGCCTTCGCCAAGGAGAAGGGCGTCAAATATTTCATGATATCCTACACCGACCTGTTCGGCGGGCAGCGTGCCAAGCTGGTGCCGGCGCAGGCGATCGCCGACATGCAGCGGGACGGCGCCGGCTTTGCCGGCTTTGCTACCTGGCTCGACCTGACGCCGGCGCATCCCGACATGCTGGCCGTGCCGGATCCGGATTCGGTGATCCAGTTGCCGTGGAAGCCCGAAGTCGCCTGGGTCGCCGCCAACTGCATGATGGACGACAAATCGGTCGAGCAGGCGCCGCGCAACACGCTGAAGCGGCTGATCGCCGAGGCCGCCGGCGACGGCATGCACATCAAGACCGGCGTCGAGGCCGAGTTCTTCCTGATCTCGCCGGACGGCAAGACGATTTCCGACGAATACGACACGGCGTCGAAGCCCTGCTACGACCAGCAGGCGGTGATGCGCCGCTACGACGTCATCGCCGAGATCTGCGACCATATGCTGGCGCTCGGCTGGGGCGCCTACCAGAACGACCATGAGGACGCCAACGGCCAGTTCGAGATGAACTGGGCCTTCGACGATGCTCTGGCGACCGCCGACAAGCATTCCTTCTTCAAATTCATGGTGAAATCCGTTGCGGAAAAGCACGGCCTGCGCGCGACCTTCATGCCGAAGCCGTTCCAGGGCCTGACCGGCAATGGCTGCCATGCCCACATCTCGGTTTGGGACAGGGACGGCAAGACCAATGTCTTTGCCGATAATGCGATGGAACTCGGCCTGTCGGCCAAGGGCAGGAATTTCCTCGGCGGCATCATGAAACATGCTTCCGCGCTGGCCGCCATCACCAACCCGACGGTCAATTCCTACAAGCGCATCAACGCACCGCGCACCATCTCCGGCGCCACCTGGGCGCCGAACACCGTGACCTGGACCGGCAACAACCGCACCCACATGGTGCGCGTGCCCGGCCCCGGCCGCTTCGAGCTGCGCCTGCCCGACGGCGCGGCAAACCCCTATCTGCTGCAGGCCGTGATCATCGCCGCCGGGCTCGACGGTGTCCGCTCGAAGGCCGATCCCGGCCGGCGCTACGACATCGACATGTACCAGTTCGGCCATACGGTCGAAGGGGCGCCGAAGCTGCCGCTCAACCTGCTCGACGCATTGCGCGAGTTCGACAACGACAAATCGCTCAAGGCGGCGCTGGGTGAGGAATTCTCGTCGGCCTATCTAAAGCTCAAGCAACAGGAATGGAATTCCTATGCTTCCCACTTCACCCAGTGGGAGCGCGACCACACGCTCGACATCTGATCCGGAATTGTTGCACGCCCGGCGCGAAACAGGTTCATGAAATACTCGATCTTCTCCCTCGCCCGGGCGGCATTTTCCGGCCATAAAAACTGGCAGCGTACCTGGCGCGACGCCAGCCCGAAGAGCCACTACGACGTGGTGATCATCGGCGGCGGCGGCCATGGACTGGCGACGGCATGGTTCCTCGCCAGCGAGTACGGCATCAGGAATGTCGCGGTGCTGGAAAAAGGCTGGATCGGCTCCGGCAATGCCGGCCGCAACACCACCATCATCCGCTCCAATTACGGGCTGCCCGGCAATACCGGCTTCTACGAGCTTTCGATGAAGCTGTGGGAACGTATGGAGCAGGACCTCAACTACAACACCATGGTCAGCCAGCGCGGCGTCATCAATCTCTACCATTCCGACGCGCAGCGCGACGCCTACGCACGGCGCGGCAACACCATGCGCATCAACGGCATCGATGCCGAACTGCTCGATCTGGCGGCGGTCAGGAAGATGATGCCGTTCCTGAACTTCGACAATGCGCGCTTTCCGGTGCAGGGCGGGCTTTTGCAGCGACGCGGCGGCACGGCACGCCACGACGCCGTGGTCTGGGGCTATGCGCATGCGGCGAGCGCGCTCGGCGTCGACATCATCCAGAATTGCGAGGTGACCGGCTTTGTCCGCGACGGCAACGGCAAGGTGACCGGCGTCGAGACGAGCCGCGGCAAGATCGGTGCGGCCAAGGTCGGCATGGCGGTCGCCGGCTCCTCGTCGCGCGTCGCGGCGATGGCCGGCATGCGGCTGCCGATCGAAAGCCATGTGCTGCAGGCCTTCGTCTCGGAGGCGATCAAGCCGCTGATCCCCAATGTCATGACCTTCGGCGCCGGCCATTTCTACGTCAGCCAGTCCGACAAGGGCGGCCTGGTCTTCGGCGGCGACATCGACGGCTACAATTCCTACGCCCAGCGCGGCAATCTGCCTGTCATGGAGGACGTCTGCGAGGGCGGCATGGCGCTGATGCCGATGATCGGCCGCGTGCGGCTGCTGCGCCAGTGGGGCGGCATCATGGACATGTCGATGGACGGCTCGCCGATCATCGACAAGACGCCGGTCGACGGGCTCTATCTCAATGCCGGCTGGTGCTATGGCGGCTTCAAGGCGACGCCCGGCTCCGGCTTGGTCTTTGCCCATCTTCTGGCGCGCGACGAGCCGCACAAGGAGGCGGCGCGCTTCCGCCTCGACCGCTTCCGGCGAGGTGCGATGATCGACGAAAAGGGCCAGGGCGCCCAACCGAACCTGCATTGAAGGCTGGCTGAAGAGCATGCGCATTGTCTGTCCCTTCTGCGGCGAACGCGAACTCGGCGAGTTCACCTATCTGGGCGACGCCAGGCCGGTGCGTCCGGCGGCCGGCTCCTCCGAAGACGAGGTCTTCGACTATGTCTATCTGCGCGACAATGTCGCCGGGCCGATGAGCGAATACTGGTATCATGGCGGCGGCTGCCGGGCCTGGCTGAAGGTCGCCCGCAACACGCTGACGCACGAGATTTCGTCGGTCGAGCCGGCTGCGGGCGTTGGCGCCGCCAAGGTGGGCGCCTGATGGTTGGCCCTGCGCAGACACACCGGCTGGAGAGCGGCGGTCTCATCGATCGCGCCGCGCCGCTGAGCTTCCGCTTCGACGGCAAGAGCTTTGCCGGCTTCCAAGGCGACACGCTGGCCTCGGCGCTGATTGCCAATGGCGTCAAGTTGATCGGCCGATCGTTCAAATACCATCGCCCGCGCGGCATCCTGACCGCCGGGTCGGAGGAGCCCAACGCGCTGGTCGAACTGCGCAGCGGAGCGCGGCGCGAGCCGAACACCAAGGCGACCACGGCCGAACTTTACGACGGGCTCGAGGCCGCCAGCCAGAACCGCTGGCCGTCGCTGCGCCACGATCTGATGGCGGTCAACCAGCTGTTTGCGCCGATCTTCGTCGCCGGCTTCTACTACAAGACCTTCATGTGGCCGGCGAAATTCTGGGAAGCGGTCTACGAACCGGCGATCCGCCGAGCCGCCGGTCTCGGCCGCGCCGCCGGCGTCGCCGATCCCGACCATTACGACAAGGCGTGGGCGCATTGCGACGTGCTGATCGCCGGCTCTGGCCCGGCCGGGCTCGCGGCGGCATTGGCGGCCGGGCGCAGCGGCGCCCGTGTCATCCTGTGCGAGGAAGATTTTGCGTTCGGCGGCCGTCTGCTTGCCGACGGCGGCACCATCGACAGCCTGCCGGCGGCCGAATGGATTTCGCGCACGCTGGCCGAACTCGCAGCACTCCCCGATATCCGCATCATGAACCGCACGACATTGTTCGGCGTCTATGATGGCGGCACCTATGGCGCGATCGAGCGGGTCAATGACCACCTGCCCTCCCCGCCAGAGCACCAAGTGCGCCAAAGGCTATGGCGGATCGTGGCTAGGCGCTGCGTCGTTGCCGCCGGCGCCATCGAGCGGCCGATCGTGTTTGCCGGCAACGACACGCCCGGCGTGATGATGGCTTCGGCGATGCGGACCTATGTCGCGCGCTACGCGGCGGCGCCGGCAAAGAGGATCGCGCTGTCCACCAACAATGCGGATGGCTGGCGCACGGTCGAGACCGCGCTCGCCGCCGGATTGCAGATCGCGGCGGTCGTCGATGCGCGCCCGGACGTCTCCGCCGCACATCGCGCGCTCGCCGCCAAGGCCGGCTTTCCGGTGCTCAGCGGCTCGGTCAACGGGGTCGAAGGCGGCAAGGCCGGCGTCCGGAAAATCGCGATCTCGCTGACCGGCGGCGCACGGGCGGAAGTCGAAGCCGACGGGCTTGCCGTCTCCGGCGGCTGGAATCCGGCGGTCGGGCTGACCTCCTACCATCGCGGCCGGCCGAAATGGCAGGACGACATCGCAGCCTTCGTCCCGGACGGTGCGCCTCCGGGCATGATGGCCGCAGGCGCCGCCAACGGCGCCTTCGGGCTGGGCGACTGCCTGCGCCAGGGCTTTGCCGCAGGAGCGGCGGCAGCACAGAGTGCCGGGCGCAGCGGCAATGCCGGCACGCCGCCGGTCGCCGACGATGAGGCGTTTTCGCTGACGTCGCTCTGGCATGTCGCCGGCAAGGGCAAAGCCTTTGTCGACTACCAGCACGATGTCACGGCGTCCGACATCGAACTGGCGCAGCGCGAGGGTTTCGAATCGGTCGAGCATCTGAAGCGCTATACGACGCTCGGCATGGCCACCGACCAGGGCAAGACCTCGAACGTCGCCGGCCTCGCCATCATGGCTACGTTGTCAGGCAAATCCATTCCCGAGACCGGCACGACGATCTACCGCCCGCCCTATGTGCCGGTCGCTATCGGCGCCTTCGCCGGCCATCATCGCGACGAGAACTTCCATGCGACGAGGCTGACGCCGTCGCATCACTGGGCAGCCGAACAGGGCGCGGTGTTCGTCGACACCGGCCTGTGGAAGCGCGCGCAATGGTATCCGCGCGCCGGCGAAAAGGACTGGCTGGAATCGGTGACGCGCGAGGTCAAGGCGGTGCGCTCCGGCGTCGGCTTCTGCGACGTCTCGACGCTCGGCAAGATCGACGTGCACGGCCCGGACGCCGGCGCTTTCCTCGACCGCGTCTACATCAACACCTTCTCCAGTCTTGCCGTGGGAAAAGCCCGCTACGGGCTGATGCTGCGCGAGGACGGCATCGTCTATGACGACGGCACCACCTCGCGGCTGGCCGAGGACCATTATTTCCTGACCACCACCACCGCCAAGGCCGGGCTGGTGATGCAGCATCTCGAATTCTGCCGGCAGGTGCTATTTCCTGAGCTCGACGTCCAGCTCACCTCCGTCTCTGACCAGTGGGCGCAATTCTCGATCGCTGGACCTAGGACCCGGGACCTGCTCCGGGAAATCGTCGATCCGGCCGAGGATCTGTCGAATGAAGGTTTTCCGTTCATGGGGGCGCGCGAGGTATCGCTTCGCGGCGGCACCAGGGCACGGCTGTTCCGCATCTCGTTCTCCGGTGAGATGGCGTTCGAGATTTCGGTTCCCGCCCGTTACGGCGACGCGCTGGTGCGCAATTTGATGCTGGCCGGGAAGCCATTCGGCGTTACGCCCTACGGCACCGAGGCGCTCGGCGTCATGCGCATCGAAAAGGGCCATGTCGCCGGGCCGGAGCTGAACGGCACGACGACGGCCGCCGACCTAGGCCTCGGCAAGATGATGTCGACCAAGAAGGATTTTATCGGCCGCGTCATGGCCGGGCGCGAGGCGCTGGTCGCCCCGGACCGGCAGGTCGTGGTCGGCATCAAGCCGACGGATAAGGCAAGCCGCCTGCGTTCCGGCGCGCATATCATTCCGAAGGACAAGACACCCGGTCCCGACAACGACCAGGGCTACGTCACCTCGGTCTGCTTCTCGCCGACGCTCGACCAGTGGATCGGGCTTGGCCTGGTCGAATGCGGCCGCGAGCGCATCGGCGAGATCGTCCATACGCATGACCCGCTGCGCGGCGAAGACTACGATGTCGAGCTGTGCAGCCCGGTCTTCTACGATCCGGATGGAGGGCGCCAGCGTGGCTGAGTTTTCCTGGATTGCCCGCAGTCCGCTGGAGCACGCGCTCGTCGTCGGCGCCCATGGCGCGCGCGGCACCGAGGCCGGCGTTTGGCTGACGGAAATCCGCAATTTCGACCTGATCCAGGTGATGGCGCGGCGCGGCAAAACGGCGGAGCTGGCAAAAGCTGCCCAGGCCCGTTTCGGCGTTGCCGCACCGGAAACGCCCAAGGCGGTCCGAGTTCCCGACGCTACGCTGATCTGGTCGGGACCGGATCAGTTCCTCGTCCTGTCCAATGCCGGCAAGCACGCGATCGAACCGCTGAGCCAGGCGTTCTCGCAATCCGCCTCGCTATCGGACCAGTCGCATGCGCGCGTCCTGATCAGCGTTTCGGGAGAAAAAGCGCGCTCGATGCTGGCCAAATTGTCTTCACTAGACCTGCACCCGGCGGCATTTCCGGTCGGCACCGCCGCCGCAACATCGGTCGATCACACCAGCATCAATCTCTGGCGCGGCAATGACTGGCCGGATGGACAGGCGGTGTTCAATCTCCTGGTGTTCGCGACGTTTGCCGGGAGCCTGTGGCACACGATGCTCGATGCCGCCGCGGAGTATGGCGTCGATATCCGGCATTCCGAGGAATTGGCATAGCCTTGGCGCGTCTTCCCTTCTCCCCTTGTGGGGTCCGAAGGACGGGACGAGACCCGTGGCTCGCCCCAGGGCGGTGGATCGGCGCGCAGCGCCGAGACGGATGAGGGGTGTTCCAGCGGAGTGAGAGGCTGGCGTTCCCTGGAACACCCCTCATCCGTCGCCTTCGGCGACCCCTTCTCCCCAAGGGGAGAAGGGGGAGCTTGTGCCACCTTCACCTTGCCAACTCCGGCTCTTCTGCCCTATTCTTCCCGCTAAAATAATTTCACGCACAGGCAAACTTGTTTCTCGAAACCAGGGTTGAGATGAGCCAGTCGCCCTACCCCGTAATCGCCGCCGGACCGCCCCGGCCGAGTCTGATCCTGCGGCCAGGCCAGATCGCGCTGCCGGCCGGGATGGAGCGCTATTCGGTTCAGGGCAATGGCGCGGTGCTGATCGAGGTCGAGGCCGGCGACAGCATCACTGTGCGCAATATCGAGGGCGGGCAGGCCTGCGAGCTGCTGGTATGGGACAGCACCGGCGTAACCGATCCCGGTATTCTCGGCGAAAAATCGAACAGCAATGCCGCCGGCATTAAGGCGCTGCTGGCCGATAGCGACGATAGCCTCGCTTCCTTGCGCCGAGGCCTCGAACGTCGCCAGGTACAGCTAGATCAGGCAAAGGCGGTCCGCGTCTTCGGCGGCTCCACCCCTGCCGGCACCGAACAGAGCTTTGCGATCGCCCGCGACGGCTCGATGCTCGTCGCTGCACCCGGCGGTCCGATGCTGGTCGACGGCCACGATACCGCAACGCCGCTCAGCGTCATCCTGCGCCGCGCCACGATCCGTCCAGCTGCGAAGTCGCGGCTTGCCGACCCGCTGGCCGATCCGGTGCTCGATCTGCGCGTCCATTCGGCGACGGCGGAAGCCTATTTCGTCAAAGCCGGCGACTATCTGCAGATCATCGATGTCGACGGGCGCCAATGCACCGACTTCCAGTGCTTTTCGGCGCGCAAGCTGGACAAGGGCCGCGATCATCCGCTCGACGTGACGACGACGCGCACGCTGATGGGTTCGAGCTATCCGATGCCCGGGCTGCACTCGAAATATTATGACCAGGACATGGAGCCGCTGGTCGAGGTTATCCAGGACACTTGCGGCCGCCACGATGCATTCGCGCTCGCCTGCGCTGCCAAATATTACGACGACATCGGCTATCCCGGCCATCCCAACTGCTCGGAGAATTTCAACCGCGCGCTGGCCGACAAGGGCGTGACGCCCCGCGCCGGCTGGATGGCGATCAACTTCTTCTTCAACACGGCCATCGACGCGTATGGCGTCGTGGTTTCCGACGAGCCGTGGTCGCGGCCGGGCGACTATGTGCTGCTGCGGGCGCTGACCGACATCGTCTGCGTCTCGTCCGCCTGCCCCGACGATACGACGCCGGCCAATGGCTGGAACCCGACCGACATCCATGTGCGGACCTATTCCGGCCAGCACAAATTCTCGCGAGCGATCGCCAGACGCATGACGCCCGATTCGGAACCGAAAATGACCCGCGAGACCGCCTTTCATTCGAGCTTTGCCAAGCACACCCGCAACTTCGTCGAGTACAAGGGTTATTGGCTGGCCAATTCCTTCGCCAAGCAAGGCCCGATCGGCGAATACTGGACCTGCCGGCAGGATGCAGTGATCATGGACCTGTCGCCGCTGCGCAAGTTCGAGATCACCGGCCCGGATTCGGAAGCGCTGCTGCAATACACGCTGACCCGCGACATCAGGAAGCTCGGCGTCGGCCAGGTCGTCTATTCCGCCATGTGCTATGAGCATGGCGGCATGATCGACGACGGCACGCTGCTTCGGCTCGGCAAGGATAATTTCCGCTGGGTTGGCGGCGACGATCTATCCGGCGAATGGCTGCGCGAAACGGCGACGAAACTCGGCCTTACCGTGCTGGTGCGTTCATCGACCGACCAGATGCACAATGTCGCCGTGCAGGGACCGAAAAGCCGCGACATTCTCAGGCAGATCATCTGGACCTCGCCGCTGCAGCCGTCGATCGACGAGCTCGAGTGGTTCCGCTTTGCCGTCGCCCGCATCGGCGGCGGCAACGGCATTCCGGTCGTCGTTTCGCGCACCGGTTACACCGGCGAGCTCGGCTACGAGATCTGGTGCCATCCGCGCGACGCCGAAAAGGTGTTCGACGCCATCTGGGAGGCCGGCCAGCCGCACGGCCTGAAGCCGATGGGGCTGCAAGCGCTCGACATGGTGCGCATCGAGGCCGGGCTGATCTTTGCCGGCTACGAGTTCTCCGACCAGACCGACCCCTTCGAGGCCGGCATCGGCTTCACCGTGCCGCTAAAGACCAAGACCGACGATTTCATCGGCCGCGAGGCGCTGATCCGCCGCAAGGAAAACCCCCAGAAGAAGCTGGTCGGCCTCGACATCGACGCCAATGTCGCGGTCGGCCACGGCGATTGCGTGCATGTCGGCCGCGCCCAGGTCGGCGTCGTCACCTCCGGCATGCGTTCGCCGGTGCTGAACAAGAATATCGCGCTGGCCAGGCTCGACGTCGCGCATTCGGCGATTGGCACCGAGGTCGAGATCGGCAAGCTCGACGGCCACAGCAAGCGGCTGCCGGCGCGCGTCGTCGCCATTGCCCACTACGATCCGCAGAAGACCAGGCCGCGCTCCTGATCGACGCTGCCTGGTTCTTCCCTTCTCCCCTTGTGGACCTGTTGCGCAGTCATGAGCAAAAGCTTGCGGCGGCGGGGTTGCGGCGGTTGTTCGCTTTGCGG